>DASCOB010000157.1:0-2432 GCA_036011785.1 Anaerolineales bacterium | reverse complement strand
TCTTACAGTCACCGTAATCAGTGTCGTTTCTGATCATGTGAGCCACGTCCAGGAAGCACCCGGCTCCGGTCCCTCCGCAGAGGGTGGAGAATATGTACACGTCCGGCTGTCCCACCCTGTCTGGAGCATATTTGCTAACCTCGACCATGGACCTGTTGAACAACGGCAAGAACTGCTCCTCAGCGGCGCCTCCGGGCCCAATTCCCTGCCAAAACGCGAAACGTCCGTGTATGGGCACTGTCCCGGCCCCATCCACCAGGTTGCCGATCTGAGTGTAACTCTTAGGCCACCATTGCTTCATGAATCTGTCGAACTCCAGCGATGCCTGCAACGCAGCCTCCGCTTGTGGCAACGCAATTGAAATGTAGCGGCCCTTCATCTTCAGGTCATCGGCGCCCGCAACGGCTTCGGCAGTGTCGATATTGATGAACTGGATGCTTTCAAGATGTTCGCCCGTCTGTTCGCAAAACTCCTTGAAACGATTGTAAATTGCTGTGGTGATTGAGGATCCAGTTGTCCCCAATCCGATTACAACAGATGGTCTGACTGCCATGAGATTACCTCCAGGTGTGCTGTTGCCTAACGAGAAAGTGTGTTCGTTTCATCACTCATCAAAGATGTTGTCACTGCCTGGTGTTGCTTGGTCGCTCCCAACACCAAAAATTCCCTGGTCACCAGCATCGATCGCTCGCGTAAACCGCAATATAACAATCTTTTCGCCGCAAGTGACAGATAACTTATCTCCGTCCATCTGCGTACCGCCCAGACGCACTGTCTCTCCGTCCTCAACAGGCTGTGACAAGGAATTGAGAACTATCCCGGAGAATTCATCCAGTCTTAGCGTACATGAGATGTCGTGGGCGACGCGGTGTGCCCGCAGTAAACGCCCGAGCAGCGATCCATGCCAACTTGGCTCAAGAGCCAAACATGGGCTTTGCACACTACCCAACACGATTGCGGCATCAGGTCCGCCACCCAGTACTATTCTCCCGCTCCGCCACTTACGAGGCTCAGCAACTGCCAGTTCCCACGGCGAAATGTCATCGACCCGCAACTGGGCGTTGGGTGGAAAGCGGGGGCGGGTCGCGAGAAATCCCAAGAGGAGCAGGCCCAGCGCGCCGGCAAGGAAGGGCCAAAATGGCTGCCTTACCTTCGCCGTGAACTGAACCTCTATACAGGGTGGCTCAGCGGCAGGGCCCTCGCACCGCCCGGAAGCCGCTAGGACTGCAGCCACATCACCCTGTGGCGAGACGCCTTCCGGATTAAGGCGGATGCGCGCCCGGAAGAGATGTTCGCCCACGTCCAATTGCTCGAACAGGGCGTCATCCAGCGAGGCTGCGATTGAAATATGTTCGTCCTCTGGTGTTAGCAGTAGGTGACCCGCCTGTTCGCCCTCACGTTCAAGCCATAGGTGCCCACCACTTCCGATCACTGAATCTGTTGGGTTATTGTCAGCAGGTTCTATCCGGACACCCATAGTAGAGGAGGGGTGGGCCTTTCCCCAATCCAGAAGGCACGCCCCAACCTCGACCACGCGCTCGCGAGAGCTTAGCCACTCGAACTCGGGCTGGCCACTGTCGAAGGTACCCAGATCGATAAATGCCTCACCAGAGCAGTCGAGCACGACTGGAGGATACTCACACGAGCCATCGTCCTTCTCGGCTAGCGGATCGTAATTTTTCGCCTTCTCGTCCATGCATCCAATCACCCAATACTCACACGAGCCATCGTCCTTCTCGGCTAGCGGATCGTAATTTTTCGCCTCCTCGTCCGTGCATCCATACACCCAATCCTCACACGAGCCATCGTCCTTCTCGGCTAGCGGATCGTAACCTTTCATCTCTGGGTCCGTGCATCCCTCCAGAGGGGGAGGTGGCGTTGGAATCTCAAAATGGAGCTTTATCTTGCTGGGCTGTACTATCACCAGCAATTCACCCTCCGAGTCCTCTACTGCGATGGGTATGGACACGAGATATCTGCCGAAATCCTCCGCGGTCATGTCCTCGTACGTATAATTGATGAGCTCAAATGCTAGGCATGTGCCACCGGCACTGATTTCTACTGAACGTGCACAGCCCCCGCTATTGGCATCGCAGACATGCAGGTCGACACCGGCAGGAAACTTAGGCATATACACAGGCGGTTTATAGCCGAAATTCAGGTTCCGGCCGCCGATCGTTGTTTCGGAACCAAACCAGAAATTCATGCACAGTTCGTCTTTCCCTACTATCCCCAGGTTTGAGGACCCCCGGGACACGAGCGGATTAGGTGTAATGAACAGCAGTTGCGGAGTTGGTGGGGTACCGCCCCCATCACCAAGACAGCCGCTAATGATTCCAGCAACATCCTCAGAGATCACGGGCTCATTTATGCAACCCTCCCAGATCAAAACGTCACCGTCTCCGTGGAATTCCATTACGTCTTCTTCGGTG
>DASCOB010000156.1:0-5448 GCA_036011785.1 Anaerolineales bacterium | reverse complement strand
GGATTGAGTTAGTGCCGTAGCGATTCTGCGCCCGGGCGCCGTGATTTGCACAAAGCCGCATGGTCACAGAGTGCAAATAGCTTGTGCCATTGTGCCCTTTCGGCTTTGCGATGAGAGCAGTAGCAATTGCTAGAAAATCACCAGAATGTTCGCTCCATAGGGGCAATCTCTCTCACAGACAAACGGGGAAATTGTATTCAGTGAAATGAAGCAGGTACAGTTAGAATCTGGTATTCCGGTCAAGCCGGTTTACGGGCCGGAGGATGCCGCCGACGCCGAAATCGGGCAGCCGGGCGAGTTTCCCTTCACGCGCGGCATTCACGCGCACATGTATCGCCGCCGCCCATGGACCATGCGGCAATACGCCGGGTTTGGCACGCCCGCCGAAAGCAACGAACGCTTCAAATTCCTGATTGCCAACGGGCAAAACGCGCTCAATGTCGCCTTTGATTTGCCTTCACAAATGGGGTTGGATTCGGACGACCCGCTGGCAACCGGAGAAGTCGGGCGCGTGGGCATGGCAGTTGACACGCTGGCAGATATGGAAGTCGCCTTTGACGGAATCCCAATCGAAGATATCAGCGTCTCGCTCACCATCAACGCAGTGGCTGCGCCGATTATGGCGATGTATTTCGTCGTCGCCGAAAAACACGGCGTGCCGCTGGCGCAGGTGCGCGGCACTGCACAAAACGATATTCTGAAAGAATACATCGGGCGCGGCGCGTGGATTTTCGCGGTCGAACCGGCTATCCGTTTGATCGCCGACACGATTGAGTTCTGCGCCAAGAACGCGCCGAAATACTACCCAGTCTCGGTCTGTGGCTACCATATCCGCGAATCCGGCGCAGGCCCGGTGCAAGAAATTGCCTACGCTTACAGCATTGCCTGCGAATATGTACGGCGCGGACTGGCGCGTGGGCTACATGTGGATGATTTTGCGGGTAGGATTTCCTTCAACCTAGATATTTTCGGCAATCTGTTTGAGCAAGTGGCCAAATTCCGAGCTGCGCGCCGTCTGTGGGCGAAGTTGATGCGTGACGAGTTCGGCGCGCAGAACCCGCGCACCATGCAGATGAAGATGATAGCAGGCGGAGGCGGCGGTGGCCTGACTATCGAGCAGCCAGAAAACAACATCGTGCGTGGCGCATATTATGCGCTGATCTCGGCCCTTTCCGGCACACAGACGATGGCGCTTTGCTCCTACGACGAAGCCTACACCATCCCCACCGAAAAGGCCGCGCTGATTTCGCTGCGCACCATGCAGATTCTGGTCGAGGAGATGGGGCTGTGCGACACGGTCGACCCACTCGCCGGTTCGTATTACGTAGAGGCGCTCACTGACGAAATCGAAGCGCGCATCGCCTCAGAGATGAAGCGCGTGGACTCCGAGATGGGCGGCATTGTGCGCGCGGTCAGTGAGGGCGCGGTACAGAGGGAGGTGGCGCATCGGGCCTGGCAGGTGGAGAAAGGTGTCCAGGATGGCAATATCCACAAAGTGGGCGTGAACTGTTACACTGACTGGCTGGGCGACAAGGACGGCTATTCCGCAGATGTGGAGTTGCACGAATACAAACCGCAACAGGCCGAGGAATCCATTCGCTGCTTGCAACAGGTGCGCGAAAGCCGCGACGCAGAGGCGGTCGCCCGCACGCTGGCATCCGTGCGGCAGGCGGCTGCCAGCGACCAGAACGTGATGCCTGCCATGATGGACGCTGTACGCACCTACGCGACCCTGAGCGAGATCACATCCGTTTTGAAGGAGGTGTTCGGGGAGTTCAAAGAGCCGGTCAGGCTATAAGATGACAGCGTTTTCAGAGCTCACAGTTCTCTCGCTGGAGCAAGCCACCACACTGCCCTTCCTCACTCAGCGGCTGGCCCGGGAGGGCATGCGCGTTATCCGCGTGGAGCCGCCCGGGCGCGGCGACCCCAACCGCTATATAGGCGAGGCGACCCTCGGCGAGGCGGACATGTGCAGTTATTTTTTTCCCAACAATTGCGGTAAAGAGGCTATCACGCTTAATCTGCGCGCTCCCGAGGGGCAGGCCCTGCTGCACGATCTGATCGCCCGGCTGCCCGTGGATATCTTCGCCACCAACAATCGCCCGTACACTTACGCCAAACTGGGCATCGCCTATGAGAAACTGCGCTCCGTCAGACCCAATTTAATCTGGCTGGGCACTACCGGTTTTGGCCCGCAGAGCGACGAGGGCGCCTATGACCCAGTGATTCAGGCGCGCGCTGGCTGGATGGAGCTCACCGGCGAGCCGGACGGTTTCCCGCAAGTGGTCGGGTTGCCGCTGGTGGATTTGGGCGCCTCGGAGCACGCATACGGCGCGGTGATGAAAGCGCTCTTTCAGCGTGCGAGCACCGGCGCGGGCAGCTGCATCGATATCTCCCTGTTTCACTCGGCGTTGTCGTGGATGGCGAACGCAGTCATGTTAACCGAACTCGGCGAGCACATCACGCGCCGAGGCAACACGCACCAGTTTTTTGGGCCGGTCTCGGTCTTCCCCACCAAAGATAAGCGCTTCGTCTATCTCGCGACTGGCAATGACCGCCAATGGAAGGCTCTTACTCAATTGGACGGCTTCGAGACCCTCGCTGACACCGCCTATGCGCAAAATGCCGGTAGAATGGCCGATATCCACAGCCTGAACGAGCGCATCGCCGCCATCACCCGCCAGCGCACGGCTGTCGAGCTGATTTCCGCCATGAACGCCATCGGGGCGCCGATAGCGAAGGTAAACACAATGGCGGAAGTGGTGCAAGAGCCACTGCTCAGAGAGGGGATGACGCGCTCCCGTGACGCACGCAGCGGGGTTGAAGTGGTGTTGCCGCCGCTGGCGCAGACCAACGCGAAGAGCACTGCAACGCTGTCCTTCCCGCCGCGTCTCGGCGAGCACAACGGGACAGTTTTCGGCGAGGTCCTCGGTTTGAGCGCGGAGCAGATCGCGACGCTGAGCGAGAAAGGAATTATTTGACAGTGACACGCTCATGCGCCTTGGAATAGACGTCGGTGGCACGTTCACCGATTTTGTTTTACTGGATGATGAAACCGGGGATATTCGTGTCAACAAGTGCCTGACCACGCCCGGCAACCCATCCGATGCCATTAAGCAGGGGATGCTGGAACTGCAGCAGACAGCGCCGAATATCATCGCTGAATTGGATGAACTGATTCACGGCACCACCCTGGTCATCAATGCCATCATCGAGCGCAAGGGCGCGCGCACCGGGCTGATTACCACACGCGGTTTCCGCGATACGCTGGAACTGGGGCGCGAAATCCGCTACGCGCCCTACGATATATTCGCCGAATTTCCACAGCCGCTGGCAGCACGCCATTTGCGCCTGGAGGTGAACGAGCGCATGCGCGCCGATGGCAGCGTGTTGCAGCCGCTTGACCACGCCGAAGCGCGTACCGTAGTGCGCCAACTGGTGGAGCTGGGCGTCGAATCCATTGCGGTCTGCCTGCTCAACTCATTCGAGAATCCGGCGCATGAACTGGCGCTGAAAGACATCATCACCACCGAAGCGCCGGGGTGCTCGGTTTCCATTTCGTATGAAGTGCTGCCACAAATTCGCGAATATGAGCGTAGTAGCACCACCGTCGCCAACGCTTATGTCAAGCCGCTAACGGATAAATATCTCACCCAACTTTCCGGGCGACTGGGCGCTCTCGGCTTTGGCGGGCGGCTATTCATCATGCTTTCCAGCGGTGGCGTGACTTCGGTGGAGACAGCGGCCGAATTCCCGGTGCGCATCATTGAATCCGGCCCCACTGCCGCCGTCATCGCCGGGCAATATTTCAGCCGCCTGTTCGAGCAGCCGGAAATGTTCTGCTTTGATATGGGCGGCACCACCGCCAAATCCTGCCTGATTCAGAACGGCGTCGCCGGGGTGGTACAAACTTTCGAAGTCGGGCGAGTGCAGCGTTTTCGGAAAGGGAGCGGGCTGGCGATTCAGGTACCGGTGGTGGATTTGATGGAAATCGGAGCAGGCGGCGGCAGCATTGCGCGCGTCAGCCGCATGGGCACGCTGCAGGTCGGACCCGAGAGCGCCGGCTCAGAACCCGGCCCGATCTGCTATGGGCACGGCGGCAGCCGGCCCACGGTAACCGACGCCGATTTGCTGCTCGGCTATCTGGACGAGAATTATTTTCTGGGCGGCGAGATGCAGTTAGACAAAACGGCCGCCCGCCGGGGAGTGGATGAAAAAGTGGCCGCGCCGCTAGGGGTCTCGTTTTTGCAAGCGGTGTGGGGGATTCATGATCTAGTCAATGAGACGATGGCGGCAGCGGCAAAAACGCACATTGCCGAAAAAGGCGGCAATCCTAATCTGGTCACATTGGCGGCGTTTGGCGGCGCGGGGCCGGTGCACGCTTTTGGACTGGCGCGCAAGTTGGGCGCGCCGCGTATGATTGTGCCGCCCAATGCCGGCGTCGGCTCGGCGTTGGGCTTCTTCACCGCGCCGCGCGCTTTTGACCTGGTGCGCAGCCACAAGGCCGCGCTGGATGAGGCCGATTTTGGGGAGATCGAGGGCCTGTTCCGTGAGCTGGAAGCTGAGGGCGCGCGGGTGCTCCGCATGGGCGGCACGCAAGAAAGCATCACCTTTTCGCGCTCGGTGGATGTGCGCTTTGTGGGACAAGGCTCGGAGACCAATTTGGACGTGCCGGATGGGGACTTCGGCGCAGTTGAGCCGGAGGTCGTGCGCGCAGAATTCGACACGATCTATGGAAAACTGTACGGGCGCACCTATCCCAATTCTCCGGTGGAATTCGTCAATTTCCGCGTGCGCGCCAACCTGCCCGTGAAAATGCTCGATTTGCCGAAGATGAACGGGAAGAACAGCGATCTAGAAGCCGCCCGCAAAGGGGAGCGGCTGGCGTTTTCGGACCGGGCGCGGGATTTCGTCCCGTTTAGCGTTTATGACCGCTATCGGCTTTTTCCGGGCGCGGAGCTTGTGGGGCCGGCGATTATCGAGGAACGTGAGTCGACCGTGATTGTGGGAGAAACAGCACAGGTCACGGTGGATGTTTTCGGGTTCCTGTGGATTGAGGTGGAGTAGAAAAAAATGACAGGTAACTTCGACCCCGTCACTCTCGAAATTCTCTGGCGGCGGTTGATTTCGATCGTTGATGAAGCCGACGCCGCGGTTGCGCGCACTGCGTTTTCCAGCCTGCTGCGCGACGCCCACGATTACACCTGCATGTTTACCGACCGGCACGGGCGCGAGCTGGCGCAAGGTTCGTTTGCCACACCGGGACAATCGGGGGCGATGGCGCTGGGGGTTAAGCGACTGGTGCAGCGGCTGCCGGCAGAGGGGTTCCAGCCGGGGGATGTGTACATCACCAATGACCCGTGGGCGCTGGCCGGGCATCTGAATGATATCTGCGTGCTCAGCCCGATTTTCTATCGCGACAGATTGACCGCCTTCACGGCCTGCGTC
>DASCOB010000155.1:0-36603 GCA_036011785.1 Anaerolineales bacterium | reverse complement strand
GTACGCCAAGGTGCTCGCTCAGCGTAACGCGTTGCTGAAGAATCTTCAGGAACGGCAGGGTACGGTGGACCAGCTTGAATTCTGGGACGAAATCCTGTGCGCGCAGGGCGCCACCCTCATTGCGCGGCGGGCGCGTGCGTTGGAGGAAATCGAGCAATATGCCGGCGCATTGCAGCAGGAACTGACCTCCGAGGGCGAGCACTTGCGGCTGGCATATCGCCCCTCCTATGACCCCACCGAGCCGCCCGGCGGGCAGCTCGAGCTCGGCCTCGATTCCGGCGTGCGCCGCGCGGCCATTGCGGATGCGGAGCTTGCTGCTGGAATGCTGGCGCGCCTGCGCGAGCTGCGCCGAGAGGAAATGCAGCGCGGTATGACACTCGTCGGGCCACACCGCGATGAATTCCGCTTTATGCTGAGCGGGATTGATCTGGGCGAATTCGGCTCGCGTGGTCAGGCTCGTACGGCAGTGTTGGCGCTGAAGCTGGCTGAGATGGCGTGGATGCGCGACCGCAGCGGTGAATGGCCGCTGCTGCTGCTGGATGAAGTGCTGGCGGAGTTGGACCCGCAGCGCCGGCACGACCTGATGCAGCGCATCAACGGCGCGGAGCAGGTGCTTTTGACCACAGCTGACCTTGATATGGTCGCGCCGCAATTTCGGAGTCAGGCGCGCGTGTGGCGAGTGAGCGCCGGCACGGTGCAGTCCGAGACGTCGGCGCAAACTTGACGCCCTTGTGGCGTTTACCGCAGCGGTCGTTTCGCGGGCACGCCCGCGCGACGGGGGTACGCGTCCGGCGTGGCGGCCACTTTTTTTATTATGATCAGGTGGCGCGGCTCCGCGATTCCGGGCAGCTCGACTGGCAGCACGTTTTCCACCTCGCCGCCCAGTACAGCCAGCGCCCGCCCAGCAGCTTGAATCTCCGTGCGCGCGCCCACGGTTTTCTGTGCTAAGCAACGCCCGTAGCTGCGCGTGAGCGGCAGCAGGTATTCCAGCAGCACCGGCAGGCGCGCCACGGCGCGGGCGATAGCCCAGTCATAATGCCCCCGATGCTCGCAGTCCCGCCCCAGATTCTCGGCGCGGCGATGTAGCACGCGCGCGGTGGTCAAACCCAGTATGGCCACCATGTGGCGCAGAAAAGCACACTTTTTTTCGGTGGCGTCCACCAGCGTCAACTCAATGTCGGGGCGCATGATTGCCAGCGGCAGTCCGGGGAACCCTGCGCCCGAACCCACGTCCACCACGCGCAGCGCTCGCTTCGGGTTGCGGCGGCGATTGATGGCCGGCAGGCAGGAAAGTGAATCCAGAAAGTGCTTCACCAGGATGCCCTGTGGATCGAGGATGGTGGTCAGGTTAGTGTGCTGGTTCCACGCCGTCAGCTCAAGCGCGTAATTCTCAAAGGTCTGCAGCTGCGCCCGGGTCAATTTCAGGCTGAGCAGATCTTTCGCCGAACGCTTCAGTGTTTCCATGATTGCAGCATCGCGTTCACGTTTGGCGCGTCGATCCAGACCACGGATTCGAGTTGCACTGCCCTCGCGCCCGCCGAAAGCAGCGCATTAATCTGCTCGGCGCTGTGAACGCCCCCGGCGGCGATGATGGGCAAATCGGTTTCGCGGCGCAGCTCGCGCACCACCTGCACGGTGCGCGCACACAGGCCGCCACCATACATGCGGCCCTCGAACCAGCCCTCTGCGGCGGTCAGAGCGGCGCGGGGCGGCGCGCTGACAGAGACGGCCTGAGCGCCCGCCTGCTCGGCGAGCGCGCTGAATTCGGCGGTGCGCGAAAACGGCACCTGTACCACCACTGGCAGCAAGCCCTGCGCGGCCGTGGCCACAGTGGCGGCTGCTGCGCGCGCGTCTTCGTCATGGCGGAATCCGAGTTCAATCGCCAGCACGTTCTCTACATCTTCCAGCCGCTCGACGCACTTTCGCGCCTCACCCGCATCGTGCAGCGCCAGATGGACGATGACCGCACACGGCATGCGCCGCCATTTCGGGGCGAAGCGACGCAATGCCACGGAGAGTCCGGGGTTGGGCAGCCCCGTGTGCAGCGCAACGCCGCCAGCCACGCTTCGCGCGTGCGCTCCACCGGCCGGCCTTCGCGGACGCCGGCTGATCGGATTAGTAATCAGCGCGCCCAGCAAACTCATCTCTATCAGGTTGGCGTACTCGTTCGCGAAGCCCCAGCAGCCCGATGCTGCGAGCAACGGGCTTTTCAGCGGGAAGCCCCTTTTGTGTTCCGGCGCAAGGTCCAGCGCGCCGGCCGGCTCAGTGTCGGGCGCGGTCTTCATGACTGCAACCGGTGGGCGAAGACATCGTCGGGCGCGCCCTCCGTATCTGGCAGCTGGCGGCGCACGCCTTCCAGCGGGGTGGCGCGCACAATCTCGGCGACGGTCACTCTCCGTCCGGCGCGCTTCGTCTGCCGGCGCACGAAGAGCGCGTGTTGGGTGCGGTGGCACTGCGCCGCGGCGATGACGCGCTCGAGAACTGGCTCCACGTCCACAATCAGGTGGGCCGGGTCGTCTCGGTTCGCCAGGCGCGGATAACCGTGCCGGGGGAAATGGGCTGAGAAAGAATAGAGCAGCGGCGGATTGGACTCGAGCGCTTGCACCGCCCGCCGCGTCAAGCGGTACAGCAACCGGTGGGCCGGGTGGCCGTATTCGCCGTTGCTGCCGTGCGTGAGTACGGCTGCGGGCCGGTGCAGCCGGATTTGCGCGGCGAGCTGTTCGGTAAGTTTATCGGGGTGGTGCGCTGGCGCGGAAACTTCGTCATCCGCGTCGACAGGAGGGTCTACATAATTCATGAAAGTCACGGAATTAATCCCGAGCGCCCGGGCGGCGCAGTGCAGTTCCAGTTCACGCACTTGCCCCAGATTTGCGCGCGCTGCGAGTGGCGGCTCGCCCAGTTCGCCGCCCTCGCCGCGTGTCAGGCAGAGCAGCCGCACTTGCGCCCCGCGCGAGGTCAGGAGGGCGGTGACGCCGCCGCACAGGCGCGTCTCGTCGTCAGGATGGGCAACGATGCAGAGCACGTCTGTCATCGGTCAGGCCAGCGCGGAGAGGCGCAAAAACGGCCCGTTGACGCAGGCCAGCTGGTGGCCCTTTGTGCCCGGCACCGCGCAACCCTGACAGGCACCCGTGCCACAAGGAAGCGCTTCGGCGAAAAGGGCGTAGCTGTCGCCGGCCAGCGGCTGCAGCGTGGCGCGCAGCTCCGCTTCTGGCAGGCAATCGATGAATACCTTTTCCGCCCAGGCGAGGTGGTTGCGTAGCAATGTGAGTAGCTCGCCGTGGCGCGCTTCGATGCGCGCGTCCAGCGTTTGCAGTGGATATGGCCGCTCCAGCAGCAGGGTGACGTCCGCGCCTGCTTGCAGAGCTTGCTGCGCCAGCGGCAACAGGCGGTGCGGGCTGCGGGCGCAGATGAACAGAATGCGGCTATCGGGTTGATGGCGCATCGGCGTCGGCTGCCCAAACGGGCCGGTGAGCCGCACATCCGCCCCCGGGGCGAGGTACGGCAGCGTCGCGTCGTCGGAAGGAAGCTCAAGCGCAAAGCCGTCGCTCGTGAATGCTGCCGGGAAAACCGCGCGGCTCAGGTAGGGGTCCAGGCCGGGCCAGTAGCGCGCGAGCACGAATTGACCGGCTTGCGGCACAATTGCGCTCTGCATCCATGCGCGCGTGCGGCCTGCTCCGATGTTGGCGATGCGGGTGCAGCGGGCGGTGGCGGCCTGCATGGCGGCATGATAGCACAGTGTGGTTGCGAGCGAGATGGCCGCCGTGAGCGCTATGGTATCATGCCCGCATGGCCCCAGATTTCAGCCGGAAGCTATGACCGCACCCTTATCGCCGCCGTCCGCAGCGGCTCTTTCCGCGGCGGGGTTGTGCGCTAGTTGCACGTACCGACGGGTGGTTGAGAGTGCCCGCGGCAGCGTTTTCGTGATGTGCGGCCTCGCGAAAACTCGGCCCCATTACGAAAAATACCCGCGCCTGCCGGTGATGCAATGCGACGGCCACGCACCCGCCGGCACAGATGGCGACTAGACGCCGGTTGCATGGATGGGAAACGCGCGCCGCGCGCACTGTGTTTGCCGGCTGTATTGAATACGACCGCGTGCGCGTGCACGAGGGCGCGCGGTGGGCGAATGCGCTAGACGACTGGGCGCGGTGGCTGAGAGCTGTGCGGCCCCGCCCGGCGCAGCAGCACAACGCCATCGCACTGGGTTTCCATTGTTTCTTTCCTGTGCGGCTGCTCCATCCGGCGGAACAGCCGGGGAAGATGCCTGCTCCAAGCATGGCGTGGTTGCTGCATGAACTCACCCATGTGTGGCAATTCCAGCGCATGGGCTGGCGCTATCTGCTCCTTGCGCTGGCGGCGCACCTGCGTGAAGGCGCGCGAGTTTACGATTTTGGCGGGGAGGCGGGTTTGCGCCGCCGCCGCCGACAGGGCTGGCAGCTGCAAAACTTCAATCTCGAGCAGCAGGCCGCCATTGTGCAGAGCGCTTGTCAGCACGTGAGCGCGAGGCATCCCGATTCCATCTGGCGAGAATACCTTGCCGATGTGCGCTGACTTCGCGCCGCGTTGCTTGTCGCAGTCTCCGCGCTGCGGTAAAGTTCAGGCCATGCACATTCTGGTCACCAATGATGATGGTATTGTCGCGCCGGGCCTGCAGGCTCTGGCGGCCGCACTGCGCGAACTTGGGGAGGTGACCGTGCTGGCGCCGGAGCGGAACTGGTCGGTCTCCGGCCACGTGAAAACGCTGCACCGGCCGCTGCGCGTGCACGCCACCGCGCTCGCGGACGGCAGCCCCGCGCTGACCACGGACGGCGCGCCCTCCGACTGCGTGGCGATGGCTTTTCTGGGGGTGGTGGAACGGTCGATAGATATGGTGGTTTCGGGCATCAACCCTCACCATAATCTCGGTCATGATGTCACTTATTCCGGCACGGTGACCGCCGCGATGGAGGCGGCCATCTGGCGCATTCCCGGCATCGCCGTCTCGACCGAATACGATGCGGAGATTGGCTACGCTCCCGCAGCCGAACTAGGCTTGCAGCTGGCCCGGCAGGTGGCAGCGCGGGGTCTGCCGCCTTACACTGTGTTGAACATCAATGTGCCGGCCGCGCCGCTTGAGCAAATAAAGGGATTCAAAATCACCCGTCAGGGCATGCGCGTTTATCAGGACGAGCTGGTGCGGCGCGAAGATCCGCAAGGAGAGCCTTATTTCTGGATTGGAGGCGACCCGCCCAGCGGCATCGCCGAGAACGGCACCGATATCGGCGTGCTGGCGGAGAACTGGGTATCGGTCACTCCGCTGCAACTTGACCTGACGTCATACTCTTTCATGGAAAAGATGCGTGAATGGGAGTTGGAGGTAACGAGGGACAGCGGCTGACTGGGTGCGCTGGTGCGACAGGTATTATTCTTCATAAGACCATATTATGAAAACGGAGGTAATTCGCGATGAATGCAGCGACTGACTCAGTCCCACGCGACGACAAACGAGCCTGGCGTTCGTGGGCGCTGTACGATTGGGCAAACTCGGCCTTTGCCACCACAGTGATGGCCGGATTCTTCCCCCTGTTCTTCAAGGAATACTGGGCGAATCCGAACAACCCGAACGAGAGCACATTCTATCTGGGCATGGCCAATTCGATCGGCTCTATCATCGTGGCGGCGCTGGCGCCGTTTCTCGGCGCGGTGGCTGATAGGGGCACGGCGAAAAAGAAATTCCTCGCCCTGTTCGCATTCCTGGGCATCATAATGACCGGCGGCCTTTGGATGGTGCAGCAAGGCCAGTGGCGCATGGCGGTGTTGTTCTACGTGCTCGCCGCGGTCGGCTTCTCCAGTGGCAATATCTTCTATGATTCGCTTTTGCCCGGAATCGCGCGCAAGGAGAAGGTGGATTACGTCTCCACTCTCGGCTTCGCGTGGGGTTATATCGGCGGCGGGCTGCTCTTTGCGCTGAACGTGGGTATGTTCCTGCAGCCGGCACTGTTCGGAATCCCCGATGGGCCCACTGCCATCAGGATTTCTTTCATCACCGTGGCGCTGTGGTGGGCGCTGTTCTCAATTCCAATCTTCCTCTTCGTACACGAGTCGAGCACTTACGCTCCCGTCGGGCTGGGCGAGGCCATAGTATCCGGCTGGCAGCAACTCTGGGCGACTCTGCGCGACATTCGCCATCTGAACGTGGTGGGGCTTTTTCTGCTGGCATACTGGTTCTACATCGACGGGGTGGATACGATTGTGCGCATGGCGGTGGACTACGGCATGTCGCTGGGCTTTGACAGCAGCGCGCTTATCACCGCGCTGCTGCTGGTGCAATTCATCGCCTTTCCGGCCGCACTTCTCTACTACCGGTTTGCTGCTCGCATCGGCGTGAAAACGGCCATCATGTACGCCATTGGCGGGTACGGCGTCATCACCCTTCTGGGCTATTTCATGCAGGAAACATGGCATTTCTACACGCTGGCGGTGATGGTGGCGCTCTTTCAGGGCGGCATACAGGCGCTCAGCCGCAGCCTGTACACCCGTCTCATCCCGGCTGGAAAGTCGGCCGAGTTTTTCGGCTTCTACAATATGCTCGGCAAGTTCGCCGCGGTTGTCGGGCCTTCGCTGATGGGTACGGTAACCCTGATGACCGGCAACGTGCGCACCGGCATTCTCTCGGTGCTGGTTCTGTTTATCCTTGGAGCGTTCTTCCTGGCGCGGGTGGATGTGGCCCGGGGCGAGCATCTCGCCAGAGAGTACCTCGCGCATTAAGGCGCATCAATGGCGCGAAAGCAGACCGATAGGTTCCTGATTGCGATTGTGGCGGGCGCGCTCGCCCTCGTGGTGAGCGCATTCCTGCTGGCGCGCTCGCTCCCCGAGCCGGTTTACCAATCTGAGCATACGCCGGAGGGGGTGGCGCAAAATTACCTGCTCGCGCTGCGGCAGCGCGATTTCGAGCGCGCTTATGGCTATCTCTCGCCGCAGCTTCCAGGTTACCCGGACTCTGCAGAGGCATTTGCAGAGCTGGTGTTGGATTACCCCTGGGAGTTCAGCATTGACGAGCGTGAAGGCGGTCAGCAGCAGGTGATCGAGACGGACGTCAGCGAGGAGCGCGCCAGCGTGCGCGTGCGCGAGACGCGCTTCCGCTCGGGCGGCCTGTTCGATAGCGGCCAGAGCACGCACACCTTTCGCATGGAGCTGCAACGCGAGGACGGCAGCTGGCGCATCCGTCATGCGGACAGCTACTGGTCGCACTGCCTGACCGAGAAGAGCGCATGCGAGCGCGGCGGGCCAAAGGATTAGCGATGAAGACCGTGCGCCGCTGGTATCTTTTCTTGGTCTGCGCCGTCAGCCTGCAGGCACTCGCCTGGGCTGTCATCTGGCTGCTGCGCGGGATGCTGCTGCCCAGCCTGCGCGCCGACGCGGAGCTGTTTTCGGTGCAGATTGCCATTATCGTCATCGGGATGCCCATTTTTCTATGGCACTGGAGCAAGGCGCGTGGCCAGGCGCGGCCACGCGCGGAGGATGGCCGTGTGGAGCTCGGGCCTTTTCCACTCTACCTTTATGGCATGCTGGCCGGGTTCATCGCGCCGATGGCGGCCAATGCCGTCACCCTGCTGCAGGTGCTCTTCCGCATTATTCTCGGTCTCGGCGATAAACCGCTCTCGAGTGACCTGCTGCCCGCGGAGGCAGGCGTGCACGCCGGGGTTGCGCTGGCGGTTCTGGCCGGGCTGACGCTTGTTTTCCGGCATCTCGAGCGCCGCGCGCCCTCCGCGCGCGATACTGTGGCCGGATACGTTCCCGATGTGCGCCGCGCGTTTCTGCTGGCGCTAAGTGTTGCCGGCCTTTCCCTGACTGTGGCGAGCTTGATTGGCCTGCTGCGCTGGCTTCTCTTCCAGATTGGCGCGGATGGGGTCGGCATCGCCGGTGGCGGGGAGGTGGTCCCGGTGCAAGCTGCCCGTCTTCTGGTCGGGCTGCCACTGTGGCAATTGCCCTGGCAACGGGCGCAGGCGCTCTTCTTCAGCGGCGGCGCGGATGAACGCGAATCAGCGTTGCGAAAGCTTTACCTTTATGCGCTCGTGTTCATCGGCTCGCTGACGGTGGTGACCACCGCGGCGACGGTGCTGGCCGGGGTGTTGCGCGGATGGCTCGGGCTGCCGAGCAGCGGGGAGTTGCGCACCGCGCTGACCGCCATGGCCGTGTTCGGTCTGGCGTGGGCCTATCACGCGCTGGCGCTGCAGCGCGATGCCGATCTCGCGCCGGATGTGCCCACTCAGGCGGCAATCCGCCGTCTTTACCGCTACATTCTGGCGACGATCGGGCTGGGAGCGCTGCTGATTGGCGTGGGCGGCGACATCAGCGCGCTCATTCTAATGGTCCGTGAGAATGGGTTTGGCGACGGGCTGCGAGAGCAGGTGTCCGGTGCGAGCGCCGCGCTGGTGGCCGGGCTGCCGGTCTGGCTGCTGCCCTGGCGAAAAGCGCAGCTGGCGGCGCAATCGGCCGGGGCGGCGGGCCGGGTGGAGCGGCGCGCCACGGTGCGCAAGGTCTATCTCTATCTCTTTCTCTTCGTCGCCACCATGACGGTGCTCAGTAGCGCGGTTGTTATCCTATCGCAATTGCTCAATCTGGTGCTTGGCGAGAAGGCGCCGCAGGATTTGCCCAGCGTGCTGGCGCACGCAATCGCTTTCGGCGCGATGGCCGCTGGCCTGTGGGTCTATCATCGCGCGCGCCTGCGCGAGGACGGTGAGCAGGAAGAGGCCGAGCAACGCGAGCAGGCCGCCGATGTGCGCGTGGCGATCCTGACGTCGGGGGACGAGGAATTGGGCGCGGCGCTTGATTCCGCGCTGCGCGAAGAAATGCCGGGTTTGAGAACCGAGCGCGCCGAAAGCGCGGACGCGATTGCGGGGTTATCGCCGAATGACGTGGTCGTGGCCCCCGGCGACGCGGCCGGGATGGTGACGGATAGCCCCGCCCGCAAGCTGCTGCTGCCGCTGCCGCGGCTGGGTTGGGACTGGGTTGGCGCACCGCTGCGGACGGAGGAAGCCGCGATAAAAGAGACGGCGCAGGCGCTGCGGCAGCTCATCGCGGGGGAGGGCATGCGGCCGCGCGGGCGACTGGGCGGCGGCGCGAGGATTGCGCTGGCCATCGGCGCCTTGCTGCTGCTGGCGATGTTCGTCGTGCCGCTTATCATGTCCATTGTCGGCGCCGATTAGCGCTGGCGTACACTTTCATTATCGGGGTGAGAACATGAGCGAAAGCGTCGGTTTTATCGGGCTGGGCATTATGGGCCATGGCATGGCGCACAATCTGCTATGCGCTGGCTTTGAGCTCAGCGTGTGGAACCGCACCGCCAGTCGCATGGATGAACTTGTGGCCGCCGGGGCCTACGCCGCAGACAGCCCCGCCGGGCTCGCTTCCCAATGCGACATTGTCATCGTGTGCGTGAGCGACACGCCCGACGTGCAGGCGGTTGTTCTGGGCGAAAATGGGGTCATCCACGGGGCGCGAAGCGGCGCGCTGCTGATTGATGCCAGCACCATCAGCCCGCGCGCCACGCGCGAGATTGCCGAGCAGCTGACGCAGCGCGGGCTGCACATGCTAGATGCGCCAATCAGCGGCGGCAGCGAGGGGGCCGCCAAGGGCAGCCTCAGCATCATGGTCGGGGGTGAGAGCGCTCAGGTGCAACGTGCCATGCCGGTCTTGCGCGCCATGGGTGAGAAAATCACGCATGTCGGCGGCGCCGGCACAGGCCAGATGGTCAAATTGGTCAACCAGATTCTGGTGGTGGGTAATGCGCTTGCCATGTGCGAGGCGCTTGTTTTCGCGCAGGCTGGCGGCCTTGATCTGGGAAAGACGCTTGCTGCGGTGAGCGGTGGCGCCGCCGGAAGCTGGATGTTGAGCATGCGCGGCCCACAGATTCTGGAACGCGACTGGAGCCCCGGTTTCACCATTGACCTGCAGCAAAAGGACGTCCGCCTGGCGTTGGCGGCTGCCGATGAGCTGGGCGTGCCGGTGCCGATCACAAGCATGGCATTTCATTACTATCGCGCGTTGCAGGCGCAGGGACTCGGGACCGAGGGTAACCAGGCGCTCATCAAGGCCATGGAGCGGTTGGCCGGAATCGAAGTGCGCGCCGGTCAATAGCGGCGCGTTGTGCTGGGCCTTTCCGGCATGAGCAGCGAACATGCACGCCATTCAAATTCAATCTGACGCGGAGCGCACGCTGCTCTGGAAGCCCGCGCCGAACCCGATCCCTGCTGTCGGGGAGGTACTGGTGGATGTGCACGCGGCCGCGCTGAACCGCGCCGACCTTTTCCAGCGCGCGGGGAAATACCCACCCCCGCCGGGCGCTTCGGAGATACTGGGGCTGGAAATCGCCGGTGAAATCTCGGCGCTGGGCAAAGAGGTGGCAGGCCACCAGACCGGTGAGCGAGTGTGCGCACTGCTGCCCGGGGGCGGTTACGCCGAGCGCGCCGCCGTGCCCGCCGATATGCTCATGCCCGTCCCGGAGGGCTGGGATTTTGAGCAGGCCGCCGCCGTGCCGGAGTGTTTCCTGACCGGTTTCGTCAACTTCTACATGGAGGCTGGGCTGCAGCCGGGCGAGACCGTGCTCGTTCACGGCGGCGCGAGCGGGGTGGGCACGGCCGCCATCCAGTTGGCGCGCGCCAGCGGCAATCCGGTTTTTGTCACCGCCGGCAGCTCGCAAAAGGTGGCATGCTGCGAGGCACTTGGCGCGGAGCTAGCCATCAATTACCGTGAGCATGACTTCGTCGACCGCGTGCTGGCGCACACCGGGGGCGCGGGCGTGGACGTGATCATGGATATCGTCGGCGGCAACTACCTGCAGCGCAATCTGACATTGCTAAAGGCGAAGGGGCGTCTGGTGCTCATCAGCACGCTGGGCGGCGCGCGCGCCGAAATCGACCTGCGCCTGCTCATGGGCCGGCGCGCGCGCATCATCGGCTCGGTGTTGCGCAGCCGCACGCTTGCCGAAAAGATTGAGATTAAACAGCGTTTCATGCAGCGCTTCTGGCCGCTCTTCCACGAGGGGAAATTGTGCCCGGTGATTGACTCGGTCTTTCCGATAGAGCAGACCGGGGAGGCGCAGCAACGCATGACTGAAAACAGGAACATCGGTAAGATTGTGTTGAAGGTACGATGACTGAAGAGTGGAGATCCAGCCGACAAGCCCTGTTTGTTGTTCCAATTCTGCTGCTGGCATTCGCCCTACGCGTACATGGATTGGAGCACCATAACATATGGGGCGACGAGGCCTTTAGCATCGCGTTAGGAAAACAACCGCTGCCGCAAGTGGTCGTTCCCGACCAGGAAACCAACCCGCCTCTTTATCACATACTGTTGCATTTTTGGCTATCAATGGCAGGCGACAGTATCCTTGCCGTCCGGTATATGTCGGTCATCCCCGGAATGCTGCTTGTACCTTTGACACATGTAATCGGTCAGCGTCTCTTCGGACGTCCAGGAGCTGCGCTCGCAGCCATACTGACCGCATTCTCATCCTTCGCCATCTATTACAGTCAAGAAACGCGCATGTACGCTTGGGTCGCCGCCTTCAGTACGTTGTCGGTATACGCCTCGCTGCGGCTGCAACGCCAATCGTCGCCGAGAATTAAATGGAGCGCGGTTTTTCTCGCATCTATGCTGGCAGCCGCCTTCACCCATTACTACGCTTTCCTGGTGATGCTCGCTGAGAACCTATTCATGATCTGGAGAAAACACCACCAGCGTCGCTGGTTACGCAGGTGGCTCGGGCTGCAAGTAGTCGCAGGGATGGCCTTCTTACCCTGGGCGCTGGCCCACACAGATTTCATTAGCGCAAAGGCCAGCGCTCGCTGGGACGCGCTCGGAGCGGGCGGACTGGACGCAGTCTGGGCGGGTACGCTGGCGGCTTTTGGGGCCGGAGAGACGGTGTCGCCGCCCGGGCGCTGGCTGGGCATCGCGCTGCTGGTTCCGCTGGCGATTGGCCTGCGCAGGGCGCTGCAGCGCTCGCGCCGGGAGCGTGTGCTCGCGTACTGGCTTTTCGTGCCGCTGGCGGGCGCGTGGCTGCTGGGGCCGCTGATGCCCTTTTTCTTTCCGCGCTATCTCTTCGTTGCGCTGCCGGCCTATTTGCTCTTGCTCGCGGCTGGGCTTCGCGCCAGCGCGCGGCCGCTGGCCGTATTCTGGCTGCTGCTGGCGCTGCTCGCCAACGGGCGCTCGCTGCGCAGCTATTACTCCGATTCGAATTACGCGAAGGGCGGTTACGGCGATCTGATGGCCTACGTGCAGGAGCATCGTCGGCCGGGCGACGTGCTGCTATTGCAAAACGGTGCACAAGCGGCGCTGTACGATTATTACGGGCAAACCGAGCCGCGCGCCTACAACATGCCGCCGTGGGACGATGCGCAGATGCAGCCGCTGCTGCAATCGGTGAGCGCCGAGTACGAACGTATCTGGCTGCTGATGTACGGTGACCCTGTCGGCTACGACCCGCAGCATGAGCTGGAACGCTGGCTGCACGGGCGCGCCTTCCGCGCTTTCCACGGCGATTACGTGGACGGCAGCCTGGACCTTTTCGTGCAGGGAGAGATTGTGCCGCGCAGCGTGTCCGAGATGCGCTTTGGCGATGTCATTGCGCTCAGCGGTGTTGGCATCGGCGCGGGAGAGCATGCGCCCGGGGACACGCTGCCGCTGGCGCTGGCCTGGCGGGCGCTGCGCCCGATGGGACGCGATTACACCGCCTTCGTGCACCTTGTGGATGGGGAGGGAAAACTGTGGGCGCAGGCGGATAGCCAGCCGCTGGGCGGCACGCGCCCAACCTCGCGCTGGCAGCCGGGCGAGACAGTGATTGACCGCGTAGCGTTGCCGCTAAGCGGCGAGCTGCCGCCGGGCGAATACCGGTTGCAGGCTGGTTGGTACGAGCTGGAGAGCATGCAGCGGCTGCCCGCTGCCGGGGCAGGAAGCCTGGCGGACAGGACGCAACTGGGTGCGGTGGAGATAACCTCTCAATGAGGATGCGCTCGGCGGCGCGCTCCCGCAGCACGTCAGCATTCCGGTCATCGGCATCGAAGCGGATGCTGTCGCGGTGGGCTGGCACACCGAGCAGATGGCCATCACAAAACGAGTGCTCTGGCACTCTCCCGGCAAGGCGGCTGGTTTTCTGATCAGCAGCGCGGCCCCGGGCGCGGGCGGCAACGCGGTTTATTGCGGGCACCACAATATTCAGGGCTGCGTTTTCCGCGGACTTGACCGGTTGCAACCGGACGGCGCGGTCTCGGTGCGCAACGCTGCCGGGACGGTTAATTGCGTGATGGAACGGGTGGACGTGTTCGAGGCGAACACCCTGACCGCTTCGCAGAAACTGGTGCACATGCAACACTTCGCGCCCACCGCCAGCGAGCAGCTCACACTGCTTACATGTTGGCCATTCACCGGAAACAGCCACTGCGTGGCCGTGGTTGCGAAACCTACTGAGTGAACTGCAGCTGCGCGCGCATTATCACCGCGTCGTGCTCGTCACTCACCTGATCCCAGCGCGCGGACACAGGTACATCCGGCTGCACGCCCCGCATGCCAATGTCCGCGCCGGATGGGCTGATGTAAGAGGAGCTGCCGAAAAAGACCTCTCCGCCGTCGGGCAACATGAAGTGCTCGAAACCGAGCACCTGTCCAGGGGTAGGGCGGCCAATAAGGGTGGCGCGCCCAGTTGCCTGCAGCGCGGCGGCGAAAATCTCGGATGCGCCGCGTGTTTCCGGCCCGATGAGCAATATGAGCGGAATGCTCTGCGAGCCCGCCAGGTCGCGCGCGCTGACCTTCAGCGTCCGTTGCGCGCTTCGCGTGTACTGGCTTCCCAGTTCGCCTTCGGTGAACAGCCCGAGCATCTCTTCCAGCGGCCAGGCCCCGGCGGAATGGGCCACGCGCATGTCCACAATCAGGTTTCGTGGCTCGTGTTCGGCGAGCCCCTCGAGAGCTCGCTGCATCATGCCGCTCAATTCGGCGCCTGCGCCGATGGGTAACCGGATTAACCCTGCGTGCCCCGGATTCAATATTTCCCAGCGCAGCCGGTCGGTGGCCTGCAGACGCCCGCGTGTTACCGTGACAATGCGCCGGCTGTCGTCCGGCGTGCGTACATCCAGTGTGACCACGCTGCCGGCCGGTCCGCGCACGCGCTCCACCACGTCCAACCCTTCTTCGGCGCTGACCGCCTGTCCGTCCACCGCGTAAATCGAATCGTGGGTGCGTAGCCCAGCTTTTTCAGCTGGCGATCCGGTTATGACCGCCAGCAGAATCACGTGCGGGCTGGGCTCATTCTCCACCGAAACATACGCGCCGATGCCTTCATACGAGAACGTGTCGTTCAGGTCGTCCTCGATGCGCTCCGCGCGGCTTCGGTATCTGACCGTGTGTTCGGGGAAGCCTGCCACGAGCGAGCGCAGCAGCGCCTCGAATTCTTCGTCAGACATGCCCGCCGCTACTTTCCGGCGCGTTTGCGGGGGCAGCTGGCTCCAGTCGAAGTCGGTGACCGCGCTAAAAATGTAATCCGCTCGCAGGTCTTCCCAGAATGCGTCGTAGCTGCGCAGCTGTCGCTCGGTGCGGTCTGTGAGCGGGAATGGGGTGGGGAGTCGTGCTTCGACGCTGTCGCTGTTGCACGCCGAAAGCAGCGTGCAAAGCAGCGCCAGTGTGACCTTCTGCAGTGCGGGCAGCATTCGCCGAGCTACGAACATGGCGCGCTACGCGCCGGGGTGCCGACCCATTGCTTCGCCGCGGTGCTGCTCCCAAAGCTCGTCGCTCTCTAGCGTGGTCACGGTGAAGGCCTCGGCGAAATCCATGTCATGGCCCTCGGCCAGATGCGCGGCACGCTCGCGCACGAACTCGCTTGGGTCCCACTGCTCGAATTGACTGCTGTGAGCCCGCAACGCACACAATTTAATTTCCATAGTGTCGTCGATGGTTACCAGATGGCCGCCCTCGGCCCAGCGGCTGGCATAAACTTTGCGTGGCTTAAACGCCGTCAGACCCTCTTCGGCCAATTCCTCGAACATGTTGGGTTGGCCGGCGGCCGGGAAAATAGCGTCCACCGCCGCCAGCGCGGCGGCGCGGTGGTCGGGGTGATTGATGTATGTGCCCGCCACCCACATTATGGTCGGGTCGCCACAGAAGACCACCTCCGGCCGGAAGCGCCGAATCTCACGCACCAGTTTCTTGCGCAGCTCCAAGGTGGCCTGCAGCATTCCGTCTGGCTCGCGTAGGAAGATTACCTCGGTGGCCCCGACGATGTCCGCGGCCTTGCGTTGTTCCTTTTCGCGGATGGCAGCGGCTTCTTTCTTGGTCATTCCGGGGCGGGCGATTCCCACATCTCCGCTGGTGCAAAGCACGTAAGAAACGCGTGCGCCCGCCCGTGCCCAGCCCGCGAGGGTACCAGCACAACGGAACTCGATATCATCGGGGTGGGCCGCGATGGCCATTGCGGATTCGGGGAGATAGCGATGGTTGGCGTTCATGGGTCGTTTTGCGACTCTCGGGGCGCTTTCGGGAAACGGGCGATGACTTTTCTGAGTATAGCACAATCGGGTCTGTGTTTCCCAAAATGCGGGAGAGTGCTTTATAATCGTCGCGCTGCCGCGCAACTAAGGGGGCCAATCCGATGAAAGCATCGCGAGTTTACAATTTTTCCGCCGGCCCGGGTATGTTGCCGCTGCCGGTGCTGCAGCGTGCGGAGGGCGAACTGCTCGGTCTGCCCGGGATGGGCATGTCCGTACTCGAAATCAGCCATCGCTCCGAGCCGTTTGAGCGGATTCTGAGCAGCGCTCAGAACAACCTGCGTGCGCTGCTGGACCTGCCGCCCGATTACCGTATCCTTTTCTTGCAGGGCGGGGCGACGTTGCAGTTCTCGATGGTTCCGATGAATCTGCTGCGCGGCACGGGCAAGCGCGCCGATTATGTTGTCGCGGGCACATGGGGCGAGAAAGCGGTCACCGAGGCGCACCGCGAAGGCGAGGTGCGCGTGCTCTGGGATGGGGAAACGGATGAATTCACGCGCATGCCACGCCGCGACGAGTGGCAACCCGATCCGGAGGCAGCTTACGTGCATATCACCTCCAACGAGACCATTCAGGGGCTTCAGCTGCAATGGGATCCTGATGCTGCGCCTGCACCGCTCGTTTGCGATATGTCCTCCGATTTTCTCTCGCGGCCGATTGCGGCGGAGAGCTATAGCCTGATTTACGCGGGCGCGCAGAAAAACGCCGGCCCGGCTGGGGTCACCGTGGTGATAGTGCGCGAAGAGCTGCTTGAGCGAGTGCCTGCTGGTCTGCACACGATGCTCGATTATGGCGTGCACGCCGCAAAAGATTCGATGCACAACACCCCGCCCGTATTCTCAATTTACATGGTCCATCTGGTGACAGAATGGCTGCTTCAGGAAATCGGCGGGTTGCGCAAAATGGCGGCCATCAACGCGGAGAAGGCCGCATTACTCTACAGGGTGATTGACGAGAGCGATGGTTTCTACAGCGGCCACGCGCAGCCAGACAGCCGCTCGCGCATGAACGTGACCTGGCGGATGGCGGATTCGAATCTGGGGCCGCTGTTCGTGGAGCAGGCGCGCGCGCGCGGCATGCACAACCTGAAAGGGCATCGCTCGGTGGGTGGCCTGCGCGCATCCATTTACAACGCCATGCCGCTTGCAGGAGTGCGCGCGCTGAGGGATTTCATGCTCGAGTTCCAGGGCGAGCACGGCCCATAAAATTGCGTGGCGGGCAATATGAGGTAAAGAAAAAGCCTCTCCGATTTATTCGGAGAGGCTTTTTTGTCTTTCTTGGCCGATGGGGCCGGCTTACATCATGCCGCCCATGCCGCCGCCCATGCCGCCGCCCATGTCGGGGGAAGGCATCGGGGCTGGAGGCTCAGGTTTCTCGGTCACCAGCGCTTCGGTGGTCAGGATCATGGCCGCAATCGAGGCCGCGTTTTCCAGCGCGCCGCGAGTGACTTTGGCCGGATCGATGATGCCGGCGTTCACCATGTCCACATATTCTTCCGAGAGCACGTTGAAACCGATGGCGTTGCTCTTCTTTTCCGCCTGTTCGCGGCGCACGTTGTTGATAATCACCGAGCCATCTGAGCCGGCGTTAGCCGCGATTTTGCGCATCGGTACTTCGAGCGCGCGCTGCAGCACGGTGACGCCGCGCTGTGCGTCGTCGCTATCCAGCGAGACGCTCTCCAGTGATGGAGCCGCATTAATGAGCGTCACTCCGCCGCCGGGCACAATGCCCTCTTCCACGGCGGCGCGTGTTGCGGAAAGCGCGTCTTCCACGCGGTGTTTCTTTTCCTTCAGTTCGACCTCGGTAGCCGCGCCCACGCGGATGACGGCAACGCCGCCGCTCAACTTGGCCAGGCGCTCCTGCAGTTTCTCGCTGTCGTAATCGGAGGTACTCTTTTCGATTTCGACTTTTATCTCCTCGATGCGTCCCTTGATCTTCTTCTCGTCACCTTTGCCGTCGATGACGGTGGTGTCGTCCTTTGTGGAGATGATCTTTCCCGCCTGACCGAGATCGGCCACGGTGGTGCTCTCTAGCTTGCGTCCAAGCTCTTCGGTGATAACCGTTCCGCCGGTGAGCACGGAGATGTCCTGCAGCATCGCTTTGCGGCGGTCGCCGAAGCCCGGTGCCTTAACCGCGAGCACGTTCAGCATGCCGCGCATCTTGTTCAGCACGAGTGTGGCCAGAGCCTCGCCCTCGATGTCCTCCGCGATAATCACTAGGTCACGTTTGCCCAATTGCACCAGTTTCTCGAGCAAGGGCACCAAGTCCTGCGCCGCGGAGATTTTCTTATCGTGAATGAGCACGTACGGCTCGTCGATGGCCGATTCCATGGCTTCCGGACTGGTCACGAAATACGGCGAGATGTAGCCGCGATCGAACTGCATTCCGTCCACATACTCGGTCTCGAACTCCAGACCTTTGGATTCTTCGACGGTGATGACGCCGTCTTTGCCCACTTTGTCCATCACCTCGGCAATCAGCCCGCCGATTTCATCGTCCGCCGCGGATATGCCCGCCACGGAGGCGATTTCCTCTTTGGTGCTGATTTGCTGCGCTTGCTCTTTGATGCTGCCGACCACAGCCTGCGTGGCCGCTTCGATGCCGCGCTTCAGCAGCATCGGGTTGACACCGGCGGCGGCCATTTTCAGGCCTTCGTGCACCATTGCCTGCGCCAGCACGGTGGAGGTGGTGGTGCCATCTCCGGCGATGTCGTTGGTTTTTGTGGCGGCCTGCGAGAGCAGCTGCGCGCCCATGTTTTCGTAGGGGTCTTCCAGCTCGATGTCTTTGGCGACGGTGACGCCGTCATGCGTGACGGTCGGTGCGCCGAACTTCTTGTCGAGCGCCACATTGCGCCCCTTGGGGCCTAGGGTGGTGGCCACCGTGTTGGCCAGGGTGTCGATGCCCGCCTTCAGTTTTCGACGCGCATCTTCTTCAAACGCGATTTGTTTTGCAGCCATGATGTTTGTCCTTTCCTCGTTGTGTAGTTATGTGACTGAACTAACCGGTGACAATCGCGAGCACATCGCTTTCTTTAAGGATGAGCAGCTTCTTGCCTTCGACCTTTACCTCGGTGCCGGCGTATTTGGCGAACAGCACCTCATCCTTCGCGGCTACATCCATCTGGATGCGACTTCCGCTTTCATCGCGCGCGCCCGGACCCACAGCAAGCACCTTGCCCTTCTGTGGCTTCTCTTTGGCCGTCTCCGGCAGCACAATGCCGCCCGCCGTGGTTTCCTCTTGCTCAATCGGTTCCACAATCAGGCGCTCGCCCAGTGGTTTGAGATTTAGTGACATCTTGTTTTGCCTCCCAGCAGTTTTTTTTTGTGACGCAATTGGAGTTAGCACTCATATTGTTGGAGTGCTAACTCCGCTGAGATGATAATGCTCTGCTACCTCTTAGTCAAGGGGTTCAATATGTTTCTAACAAAGCTCTAACACAGGCGCAGGTCCGCGCGCAGGCAGAGCCGATCAGTCACCTGCTTCCAGCGCCGCCTGCGTCAGGGAAAGGAATTGCTCCGGCGTCTGCGATTTCAAGTCCTCGCCAGAGCGCAGTCGCACTGCAATCGTGCCGGACTGCTGCTCGCGGTCGCCGGCAATCAGCATGTAAGGTATTTTCTGCACTTGCGCCTTGCGGATTTTGGCGCTCATGCGCTCGCTGCCGTCGTCAATTTCAACGCGCAAGCGCTGCTCCTGTAGGCGTCCGAGCAGCTGCTGGCAGTATTCAACGTGGCGGTCGGTGATGGGAATAATCACCGCCTGCACCGGCGCAAGCCAGAGCGGAAACGCGCCTGCATAATGCTCGATGAGGACACCTAGAAAGCGCTCGGTGCTGCCGGTGACGGCGCGGTGCAACACCACCGGAGTGTGCTCCTGCCCGTCCTCTCCGATGTAAGTCAATCCGAGCCGCGCCGGCTGGATGAAATCGACCTGAATTGTAGAGAGCTGCCACTCTCGGCCGAGCACGTCCCGCGCCATGAAGTCAGCCTTGGGCCCGTAGAAGGCCGCCTCTCCGGTTTCGCTGTAATAGTCAATTCCGGATGCGTCCAGCGCGGCGCGCAGCGCGTCCTGTGCGCCCTGCCATTTTTCGTCGTCTTGCAGGTATTTGCCCTCCTCGCCGCGAAGCGAGAGGCGCACGCGATAATCGATGAAACGATAGCGCTGCAGCACCTCCTGAATAAGGCGCAGCGCCAGCGCGAATTCGCTCTCGACCTGCGCGGGCGTGCAGAAGATGTGACAGTCATCTTGAGTTAGCGAGCGCACGCGCGTCAGGCCGGTCAACTCGCCCGATTTTTCGTAGCGGTAAAGCGTGGCGAATTCGGCGAAGCGCAGCGGCAGCTCACGATAGGAGTGCCGCCCTATTTCTCTGAAGAGCGTCATGTGGCTCGGACAGTTCATCGGTTTCAGGCGGAATGCCACGTTCTCGTCCAGCATGGGCGGGAACATCGATTCGCGGTAGTTCTGATAATGCCCGGAGCGCCTATAAAGTTCCTCTTTCACCAGATGACCGGTCCACACGTGCTGATAGCCATAGCGTGTTTGCAGCTCGCGCACGTAGGTCTCCATTTGATGCCGGATGGTCTCTCCTTTGGGAGTGAAGAGCGGCAGTCCCGGGCCGACGTCCGCGGAAAAGTGGAACAGGCCCAGCTGCGCGCCCAGCTTGCGGTGGTCGCGTTTTTTGGCCTCTTCCAGCTGCCAGAGATGTTGCTTGAGTTCGTCGACCGTGCGCCAAGCGGTTCCATAGACGCGTTGCAGCATGGCGTTGTTCTCGTCTCCACGCCAGTACGCGCCGGCCACATTGAGCAGCTTGAGCGCGGCGGGGTTTATCTGGCCAGTGTGCCCTATGTGCGGGCCGCGGCACAAGTCTGTGAAGGTGTCGTGCGTGTAAAACGTGATGGCCTGCGGCTGTAGTTGGGCGGCTTCATCGCCATCGCCCCCCGCGAGCTCCTCAATCAGTTCAAGTTTGTATTCT
Organism: Anaerolineales bacterium; assembly: GCA_036011785.1. Lineage (GTDB taxonomy): Bacteria > Chloroflexota > Anaerolineae > Anaerolineales > UBA11657 > CAJWGI01. Next base: position 16,122 of record DASCOB010000155.1, on the reverse strand, counting down.
TGCTGCGCGAACTGCTGCCGTGCCTGCTCAACGCTGGCCTCGCTGCGCGCGAATTCATGATTGCCGGCGATAATCTGGCGCATGCGCTTTTCCAGTTTGCGCAGGTCTTCGGGGAGGAGTGAGCGCGGCAGGCCGAAGTCGTAGTAGAAGCCGTTCTCAATGGGCGGGCCGATGGCGATTTGCGTCTCGCCGGGGAACATCTCCATCACGGCCTGTGCTAGCACATGCGCCGCTGAGTGGCGTAGCCGGTACAACTCACTCTCTTCGTAACGCTCCTCTTTCTGTTCGGCCATGTCTATCTATCCCCAGGGACGCAGCACCAGCAGTACAGCGCACAAAAAAAGCCCGCGCCCATTCTGGGGCGAGAGCTGTGCTCACACGGTTCCACCCAGATTGACCGACCGCTGCCGGTCATCTCATCTGGCCGATAACGGGGCCTGCCGCGACCCTGTCTCGCTGCGCGATTTCAGGGCCATGCTCACGGGTGGTCTTCGCCGGGAAACGCTGAAGGGGGCTTGCAGCCGCGGACCCCTCTCTCTGGCAATGTTTCGTCCGGCTATTCGTCCCGGTCAGCGCGTTTCTGCGATTGCTTTCCAGGTGGGCGGTATTGGACTCGAACCAACGACCTTTGCGATGTCAACGCAACGCTCTAACCAGCTGAGCTAACCGCCCGTTGCGGCGACAATTATACCCTAGCGAAGGCTGATGGCCAAATTGAGCGTGCGCACTCAGAGCGCCAGAGCCATGCATTCGATTTCAATCTGCGCGCCTAGCGGCAACGCGGCCACCTCCACTGTGCTGCGGGTGGGAGGTTCGCTGGCGAAGTACTGCGCGTAAACGACGTTCATGCGTTTGAAATCGGCGAGATCGATCATGAAGACGGTGGTCTTCACCACCGCAGCCAGACTGCTGCCCGCCGCCTGCAGTACCGCCTGCAGGTTTTGTAGCGCCCGGTGAGTTTGCGCTTCGATCTCGCCAGGCACAAGTTGCCCGCTTTCCGGGTCGAGTGGAATCTGACCGGCAGTGAACACCAGTTCACCTGTGGCAATTGCCTGCGAGTACGGACCCACGGCCGCAGGCGCGTTTTTGGTGACAATAATCTTCCTTTCGGCCTCCATTACTGTGCCTCTCCTAGTATCGCGCTATTGTCCTTTATTGTACTCGCGGAGAGGAAGTGCGCACAGCTTCCCGCCTTGCGCTGGCGCTGCCGGCGGTGGTATCATTTCGACATGGCAGACCCCAAAGAGCCGCTGATTGTGCTCACCAATGACGATGGCGTCAATTCGCCCGGGTTGATTGCGGCAGCGCGCGCGCTCGCGCCGCTGGGGTGGGTGCTGGTGGCCGCGCCACGAGAGCAGCAAACCAGCGCCGGGCGCAGCATGCCCGCCAGCGCGGATGGAGCCATCGATGCGCTGCGCAAAATGATTGATGGCGATCACTGGGAGGTCTACGCAGTGGGTGGTTCGCCGGCACAGGCGGTGCAGCGCGCGCTCTTCGTGCTCAGCGAGCGCCAGCCGGACCTGCTGGTGGCGGGCATCAACTACGGCGAGAATGTCGGCTCTGGTGTGACTATTTCGGGCACGGTGGGGGCCGCGCTGGAGGCGGCCAGTTTCGGCGTGCCGGCGCTGGCAGTGTCTCTGGAGATGGATGTGCGCTACCATCTCACCCACTCTGACGAGGTGGATTTCACCGCCGCCATGCATTTTACGCGCTTGTTCTCCGAGCGTTTGCTTATGCTCTCACGGCCGCACGACGTGGATGTACTCAAGGTGGATGTTCCCGCGAACGCTAGCAGCCAGACCGAGTGGCGGGTGACGCGCCAGTCGCGGCAGAAATACTGGGCGCCGATTAATCTCGATGAGCATGACCGCCTGCAGTACCGCCAGGAGATTGATTTTGACGCGCTCGAGCCGGATTCCGATATTCATGCCATTGCCTCCGCCGGAGTGGTGTCGGTGACTCCGGTCTCTCTCGACCTGACCTCGCGCGTATTGCTGGAAGATTTCGAGCAGCAGCTACGTGCCCACGAATAAAAAACGGGCGCCTGGGCTGCGCCCGCAAAGTTGCGTGTTGAAAGACCGCAGGGCGTCCGTTGGTCAAAATCCGGTTGCGTCCTCGTCCCCAGATTCGAAGTCGAGCGGGTCGTCCGAGTCGTCGAATTCCTCGGGCCAGCTGTTCAACCGCAGCCAGAGATGGAGCACTTCTCCCGCTTCCACCTCGCCCACGCGAGCGGCTAGAATGAGCGCCTCTTCGGGCAGCCCGGACATGTTGGTGAATTCAAGGCATGCTGCACGCCCCTGTTGCCAGGCTTTGCGGCAGCGCTGCAGCAGCGTGTTGCCGTCGAAGGTGCGCAGCAGGCAGCGGCCGGTGAAAGGAATCGTCGGCCCTTCCGACATGGCCAGCAGCCACGGCTCGTTGTTTGGCTCAAAAGCCGGAGTAGGCCCCTCCACCACTGTGATTTTTTCCGTTTCTGACATGGCAATCTCTCTCAGTGCAGTGAGGCAGATGATACCACAGAATGACACTGGGGAGGCATCATTTCAGCGCCACAAACAGGGTCGGGATGAGTAGCAGCAGCGCCAGCGCGGTCACCCCTAACAGCACCCATAGTCCGATGCGCCGGGTGCGTTTCTCCAACGGGCTGGCTTCGGCGCGTACCCTACCGTTGAAAACGCGACGCGCTTTTTCGATGCGCGAAAGGGCGGCCTCTACCGGGGTGCCGTCGGCACGCTCGGACGGGTCGATGATTTCCCACTCATTCTCATCATTCTTGCTGAACTGGCCGCGCTCGCGTTGCCAGCGCGCAAAGGCATCCGCGGCGCGGCTGAGCAGCTGGACAGCCCACATTGCGAAAAACAGAAACAGGATTATCTTTCCCATGTGTGTGTTTATTCCCCGCGCCGCTCACCCCAATTCTGTGCCCACGAAATCGGGTACGTACTCTCATTTAGATACTAGCATAGAAGGCTGGCTTCCGCCGCTCTCATCGGCGGTTCTATTGCTCCTGTGCTGCCCTTCTCGCGCACTTCTGCCCAACGGTTAACTCATCACCTTGCCGCCATCAACGTTGATGGCCTGCCCGGTAATATAGCCGGCCGCTGGCGAACAAAGGAAGAGCGTCAGGCCGACTACATCCCCGGTTTCGCCGAGGCGACCCTGCGGAATCTCATTCTTCCAGCGCTCCATCTGTTCGGCATCGGCGCGCAGGTCTGCCGTCAATGGGGTGGCGATGACGCCTGGGCAGACTGCGTTGACGCGGATGTTGTCGGCTGCCAGTTCGCGCGCGGCCTCGCGCGTCAGTCCGAGTAGGCCGGTCTTGCTGGCCGTGTAGGCGGCGCGATGGTGCAGGCCATGGGCGCGCCCGGCGATTGAACCGACGTTGACGATGACCCCGCCTCCGCCGGACTGCATCACCCGCGCTGCAGCCTGAATGCACAGAAAGCTGCCTTTCAGGTTCACCGCCAGCGTTCGGTCCCAATCGAATTCGTCGAAGGTTAGCAGCGCTCCGGAGGGCTCCACGCCGGCGTTGTTGATGAGGATATCTAGGCCACCCCATTTCTCGACCACATCTGTCACCATTGCCTGCACCGCCATTTTTCTGGAGACATCTGTCACGTGAGCCGCAGCCTCCCCTCGCAACGCCTCGATTTCGGCAGCGGTTTTGTGCGCCGTATCGGGGTTGATGTCGTTCACCGCCACCCGCGCTCCATTCCGTCCGAACGTCAGCGCAATCGCCCGCCCGATTCCCCGACCCGCGCCGGTGACCAGCGCGACCTTGCCGGAGAAATGGCTGTGCACATTATCCTTTTTCGTTGTCGCTCTCATCCAGAGTGTTCTCGACCTCACCGCGCGCCTCCTCAAAAACTTCAGAGAAAAGGATGGTGGTGATCTCGCCGGCGAAGGTCATCAGGGCATTGCCCGCGCGCACGCCCTTCTCGGAGGTCAGCGCACGGTCAAGAGCTTGGCGGTCGGCGAAATAGAACTCGTGCATGCGGTAATAATCCGAGTTTCCTTCCGGCTCGCCGATGACGTGGCTGACGGTGACGCGCTCCAACCCAGGCATTTGCTCGGCGAAAGGAAGAAAAAGGCGCGTCCATTGCTCCTCAAAACGTTCGGGTTCTTCCGGCTTTCGGAAAAGCAGGGTCATTTTGTACATCCCAGCGATTATACATCGCGGCAGCGAAAAATGACGATGCTTGTTGCCCGACGGTGTTCTTGGGGCGTCCTGCGCCGCGATAATAGCAGAGGTGATACAATTAACCCAAGTGGAGCAATACTAGCGGCATGAACGATGCAGGCAGCTTATCCACGCAGAGAGAGACGGTTTTTTTTGGGGCGCCACAATATGAATGACACAGAGAACTTAGGCGCAGAGAACGGGCGACCGCCGTACCCCGGCACACTCACCACCACCGATGGGACGGGAGCAGTGGTGTGGGTGGAGACGCATATCAGTCAGGGCGCGGGCGCGTACCCGATTACCTCATCGACCACGATGGGGCAGGGCTATCAGGCCGCGGTGGCGAGGGGCGACCGCAATCTGTGGGGCGACCGGCTGCTTTTCATGGAAGCGGAATCCGAGCACTCGTCCGCATCCTTCTGCGAGGGCTTCGCCTTGGCGGGTGGGCGCGCCACTAATTTCACCTCCGGTCAGGGCCTGGCGCTGATGACCGAGGTGCTCTACACGATCAGCGGCAAGCGCTTGCCAATGGTGTTCCACATCGGCGCGCGCGCCCTCACTTCGCAATCGTTGAACGTGCACGCTGGGCACGATGACGTCATGGGCGTCTCGGACACGGGTTGGGGTATCTTGTTTGCTATGAACGCGCAGGGCGCAGGAGATCTGGCGCTGATTGCCCGCCGTGCAGCAGAAAACTCGAGCACCCCATTCCTGAACGCGATGGATGGCTTTCTGACAACGCACACACTGGAGCGGGTGTTGCTCCCCGAACCGGAGTTGATGTACGATTTCATCGGTGCACCGGACGAAAAACTCATCAACCTGATGGATCCGTACAACCCGGTCATGTCCGGCGTGGTGCAAAATCAGGACGCCTACATGAAGGGCAGAATTGCCCAACGGACTTACATCGAGAAAGTGGAACCGGCCGTGCAGGAGGCCATGGATGAATTTCATCGGCTCACTGGCAGGCGCTATGATCTGATTCAGCAATATCGCGTGGAGGACGCGGAATATGTGCTGGTGGGACTTGGCTCGCTGGCCGAAACCACCATGGAAACGGTGGATTGGCTGCGCCGCGCCAGCGGCGTGCGCGTGGGTGCGCTGCACGTCACCTGTTTACGGCCTTTTCCCGGGACGAAGCTGGTGGCGGCGCTGCGGCATGTCTCGGCAGTGGCGGTGATTGAACGCATGGACGACCCATTGGCGCAAGACAATCCGATGGCCGGGGAGATCAAGGCGGCGTTTTTCGATGCGCTCAGCGGCCACCCGTGTTACCCGAAAGTGACCCGGCTGCCGGTAATCTATTCTTGCTCCGCCGGGCTGGGCAGCCGTGATCTGCATCAGGGCCACCTCGCGGCGGCCGTGGAGCACATTTCCGAGGGTCGCGAGCAGCGCTATTTCGCACTCGGAATTGAGCACGAGCTTGCACTGCAACCGCATGAAGAACCGGATATCAGGCCTGAGCGCACCTTCTCTATGCGCGCCCACTCAGTGGTTGATGGTCATGTGCGCCCGATGAGCGCGTTCTCCATGCGCGGTCATTCGGTTGGCGGCTTCGGTTCGGTGACCACAAACAAGGTAATCGCCGATGTAGTCAGCGATGTGTTCGACTTTGACGTGCAGGCATACCCGCTCTACGGCTCTGAAAAGAAAGGCCTGCCGACGCGGTTCTTTTTGACGGTGGCCAAAGAACACGTGCGCTCACATAGCGAACTGCATTATGTAGATTTCGTCTCAGTGAACGATGTCAACGCTTTTTATACGGGAGACCCGCTCGCTGGTCTGGTGGAGAACGGCACGCTGTATCTGCAAAGCCCGAAAGAAACCGCGGAGGAGGTCTGGGAGTCTATTCCGGAGCAGGCAAAACGCACCATCCTGAAAAAGAAAATACACGTGTTCGCCCTCGACGCAGCCGCCATTTCGGTCAGCGTGGCCAGTGAGGTTGACCTGGAAGTGCGCATGCAGGGCGTGGTGCTGCTGGGCATCTTCCTGCGCGTCACTCCGTTCGCGCGCGAGAAAGGCATGCAGAGCGAGCAGGCCGTGCTGGCGGCGGTTGAAAAGGCGCTGCGCAAGTACTTCGGCAAGCGCGGCGAGCAGGTGGTGCAGGATAACCTGAACGCCGTTCGGCGCGGTTACGAGGAAGTCTTCGAGATTCCAGAGCACGTGAAAGCCGGAAAAGAAGCTCCGGTGTCGGCCTGAGGTAGCTGCGAGCAGAAGAGAATGTCATGGGCGTAACGACAGACAAAATCAGAGTGGAGGACATTAGCCGCACCGAGGGCTACGGTGAGCAGGTCATCAATGTGCAGACCTTCTTTGACAATGTGCTGCCCGCCTATGAGCGGGGTGACGGCGGGGATACGCTCCCGGCGGATGTGCCCATGGCGCGCAGCCTGGTTCCGGCCGGCACGGCGGCGCTGCGCGACTTTTCGCACATCGGGCCGGAAATCCCGCAGTTTTTCAATGACAATTGTGTAGGCTGTATGACCTGCGTGGTGGAGTGCCCTGACACCGCCATTCTGGCGAAGGTGGTGGAGGAACCGGTTCTCGAAAGCGCGCTTTCGGGCAGCAACGGGGGCGGGGATGATTTGCGCGCCCAGTTCGCGTGCACACGCAAGTTTTATGACGCCCCGGCGAAAAAGGGTGCCGCTCCCGGCCAGTTTGGCATCTTCATCGACCCGGGCAAATGTAAGGGTTGTCGCGAGTGTGTCGAGGTCTGCCACGATCTTGGCTACGACGCCCTGAAGATGATTGCCAAGCAAGATGATACCCTGCCGCGCTATCAGGAACGCATAGATTTCTTCCGCCGGCTTCCGGAGACTCCAGATCGGTTTGTGGAAGGGCGCGTGCTCGCAGATTTGATGCTCGCGGAGCGCACGCTGCTCTACGTGGGCGGCGCGGGTTCGTGCGCCGGTTGCGGCGAGGCGACCGCGATCCGCATGATGCTGGCCGCCGGCGGCTTTCAGGTCGGGCGTGAGAACATCGGAATCGTTGCCGCCACTGGCTGCAACACGGTGTATGGTGCTACCTACCCTTACAACCCATACCTTGTGCCGTGGACAAACTCGCTCTTCGAGAACGCACCGGCGGACGCGATGGGCGTGCGCATGCGCTGGGACCAGCAGGGCTGGCAGGATAAGCTGCTCTGGGTCCTGGGCGGCGACGGCGCTATGCTGGACATCGGTTTCCAGTCGCTGAGCCGATTGCTGGCCTCTGGCTTAAATGTGAAGGTCCTGGTGTTGGATACGCAGGTGTACTCCAACACCGGAGGTCAGAGTTCCACTGCCTCGTTTACCGGTCAGGTGGCGAAGATGGCGGCGTATGGCGCGGCCGTGCAGGGCAAAAGCGAATCGCGCAAGGAACTATCGCGCATCGCCATGATGCACCCCGATACCTATGTGGCGCAGACCACTCCGGCGCATATCAACCACTTTTACCGCGCGATAATGGAGGCCAATGAGTACCCCGGCCCGGCAGTGGTGAATGTTTACACTACTTGTCAGCCCGAGCACGGCGTCGGCGACGACCAGTCGGCGCACCGCGCCAAATTGGCGGTGGATAGCCGTACCTTTCCGCTGCTAACTTATGATCCTCGCCGCGGTGAGCGCATCCGCGACCGGCTGCAACTGAAGGGAAACCCGGACATGAAAGCCGACTGGCATACCCGTCCGGACGGCGAGCGCATAGACTTCGTGTACTTCGCGCGCGGTGAGGGTCGTTTTGGTAAGCAGTTCGACGCTGATGGAAACCCCTCTGCCGTGTTGCAGCTTGCGCAGCAAGACCGTCTCGCCAATTGGCGCACTCTTCAGGAGATGGCCGGCATTCTCTGAACCGGCGCGGTTTTGGGCGCGCACTGGCGATTAATCCTCTCCCTTCCGGCAGATGGTCCCACTAACATGGCCACGGACGAGGCCATTCTGTGGGCGGTCTCGCGTGGCCTCTCAGCGCCCACCTTGCGCTATTATGCGTGGAAGCCGGGCTGCCTCTCGCTCGGGCGCGCGCAAACGGCGGGCGAGGTTGACCACGAACGGCTGCAGGCGCTCGGGTATGGTCTGGTGCGCCGCCCCAGTGGTGGGAGCGCTATCCTTCACATAGATGAATTGACCTATTCGGTCTGTCTGCGAAAAAGCGATGCGCTGGCGCGCGGCGGGGTACTACCGGCTTATCGCCGTCTGAGTGCGGCGCTGCTGGCTGGCCTGGATGAAATCGGGCTGCCCGCCCGCAATGCCGCCGCCGCCCCACGCCGCGCTGCTACCGGAGCGGTATGCTTCGAGCAGCGCTCTCATTATGAGATGACGGTGGGTACGCGCAAGCTGCTGGGGAGTGCGCAGTGGCGGCAGGGCGGTGGGGTGCTGCAGCACGGCTCATTGCCGCTGCGGGGCGACATCGCGCGCATTTGCGCTGTGCTTGCATACGCGTCACCGGAGCATCGTGAACGCGCGCGTGGTCGAGTGCGACAGCGCGCGACAACGCTGGCTGCCGCGCTTGGGCGGGAAGTTGCGTGGGAGGCTGCCGCTGTCGTGATTACGCGCGGGTTTGCGCAGGCGCTGAACATCGAGCTGCAGCGGGGTGAATTGAGCCCGGCCGAGCGGCAGCGTGCCGCTGAACTGCGCGCGTGGAAATATGCCCGCGCGGAGTGGACGCTTGCACAAGACTTGGCGCGGGTGCGCGTGCGGCCGCAACCGGCGACGACGCCATGATCATCGGCGCGTGCGTCATCGAACTGCGCCTGCCGGCCGCGCGCTCGCTGAAGCAGAAGCGCGGGCAGCTGCAATCTCTGCTGACACGGCTGCGACGCGAATTCAATCTGGCGGTGGCCGAGATTGGCCACAACGATGTCTGGCAGTCGGCGCAGATCGCGATGGTGGCGGTGAGTAACGAACGGGCTGCTGCCGAAAAGGCGCTGCGGCGCGCGGTGCTGTGGATTGAAAAACACCGCCCAGACTTGGATGTGGTTGCTGCAGAGATTGAGTGGCGATGAGTACTGCAGCTGCCGGTCGCGGGCGCACAAACGCCGATGCGTATCTAGCGCTCGGAGTTGGCGTGGTGATTGTTGGCTGGTCTCCGCTGCTTATCCGCTGGGCGGGTGCCCCCGGGGTGGCTGCTGTTTTTTTTCGCAATTCTATCGCGACGGTGGTGCTCGTCTTGCCGTTCTGGTGGAAGCGGCGCAGCGCCGGGAGCATGGTACGCAGTGCGTTCTGGATGGCACTGCTGGCGGGAGTGAGCTACGGATTTGACACCGGCCTGTGGTCCACCGGAATTACCCTGACCGGCGTGACCAATCCGACGCTGCTGGCAAACACAGCGCCCGTCTGGGTGGGTCTGGGCGCGATGCTGCTCTTCCGCGAGCGGTTGGGGACTGGTTTCTGGGCCGGACTGGCGCTAGCTATGGCCGGGGCTGCTCTGATTCTGGGACTGGATCGCTGGCAGTCAGTACTCGCAGGCACGGGCTCACTTTACGGCCTACTGGCTGGGATCTTTTACGGCGGCTTTTTTCTGGCTGGACAAAAGGCGCGCAAAAGCTTGGATACGATCTCCTTTTTCTGGATAGTGCTTGCCAGCTCTACATGCATTCTGGGCGTTAGCATGGTGGCGCTGCGGCAGCCACTCTTCGGATATGGGCTCTCAACTTATCTTATTTTTCTGGCGCTGGGTGTTGTACAGGTGGCTGGCTGGCTGGCGGTTACGTATGCGCTGGGCCGGCTGCCGGCGTCGACCGTGGCCCCAATAATGCTAGTACAACCAGTCATTACGGCCGGGCTAGCTCACTTTTTTTTGGGAGAACGGCTGGGACCATGGCAGTCTTTGGGCGGTGTGGCTGTGCTGGCCGGGGTAATGTTGGTGCATCGTCAGCGTGCGCAGGAATGATTCCCGGTGCGCTTATATCCGGAACTGCCCGTCTTTGTAAAGTAGGTCGCCGTCCACCGTTATCTCGCTTTCGGTTTTCATGTCGCAAATCATGTCCCAATGTACGGCGCTTACGTTGCGGCTGCCGGTCAGCGGGTAGCCCGAGCCGACGGCGATATGCATTGTGCCGCCCATCTTTTCATCGAAGAGAATCTGCTTTGTGTGCCGGTCGATGCCATAGTTGGTGCCGATGGCCCACTCGCCCACATAACGCGCGCCCGCATCGCTATCCAGCATCTGCTGCAGATAAGGCTCGTTCTTTGGCGCGCTGGCCTGTACCACTTTGCCTTCCTCAAAGCGCAGCTCGATGCGCTCGACTTCGCGCCCGCCCACGGTGACCGGAAAATCGAAAAGCACGCGGCCGTTGACTGAATCTTCCACCGGACCGGTGAAAATCTCGCCGTCGGGCATGTTGCGCTGGCCACACGCATTGATGAAGGTGCGCTCTTTGATAGAGAGGGTCAGATCGATGTTCGCGCCGCGTACGCGCACTTTGTCGCGGCCGCGTAGCCACTCGACCAATCGCTGCTGCCGCACCTGCAGCGATTGCCAGTGAGCGACCGGGTCGTCATCGCCGTGCACGTGGCAGGCGCGATAGACGAAATCGGCGTAATCGTGCAGGCTCATATCGGCTTCCTGCGCCAGCGCGTACGTCGGGAAGAGGGTGACGTTCCAGTTCAAGTCGCCCGCATCTCCGCGTTGTAGGTAGGCTTGCTGCACCGGCGCGTATGCCTGCTGTTGGCGCACCTGCTTTGCCGGGTCCACGCCGGAAAGCGCGCGCGTATTGGGTACGCCTTCCACGCGGATGACGGCGTCGAAAGTGTCCACGGCCATTTTGTACAGCGGTGAGACGTAATCCAGCTGGTGCTCTTGCGCGAAGCGGAAGAATATATCGTCCGGGCCGCGCAGAAATGGCGCAAGGTGCGGGTGCCCGCCGCGCTCCAGCACGCGCTGATACAGCGCCAGCATGAGCGCCATGCCGGTGGTGCTGGCCGGCGCCCAGATGAGCACCTGGTCATCGCGCTGGATTTCGGTGGAGTAATCCACCAACAGGCGGGCAAGGCGGGTTACGCGTGGGTCTGGCATGTGGCCTCCAGTTCGGGCAGAGTGGCTGCGATTATACCGCGCGCGCGTAGCTTGACGGATGAGCGCGTGAGCGCTTATACTTCAGATGTCGCTTGCATCGGACATGAGCGAGACGGCTGGACAAAAACGGCGCGCCGCCTATCGCGGTGGCCGCCCCGGGATGGCAAGCACCTGGTCTCGGTGACATTCGGTGTGTCCGGCCCTCCGAGCGGCGGAGGGCTTCTTTGTTAACCCTTGGCATCTCACTCACGCAGGAGGAGATAGCATGAGCGCAAATCCAGCTTCATCCCCGCAACACGAGAAAGTCTCCCTGATTACTTTGCGAGAAAAAAAAGAGCGCGGCGAGCCGATTGTCTCGCTGACGGCATATGATTATCCCACCGCGCTGGCCGCGGACGCCGCCGGGGTGGACCTGATTCTAGTGGGGGATTCGCTCGGCATGGTGGTGCTGGGATATGAGACCACGCTACCGGTGACGATGGACGAAATGCTGCACCATTGCCGCGCGGTGGCGCGCGGCGCGAAGCGGGCGTTCCTGACCGGTGACATGCCCTTTCTCTCTTATCAGGCGGATGTGGCCGAGGCGGTGCGCAACGCCGGGCGCTTTCTGGCCGAAGCAGGCATGGACAGCGTGAAGCTCGAAGGTGGGGGTGAAATGGTCTCCACCGTGCGTGCGATTGTGAGCGCGGGCATCCCCGTGATGGGGCACATCGGGCTGACGCCGCAATCGGTGCATCAACTGGGGGGATACCGCGCGCAGGGCCGCAGCGCCGCCGCGGCACGGGCGCTGCTAGAGGACGCCCTCGCGCTGCAGCAGGCCGGGTGCTTCGCCATCGTACTGGAATCGGTGCCGGCGCGGGTGGCCACACTCATCTCGGAGCGGCTGACTGTGCCCACGATTGGAATCGGCGCCGGAGCGGGTTGCAACGGGCAGGTGCTGGTAAGCCACGATTTACTCGGCCTTTTCGACCGTTTCACACCGCGTTTTGTGAAGCAGTACGCCGATTTGCGCGGGGAGATACTGCGCGCTTTCGAGCGCTATCATGCCGAGGTGCGGGGGCGCGAGTTTCCCGCGTTGGAGCACACATTCACCATAGCTGACGATGAATGGCAGGCACTGCTGGATGGGCTGGAAGACGCGCCGCTGGGCGGTTAGCGCGCGAGGTTGAGAGAGAGTGCGCGTTGCGATCATCGGCACCGGCGCGCTGGCCTGCCTCTTCGGGGCGCGGCTGGCAGCGCACGCGCAAGTATGCTTGCTGGGGAGCTGGCCGCAGGGCATTGCGGCCATCAATAAACGCGGAATACGCGTCGAGGCGGACGGTGCGGTGGAGACGGCGCGCGTGCCCGCCGGCTCTGACGCGGGGCAATTCGCTCCGGCGGCGGCGGCGCTGCTGCTGGTGAAAAGCTGGCAGACAGAGCGCGCCGCACGCATGGCGGCGGCCGTACTCGCGCCTAACGGGCTGGCTGTCACGCTGCAGAACGGGTTGGGAAACCTGCAGAAACTGGCCGAGAGCGTCGGCCCGGAGCGCGCGGTGGCGGGGGTCACCACGCAGGGCGCGGCGTTGCTCACGCCGGGACACGTCCGTTATGGTGGCGGCGGGGACACCCATCTGGCGCTGCAGGAGCGTACTCGTGGGCGGCTGCAGCAAGTGGCGGAGCTTTTCGAGGCCGCCGGTTTCCCCACTCTTTTGACCGGCGCGCTGGACGGGCTGCTCTGGGGCAAACTGGCAGTCAGCGCCGGCATTAATGCGCTCACCGCGCTGCTTGGCATCCCCAACGGTGAGCTGCTGGCGCGTCCGGACGCAAGCGAGGTGATGCTTGCGGCGGCGCGAGAGACCGAGAGCGTGGCAGCCGCGCTGGGGATTGAGCTTTCGTTTGAGGCCGTCGAGCGGGTGCGGGCGGTGGCCGAGTTGACGGCGGGCAACCATTCCTCCATGTTGCAGGACATGCGCCGCGGCGCGCCGACCGAAATCGAGGCCATTAATTGCTCCATCGCGCGCGAGGCTGCGCGGCAGGGCGTGCCCGCTCCGGTGAACGAACTGCTCTGCAAACTGGTGCGCGCGGCGCGGGGCGGCGAAAATAATCATGATAATAGTCAGCACGCTGCCTGAATTGCGCCGAGTGCGGGCGAGATTATCTGGCACGCTCGGGCTGGTTCCGACAATGGGCTACTTGCATCTCGGTCACCTCTCGCTGCTGCAGGTCGCGCGGGAGCAGAATGAGCATGTCGCCGTGAGCATATTCGTCAACCCGACCCAGTTTGGCGCGGACGAGGATTTCGAAGATTATCCGCGCGACCTGCAGCGTGATCTGGTGGCGTTGGAAGCCGAAGGCGTTGACCTGGTGTGGACGCCGGACAACGCCGAAGTGTACCCGCGCGGATATCAGACTTACGTCACCGTGGAGCATCTCACGCGCGGACTGGAGGGAGCGCGGCGGCCCGGGCATATGCGCGGGGTGACCACGGTGGTGACGAAATTACTCATCGCTTTCACCCCCGAGCGTGCCTATTTCGGGCAAAAGGATGCGCAGCAGACCTGCGCCGTGCGCCGGCTGGTGGCTGACCTCGGCTTGCCGGTAGAGGTGGTGGTGTGCCCGACGATGCGGGAACCGGACGGGCTGGCGCTTTCCTCGCGCAATGCCTATTTGAACACGGACCAGCGCCGGGCGGCTACCGTGCTCTTCCGGGCGCTGAGCGCGGCGCGAGCGGCCTTTGCCAAGGGGCAGCGGGATGGGGACGAGCTGCGCGCGCTGATGGCAGATATAGTGGCGGCCGAGCCACTGGCCGCGCCGGAGTACATCTCTGTTGCTGACCTCGATACGATGCAGGAATTGCAGCACCTGCCGGAGCAGGCGCTGGCTAGCATGGCCGTGCGCATCGGGGCGGCCGCGCTGATTGATAACATGGTGCTGGGAAAGGCCTGACAAAGGAGCGCTTATGCTTTTGACGATTGATATCGGAAACACACACATCACCATGGGCGTCTTCACGGGCGAGAGCCTTGGCCCGCGCTGGCGCATGGCCACCGCGCGTGAGCGCACCGGGGACGAATATGGCCTGCAGTTGCTCGGTTTCTTTCGGCAGGCGGGTGTGACCAAAGATGAAATCGCTGCTGTGGCGATTGCCTCGGTGGTGCCGCCGCTGACCGGCGTCTTCGTGCAGGCCTGCCGGGATTACCTGCAGCGCGACGCGTTGGTGGTGGATGCCGGCGTGAAGACCGGCGTACCCATCCGTTACGATGACCCGCGCCAGGTGGGCGCGGACCGGGTGGTGGATGCTGCTGCGGTGCGCGCGCTTTACGGCTGCCCAGCCTGCATCGTCGATTTCGGTACCGCCACCACCTTCGATGCTGTTTCCGCGCTGGGCGAATACCTCGGCGGGGCCATTGCTCCGGGAATCGAAATCGCCGCCGACGCGCTCTTCCAGCGTGCGGCTAAATTGCCGCGCGTTGAACTGACGCGCCCGCCTGCCGCTATCGGCCGTAACACGCCGCACGCTATCCAATCCGGCCTTTTGTACGGTTACGTCGGACTGGTGGAGGGCATGGTGGCGCGCTTTAGCGCGGAACTGGGGCCGGAGATGCAGGTTGTCGGCACCGGCGGACTGGCCGAGACCGTGGCGCGCGAGACTGATGTCATTCAGATTGTGGCCCCGTGGTTGACGTTGGAGGGACTGCGCATAGTGTGGGCGCTGAATTCGTAGGCGCGCAACACGGAGCCGAACAACGCCAATTCCGCCACCTGCTACCGACTGCAGAATCCCGCAAATTTCCGCCGTGGTATTTCGATTCTCGCGTTCATCCCCCTAACTCCACAATCTTGATCACCCAGCCTTCACCGTCGCCGATGAGCAATTACGGCACACGCGCGGGCGGCACAGATGATAGAATCGGCGCGATGACAGGCTCCGTTTTTCGAAGTTCGCGGCTCGGTGGCGTGGCGTTCGCGCTCGGCATTGCGCTGCTCTGGGTGGGATATTTCCTGCCTTGGGTGCCGCACCGCGCCGCTGCGCTTACTATGGGTGCTTACGATCTCGGTGATTGGGTGACGCTGCTGCCGCAGGTGCAGGCCGGCAGCCTCCCTGTGGGCAGGTTGCATTTCCTCGCGCTGCTGGCGCTGGCAGCGGCGTTGACGGCCGGGCGCGCATCTGCGGGGCGCGCGCGCCGCTGGCTGCTGCTTCCGGCCGGGTTGGGCGCGCTCATGCTGCTGCCGGGGTATCCCGCTATTATGTGGTATCGCACCGACGCCACCGTGCAGGCACAACTCGGGCTGCTGGCAGCGACGCTGTTGGCGGCAGGCGCTTTTTGGCGCTGGCCACAATGGCGCTGGATGGGGCTGCTGCAGGGCGTGGTGGCGGCGGTCTCAGGCGTCCGCGCGTTACGTGCCCTCTTGTTGCTGCGGCCGGTGGTGGGGGAACTGTACGGAGCGCTGCCGCCAATCGGCCCGGGCTGGTATGCGACGCTGGCGGCCTGCCTGCTGATATTTGTGGCCGGCGTATCAGGTCCTGTCCTTCAATTGCTTGACAGGAATTAGGCGCGGCATATAATCTTGATTGCGCGGGTGTAGTTCAGCGGTAGAACGTCAGCTTCCCAAGCTGAATGTCGTCGGTTCGAGTCCGATCACCCGCTCTCAGTCATAACGCCGCGGCAGCCCCTTGTTCTTGCGTGAAAATTTATTCAGTGGCAATCACTGGCAACAGCAGCTCCATGGCTGCATCTAGCTGCGGGTCAAGCCCGGCCTGGTATTGCTCGTAGCTGCGCTCCACCGCCACATCCGGGATCAGGCCCTCGCCATCCACAGAATTACCGTACGGGCTTAGCCAGCGCGCGAAGGTTATGCGCACTGCCCCTTGCTCGTCGCTCAAGTCCAACCAGGTCTGCACCGTACCTTTTCCGTAGCTGCGTTCGCCAACGAGGCTGCCGCGCTGGTAATCCTTCACCGCGCCGGCC
>DASCOB010000154.1:0-7532 GCA_036011785.1 Anaerolineales bacterium | reverse complement strand
GATCAAGCTATCCAGGAGCAGCTTGTCGGCATGGCTAATCCCATCCAGGAGATGGACCCTGTGCAACTGCGCCAGGTGGCGTATCACGAGGCCGGCCATGCGGTGATTCAACACTACGTCATGCCTGACCAGCGCATCTAGCGTGTGAGCATCATACGTCGCTCAAGCGGAGCACTTGGTTACATGATGCATGTAGACACTGTGGAGATCTATGGTGAACCACTGAGGCGAATTGTAGGTCTCATCATGGTCTCGCTTGCTGGCCATCTTGCCGTAAAGGTCTTTATGGGCGAGTTCTGGATAGGGGCAGGGAGCGATTACAACAAAGCCCGCATGGAGTTTCGTCGCCTAGCTGTACACGGCTATTTCGGTCCGCCTGTGTCCGAGCTGACTCGGGATGTCAAAGAGCTTCGTTTCTCTGACGAGCGAGTTGAGAAGATGTGGTTGGCTCTGGAGGAGCAGATAGAGAAGCTCCTGATCCGGCACGCTGATGAAGTCGAAGCCGTAGCGGAAGCATTGCTGGAAAAGCAAGATCTGTCCAACACAGAAGTCCTAACGCTGCTGGGCAAGAACAGCCTGCAGCTGGCGCAGGATGAGGGCCGCGAGATGGAGAGCGTGTTGGAAGAGATCGGTACAAATGTGGAAGGACTGGCACATAAGCGACAGCAGGCCAGAGTCGCGGCGATGGCTGCGGACGACGGACCGCACGACTCTGCTTCCCCGGAATAGCTGGCTCGCTGCTTGCCGGTGTAATTCTGCGCCCGACTATTCCTTCGTTCTAAGATATATTTCCATCAATTCATCTAAATCACCATCCAATACCCCCAGAGCGTTTCCGATTTCATGCTGGGTGCGGTGGTCCTTAACCATCTGGTAGGGGTGCAACACATACGAGCGAATCTGGCTGCCCCATTCTGCCTTCACGAAATCTCCACGCAAATCTGCCATCTCTTTGTCGCGTTCAATTTGCCGCAGCTCGTACAACTTGCCGCGAAGCACCTTCATGGCGTTCTCGCGGTTCTGGGCCTGCGAACGCTGGTTCTGGCACTGCACAACTGTGCCGGTGGGATGGTGGGTGATACGCACTGCTGTGTCGTTCTTCTGCATGTGCTGGCCACCGGCGCCTTGGGCGCGAAAGGTATCAATTTGCAGATCCTTCGGGGTGATAATTATTTCTCGCACGTCTTCGATTTCGGGGAGTGCCTCCACCATGACAAAGGAGGTGTGGCGCCGGTTTGCCGAATCAAAAGGGGAAATGCGCACCAGCCGGTGCACGCCGCGTTCCGCGCGAAGATAGGCATATGCGAATTTACCGGTTACGGTGACGGTCACGCTCTTAATGCCGGCTTCTTCACCTGAAGACTGATCGATGATTTCCGCACCAAATCTGCGCCGCTCTGCCCATCGCAGGTACATGCGTAACAACATCGAGACAAAATCCTGCGAATCCACCCCACCTGCGCCGGCGTAAAGGTTAAGTATGGCGTTTCCGCTGGCGTGCTCGCCTGAGAGCATCGCTTCTACGTCCAGCCGATTGGTGGCGCCCTCAATCTCGATAACTTCGGTTTCGAGGTCGAGACGCAGCGATTCATCCTGCATCTGCGCCAACTCGAGCGCATCGGCGATGCGGGTGGAGAGCGTTCCCCATAGTTGAATCTCCTCGCTCAGAGCGGTGACCTGCTGCATGATGTGGCGGGCCTGTTCGGGGTTGTCCCACAGGTCCGGGGCAGCGGACTGTTTTTCCAGAGCCGCTAGTTCAGACTTCTTTTCCGGAAGGTCAAAGACGCTCCATGAGCGTCTGGATGGTTTTGTTGGTCTCTGTCAATCGCGCGATGAGATCTTGCATTATGATGAGCCCCTTCTAATGATGGGGATTATAGCACCGCGACGGAGACCGAAATTTAGCGTGCGGCGAGGTTTTCGTGCAATTGCCCGGGTGTTGTGACGCGGATGGAATCGTAATTCGTGCCGAAATAATGGACCGCGTACCATTGACGCAGATCGTCCCCCCACTCATCCGGGTTGAGCGCTAGTATCGCGCGGCTGTCCAGGTCTCCTATTCCGGCGTCATCCGCGGAGAAGCCAGTGGTCCAACGGTAACGGGTCATAACGCCGCTATCAAGAACGGCCTGGAGATACGCGCTGCGCGCGTCTTGGGGCATTAGCAGATAGGTGCGCTCGTACTGGGCGCGGGGGTGGCCGCGCCCGCTGTTGTGCGCTGAGGCGGCCTGCGATGCGGCGCTGCCGTCTTGATTGAGCATAGTGCGGACATCTGCCTCAGCGCTACCGGCGAGATATCCGGCTAGGGCATCCGGGGAAAGGGCGGAGATTGGCTGGTAGTGTACGCCAGCATAATTATTCCGGTACCAGTCGCCCAGATCCGCGCCCCAGCTTTCCGGGTTGACTGCCAGCACTACGCGTTGGTGTAGGTCGCCGATGCCGGCATCGTCGGCAGAGTATCCGACCGTCCAGCGGTGTTTCGTCCACTGCCCGCTGCTTAACACTGCCTGTAGCCATTCCGCTCCGGAATCTTGCGGGAGTAACAGATAAATGCGCTCATACTGGGTGCGCGGCAGGCCGCGCAGAGCGGTGAGGGCCGTCGGGTGTAATTCCGGGGCGCGCGCGACCGCACGGGCGGCGTTTACCTTCCCGAAGCCAAACCATTCGGAATGGCCGCGCTCATCGTATTGGCCTTTCTGCAAACCGAGCATCGGGTCGGGCTGTGCATCTTCGATTTTGTCGGCGGTGTCCTGGAGGACTTGGCGGACCTGAAACGCGGTGAGATCGGGGTTAGCGGATAGTACCAGCGCCGCGACTCCGGCCACCAAGGGGGCTGCGCTGGAGGTGCCGCCGAAGCTGCCCGTGAACTGACTGCCGGCCTTGAACCCAGGCGTTTCAAGTTCGTTGTCGGTTGTCCATACGCCGAGGCCGGGGGCCGGATGGTTGGGGTCGAGCGGATGGCCGTTGCTGCTGGGGGCGCACAAAGTGATTTCCGCGCCCCAGTTGCTGTAAATGGCCTTTCTGCCGAGGCTGGTGGATGCCGAGACCGCAATTACATCCGGATGCGCAGCCATGCCGTTTAGGATGTGCTCACTGGTCAAGCGATATTCGCCGGGTGGGTCTGTCAGGTTGCGCCAGTGGAATCCGGAATCGTTCGCGTCATCAAGCGGGGCATTGTAATTGTGGGCAGCAAACACTAGCAGGCAACCTTTGCCACGCGGCCCGCCGCTGATGGCGATCTGGTGAAATTTGTCGTTGAGCGCTGTGGAGAGAGGCGCCCATACGGGCGGTGGCCCCCAGCTGCAGGAGATGACGTTGGCGCGCTGGCTGACTTCGTGGAACACATCCCACCAATCGCTGTCGCGCTGCTGGAAAGGGATGCGTACCGGCATGAAGGCGCAACCCGGCGCCGAACCGACCACGCCTAGCCCGTTCTGTTCGGCGATGGCTACGCCCGCGCACGGAGTACCGTGGTAATCCCCCAATGTGCGGTCGGGATTGGGGTCTGTGTCTCCATCAACAAAATCGAGAGGATGCACTATTTTCCCTTCGCCGGCGAAGTCCGGGTGAGAAAGTTCGAACCCATCATCGATTACGGCTACAACCACATCGCGGCTGCCGGAGGTGCTCTCCCACGCGCCTAGAATGGAGATATCGGCTGCGGATATGACGCCTTCTGCATCCCAGCTACGCAAATACCACTGAAGCTGAAAGCCGGGGTCCTGTGGCATGGCTGCCGCCCCTACGCGGTCGATTAGATCAGGCTCGGCGTAATTAACAGCGTCTTTCTTCGCCAGAGTGTTCGCCACTTTTAGCGGGTTCTTGCCGGCTTTGTCGGAAACCCGCAGTACGAATGTGTTGGCAGCGCCGGGGAGTTCGCGTAATGGCCGTACACTGGCTGTGGCGCACAAGTTGTGGATTATTGATGGCGTTGCTTCTGCCTGAAAGCGAGCGATGATCTGATCTGATAGATAGTAACGCGTTGCGCTGGCTCCCGCGGGTTTGTATACGTGGTGACAGACAGTGTGGGGCACCGAGCGAAAGCGCGCCATGGCTTCATCACGCTGCTGGGCGTGGACGTGCGCCTTGAAAACGTGGCCCGCCACGCGTTTTACATGCCGAATCCCTTTGGTCTTTTCCAGGCGTTGACGCTCGGCACGAGTGGGCGCGAGCGCAGTGAAAACTTCTGGTGCTTTCTCCAGACGGATTTTGTGGCCGCTGCGCAGCAAGGTCGTCCCGGCCAAATGGTTATACGGCATGCGAATTGCTACCCTTTATGGCGATTTGTTCTGCACAACGTGTGGCAGGGGTTTAGAGATGCGCGTATTTATCATGGCAATTGCGCTAATAGATATACAAGAAACGTGCCTGACGTACTGAACATTATCTGTGCGCTGATGGGAGTTGCGCGGTTGCTGACTGGCTGTTCCAGATGCAATCACTACATCGGTACCCGTCACTGAAGACAGGTTGGAGTGACAGGTGTTTTTTACAGACTCGAGTAAGCAGGATTGGGTGGAATACCAACGCGACGAGGTGGACGAGCGGTTGAGCGGACCCTTTCGGAGCGCGAGAGAATCAGTTGACGTTGTGGTGCATGACCGGTGTTAGCAGTCGGTGATTCGAACACTGTTGCGAGTGAACGGAAGCGCGGTTTGCCTGCGCGTGGTCCTCGAGAGTAACAATTTTGGCGATGCGAGTGTGTGCCAACTGCAGGCGGCCGGCATTCCGGTTGTTGGGGATGGCGGCAGTGTGTTGATAAACGACAAATTCTAGACGACAGATAAATCGCTCATTTCTACTCGATCGTGGAACATTACCGACAGAGGAACGTGGCGAAGCAACAGCAACCTGGACGGAATCGAATCTGCACGCCTGGCCTGAAAGTATGCGTCAGAATTCGAGGAGATGTTTCCGCCGCGGCGCTTTGGGAGCGGTACGCCGGCAACAACGCCACATGTTGAACTGGCCTTCACCGACACGCTCGTCGCAACGAACTTAGCGTCTGGAGATGACGTGGCAGAAAGAGTACTCTCTATTCTGAATGAAACGGAAAGGTGCACCGATTATCGTGTGTCTTTTCTTTTTACGCGCGATGTCTTCGGTAGGGCGCTTGCGGAAAAGGCGCATACCGGCCTCACGGTTGTGGACGTGGTCGAGAATGGCAAGCTCTCTGGTAAAGGGCGTGAGTTGTTCGATTGGTTGCAGTCGCGGGGCGTGGCGGTGCTTGCGGTCCGGAGTAGATATACTATGCATAATAAGGTACTGATTGTGGATGGCCATACGGTTGTAACCGGCTCGTACAACTTCACTGCACTGGCTGAAGAAAAGAACAATGAAAAAATGCTCATCGTTCATTCTCGTGATGTCGCCGACAGGTGCACGGATGGGTTTGCGAAAATATGCCAGCAGGTTGGGGGAGGCGTGCTATGAGGGTAATGCTCAAATTGACGGGGTGTGTGCTCGGCGCTCTGGTTGTGTTCGGCTCAGTAGCGCTGTTGGCATTGGGCATGTTCCAGATAGACCACTTTGACAGAATCTATCCGGGCGTTTCGGTGTGGGGAGTGGACCTTGGCGGGCTGAGACGACCGGAAGCGGCCGAGCGGCTCAGCCGGCAGCTAGCTTTTCTGCAGGAGGACGCGATTACTTTCCGGGACGGCGGTCAGGTGTGGAGTGCGACACCGGGACAAATTGGTATGTCCGTGAGAATCCGTGATGCCATTGACCTTGCTTTCGGAGTCGGGCATTCTGGCAGATTGCTTCCCGATCTCAGCGAGCAGTGGTCGGCGTATTACGGGGGCATGGGAATTGCGCCGGAAATCGTGATCGACATGGTCATGGCGGAGGAGCTGGTGAAGGGCATCGCTGCGATTGTCAACGTCACCCCGAGGGATGCTTCGCTTTCGGTAATAGGGTCGGTGCTCACGGTTGCGGAAGGACACAAGGGACGCACCGTCAATGTGAGCGCAACGGTCGATGAACTTGTGAGGCCGCTGACCGGATTCTCCGAGGCCGACATTCCGCTGGTCATTGATGAGTTTACGCCTTTGTTGGTGGACGTCGAGGAACAACGCGTCAATGGGCAGCGCATGTTGGATGCTCCGCTGGTGCTCATGGTGGAATATCCGCGGGAGGGCGACGGGCCGCCGTGGGTGGTGGACGAACAGGCGCTCGCCGACATGCTCACTTTCCTGCCGATTGATGAGCGCAGCGACCCGATTGAATATAAAGTGGGGCTTGACCAGCAGCTCCTCGTCGAGTTTCTGCAATACGCCGGTGATCAATTGGCCGTGGCGCCGGAGAGCGCGCGGTTCGAATTTGATGAGACGACGGGTGAACTGGGACCGGTGCGTCCAGCGGTGGTTGGTCGGGCGCTGGATGTGGAGGCCACGCTCGAAATGGTGAATGCGGCGCTGGAGGCGGGTGAGCACAATGTCTATCTTCGCTTCCGGGCCGTGGAGCCGGAGATTGGGGATGAGACGCGGGCGAAAGAATTGGGCATCACCGGGTTGGTGGCACAGGCAAGTACTTTTTTTCGGGGCTCGGACCAGACGCGGCGGCAGAATATCCGAGCCGGCGCTGAGACCATGCATGGCATAATGGTGCCGCCGGGGGAGGAGTTCTCTTTCAATGCTAATCTTGGAGATATCAGTCTCGACACCGGCTTTGCGGAGGCATGGATTATTTTTGGCGGGCGTACGATTCAGGGCGTGGGTGGCGGCATATGTCAGGTGAGCACAACCGCCTTCCGCAGCGCATTTTTTGGCGGCTACCCGATAGTAGAGCGAAATCCGCACGCATACCGCGTTGGCTACTATGAGCAGGGACCGGGCAGCCCTGGACCTGGCCTGGATGCCACGATATTCTCGCCGACGGCCGATTTTCGTTTTAAGAATGACCGTGAGGCTTGGTTGCTGATTGAGACCGAGATTGATGACGAGGAGAGCTTGCTCACTTTTCGTTTTTACAGTGTGGACGACGGACGCAGCGTGACCGTGGCAGAGGCGGAGATCTCCGAAGTTAAGGAGGTCAAGAAGACGGTCTACGAAGAGAATCCTGAACTTAAGCCGGGAGAGATTAAGCAGGTGGACTGGGAAAACGAGGGGGCGAATGTGGCGGTGACGCGTGTAGTGGAGCGCGGCGGAGAGGTGGATGTAGAGGACGTGGTGCGCACCACGTATCAGCCTTGGGGCTCGGTATACCAATTTGGGCCGGGAACCGAGCTGCCGGAGGGGGCTGAGGTGGTGTGGGCGACGAAGGATGAGGAGGCTTGAACTGTGGGAAACCTTGCCAGACTGGATGAATACCGATAAGATTGGGATTGACGCGAGGGCCGGCCGGGCGGTCGCGGGCGCGCGATGAGCGCCTGAGGAAAGTCCGCGCTCCGGAGGGTAGCGTGCCGGATAACATCCGGTTCGGGTGACCGAGGGAAGAGGGCCACAGAGAAGGAGATTGCCCGCGGTTTGAATGCCGGCGGGTGAGGGTGAAAAGGTGCGGTAAGAGCGCACCGGCGCGCGCAGCAATGTGCGCGG
>DASCOB010000153.1:0-38968 GCA_036011785.1 Anaerolineales bacterium | reverse complement strand
AATCTCAATATGGACCTGTTTGGATATGCTAGAATCGATATTTTGCACAAACACCCGGAATTGATGGATCTGATGGCCGAGGCGGGTTTTACTGCTACCTATTTTGGTGTTGAATCCGGAGACCAAAGTATTCTCAAGGCAATGGACAAGAATTTCAACCTTGAGAAGAGTTTGCCGGAAGTTTTAGACAAACTTAAAAACTATGACATAGATGTGTGGGCGTCGTTTATATTCGGGTTTCCTGGTGAGACGGAACAGACAATAACAAACTCGACAGAATTTATTATTAGTCGTAATTTTGACGCCCTGGATTTACATGCGCTACAGGTCGTTCCTGGAACACCTTTAGATTTAAATAGAGAAAAATACGGACTCAAGACATTGGGCAACTTTTGGGCGCATCCTACGATGTCAATTAGAGAAATACCTAAGCTAATGCGAAAAGTGTTCGTTGATATCTATCCGAATTGCGATAGTTCTGTGCTCCATATTCGCGACCATTTAGGTAAATATTTTCCTCATAGGGATAGATCTATAGATACTGCTCGAGCAATTGATCGATGTTTGCACGAATTCATTTATGTCGAATTTAATGACTCCATAAAAACAAAAGGAGAACACTTATTAAAACCTTGGAATGAACTAAAAGAACAAATCGACTATATACCAGGTTATATTTTAGAATGACCATTAGACAATCATTATCAGTTTTTGTTTTCGCATGGAAATAGAATAAGGCGCGTTATTAATGAACTTGCTTGACAAACCACGAGCGTAATTAATGAACTTGCTTGACAAACCACGACTCGTGGAAAAATTAAAGGCTTTCTATGACTATACAAAGGCAAACCATGGGCAAATAGGTACCAAACAGAGAGGAATTGATCTGAATCTTAATAATGCTTGCAATCTTACTTGTAAATACTGTTTCACTAATTCCCCGATTGGAGATCATGCTAAGGATACCTTAGATCTTGATATGGTTGCTAGCATCGCCGATCAGGCTGATGAGTTGGGTATATTCGAGTTCGACTTGCAAGGGGGAGAATTATTATTAAGGCCGGAACTGTTGTTTCAAGCAATTGAAGCTATACAGCCAGAGCGCTTCTATCTTTATCTGACCACAAATGGGTATTTCTTAGATAAAGTAATGGCACAACGTCTTGCTGATGCTAAAGTAGGACGGGTTTCAGTAAGTGTCGACAGTTTTGACGAAAAAACACATGATGCAATAAGAGGCCGAAAGGAATCATGGCGCAGAGCTATGGCAGGCCTAAAAAATGTTCAGGAGGTCGGTATGCACCCCTATCTCAACATTACAGTCGGCCATTACAATGCTTTTTCTGAAGACATTGAATTACTTTGCCAATACTCAGAAGATCACAATTATACTACGCTACTCAATGTGGCGGTACCTTCTGGAATGTGGCTAAAAATTGATAAGATGATAGAAATAGTTGTTGATGAAAAGGACAAAGCAAGATTAATGGAACTTAGAAAGAAACACAGAAATATTCTCAGAAATCTATGGAATCCCTTTGACAAACATTATGAAAGTGTGCTTGGCTGTAATACTGTGAATCGAATGTACATAACTCCATTAGGTGATGTACTTGCTTGTCCATATGTGCATATTAAGATCGGAAATGTTTATGAAAACACTTTGGAAGAAATACGAGATTATGGTTTCAGTATTAAGCATTTCAACCAATATAGTTCACTTTGTTTAGCAGGTGAGGATACTGAATTTATACAGAAATATATGAGTTTCGAAGGCCAATCAATATTTGATCCTGCAATAGCTCAAGAAATATTCAATAAAGATGATTTCGTAAACTGAACGGTACATACAATTCTACTCAAAGGGAAAACAGCGGTTGTTACTGGTTGCAGCCGCGGTATCGGGAAAGCTATCTTGCATGCGTTCGCCATTAATGGTGCAAATGTGTGGGCTTGCGCCCGTCGGTCAGATGATCAGTTTACGAAGTATTTAGCAAATCTTGAAAAAGAGACTTGCGTGAATATCTTACCTGTATACTTTGATCTTGCGGATGTTGAGGAGGTAAAAACTGGAGCTAAAAAGATCATGTCGGCGAATAGATCCGTTGACATCCTCGTCAACAACGCGGGCATCATCTACACAGCCCCATTTCAGATGACATCGGCGCACAAAATGAAGGAGGTGTTTGAAATAAATTTCTTTTCACAATTGCTATTGACGCAATATATCGTGAGAATGATGATTCGCCAAAAGACCGGAAGTATCATCAATATTTCGTCCAGTGCGGCGATCGAAGGCAACGAAGGTCGGACAGGATATGCATCTGCGAAAGCGGCAATGATTGCTTCGACGAAAGTAATGGCAAAAGAACTAGCAGCTTTTAACATTAGAGTAAACGCTATTGCTCCGGGACTTACCCAAACAGAAATGATGTTACGTAGTACCCCTGAGGATGCTTTGCAGGAAACACTAAACAGGATTTGTATGAGACGAGTTGGCCAGCCTGAAGAGATTGCAAATGCGGTATTATTTCTAGCCTCCAATCTATCATCATATATCACCAGTCAAGTCTTGCGCGTGGATGGAGGAATGTAATAAATGGGAGATCGCAAACAAATAATAAAGAAACTGGAAACCAAGGCGATGAGGATGAGGAAGAAAGTGCTGGACATGGCCCTAACTGCAGGTGCTAATAGTTCACATTTCGGAGGCGGTCTTTCAATTGTTGACATAACCGCGACACTCTATGGTGAGATAATGAATTTGGATCCTAATGATCCTGAATGGGTAGGACGTGATCGGTTTATTCTAAGTAAAGGTCACGGAGTTCTCGGTTATTACACAGCCCTCTCGGAAATCGGTTATATTCCTGAAGAAGATCTCAAAACATTTGAAAAAAATGGTAGTTATCTTTACGGTCATCCAGTAATAAACCATCCGAAAGGTATTGAATTTTCAAACGGTAGTCTTGGAATGGGTCTGTCGCTTGGTGTTGGTGTCGCTCTAGCGGGCAAGAGAAAAAACTTGGATTTCATAGTTTATGTATTGCTGGGCGATGGTGAATGTAATGAAGGGTCTGTATGGGAAGCAGCCATGGCATCTACCCATTATAAATTAGATAATCTAGTTGCGATTCTGGACAAAAATAACTTGCAGCAGACTGGTGCAAATAGTGAAATCATGAGCGTAGGTGATCTTGCCTCTAAATGGAAAAGTTTTGGTTGGTCTGTGTCAGAAATTGATGGCCATAATATTGCTGAAATTTATGATGCATTAATGAGTGCAAAAAAACAGAGGCTTCCACATGCGATTGTTGCAAATACGATAAAAGGCAAAGGGTTTTCGTTTGCTGAAAATAATAATGCATGGCATCATGCGCCATTAAGTTTGTCCCAATATGAAGCTGCGCTGGAAGAGCTTAATTATGATATATAAAAAAACTATATGAAGATTAATGAATCAAGAATAAAAATGTGGTCCCGTGTTGGTCCCCGGGCCACTTTTGGACTAGCTGCGTTAGAATTGGGGGAAACAATCGATGATCTTTTGATCCTAACCGGTGACACTTCAACGTCTGCTGGTTTAGAGCGATTCAAAAAAACATACCCCGAAAAATTTTTAGATGTTGGTATTGCTGAGCAAAACATGATTGGCATTGCAGCAGGCCTTGCGAGCGAGGGGATTAAGGTCATAACTGCTACATTTGCCCCTTTTCAAACAATGCGTTGCTGTGAACAAATTAAGGTCAATTTGGCATATATGAAACGTAATGTCTGCATGGTTGGTCTTGCTAGTGGTGTTGTGCTCGGGACACTTGGGTATACGCACTGTTGTATTGAGGATATTTCTATTATGAGATCTATGCCTGGCATAACAGTCGTATCCCCAGCTGATTGTACTGAGACGGTAAAAGCTGTCCTTGCTGCTGTCCACCATGAACAATCGGTCTATATTCGGTTAACGGGCGGTGCCGGAACCCCTTTAGTTTACGATGAGGACTACCAATTTGAGATAGGAAAGGCAATTGTGCTGCGTGGTGGCGGTGATATAACAATAATTGCCACCGGTACCATGGTCTCCGAATCGCTTAAAGCAGCAGCAATATTGTCCGAGCAGGACATATCTTCAGCAGTTATAGATATGCATACTATAAAACCACTTGACACTGCTGTCATTGACAAGGCCTGTGAGTCTTCAAGACTTATTGTATCTGTTGAAGAGCACAGCATTGTCGGCGGGCTTGGAAGTGCTGTAGCTGAATATAAAACAAAACTAACAAATACACCTCCTCAGTTATTCATCGGATTGCCTGATAAATATGGTGAAACTGTGGGTGAGTATAGCTTTTTGTTAGAGAAATATGGACTAACAGCTGAGCAGATAGCCACAAGAATCTTGAATCAATATGGAAGAACACAATAATTATATCAGCTACAAAGAAATAATCTCTCGAATTGATATAAATTACGGAGATATTGTAGTTGTGGGTTCTGACTTATTGCGATTCATGTGCGTATGTCGAGATAATAAGGAACAATTTAATCCGAACATATTTATTGATTCAATAATCGCGAAAATTGGTGATAAAGGAACATTGCTCTTCCCCACCTTTAATTGGGATTTCTGCAAAGGGAAAACATTTGACTATCGAAAAACGTTATCACAAGTGGGCGCAATTAACAATATAGCACTCAAGAGGAATGATTTTAAGAGAACAAGACACCCGATATATTCTTTTGTAGTATGGGGAAAAGATCAAAATTATCTGTGTCATTTAGATAACATCAGTGCATGGGGATCCGATTCGCCTTTTAGGTATCTTTATGAAAATCGAGCCTTTCACCTGTCAATAGGTATACATTATCCTAAAACGTTTTGGTTCGCGCATTATGTGGAAGAGGAAGTCGAGGTAAACTATCGATTTCACAAGAAATTTGTAGCACGTTATATTGATGAAAATAGAGTGCTAAGGAATGCTACATATAGCATGTACGTTAGGGATTTAAATACGAATATTATTAGAACAGCAATAAAACCCAAATTGGATGATATTCTGTTAGACAATGGTTGTTATAATGAATATTGTATTAATGGAATATATTTTGGATTAGTTGATTTGTATGGAGCTATCAATATTATGGTAGATGATGTTAGAGCGGGAGGTGACCTAGTATATCCTGTAACTAATGCCAAATAATATTAAATTGGTCTATTGTTTGGAAAGTGGAAGCAACTGCCAGGTGCAACTATGGATGAGTGGCTCAAGAATACCCTATTTGGTGATTTGCAACCTTGATAAAATTCAGGTCTGTTGTTTTGTCTGTCCACGACACGATTTATGGCTTTCGCAGTGATGGTAAAAAAAGGTGCTTCTTGGGAAAGTACTGGCGGATCAGGCCATTCGTGTTTTCGTCAGTAACTGGCTTATGGGAGGAATAGGGGTGGACAAAATCTACCTCTGTGCTAAGGGCGATTGGAATGCGTTCATGATAGGAGAACTCCTTGCCGTTATCTGCTGTGATCGCGTGCGCTCGCATCGAAAGCGGCTTCAGGGGCTCGAAGACAGTGGCAGCCACCGCTTGAGGTGTCTTGCGGTTGACCTTTGTCAGGATGGCTAAGGGAGACTTGCGCTCGGTCAGAGAGATAATCGTGTGACGATGTCCTTTTCCAATCATTACACCCACCTCTCAATCGCCGAGAGACTAGCGGGTATCCACGATACCAGGCCGGGCGTCGATACTTACTCTAAACTTGAGCATTCTTCCACGCCGATCGTAACTCCCGGAGCGCTTTCTCCGTTGTTTCTTACAGCGTAGATGGCGACAGAGATCATCACCAGCATGTTTATCTGCGAGAATATACTGGTATCATCCATTTATGGCTAATGTAATGGCCACGGCACTTCTTGAGTCAGCCCGACACTTGCTCCGGGCTCCAGTCTTGGCGGATGAACGGTTCGACCGCGTGCTAGCTGGACGCGACTATGTGACAAGATGGTTTTTTGCCTCTGCGCTTAGCCAACTGATGCGCCTGCTTGGGTCGACAGCTTCTCAGTCCGCGATCGCGTTTCAACTCCCTGCTGATGGTGGATTTGTCAACCTTGATCCAGGGCGTAATCTACGCTTGACGATGTCCCGCTTTCAGAAGCGCATGAATCTGGCATCTTTGTTCCCGGATATGCTGTGCGCAGGTTCGCACCTATGCTCCTTTGCCTGGATTGGCACGAGAAACTCTGATACTACCGCAGCTTACCTCCTATTCCAACCTTTAATTTTGCACTTGTGAGTTGAATCCACGTAATATTGTATGATTTTCATTCTGGAATTAATCCGAAATTTTCATGATTGAACATATTTAGATGCATAACCAAAATAGAAATAAGTTGGGTCATATAATGCATCAGTGGGCTTCTGATCTATTCCCTATATGTAGAAGTGTCACCGGAAAAGGTGTCAGGCAAACTTTGAATTATATTAAGAACTTATTGCCAGAAATTACAATATGCAATATTACCTCAGGTACACCAGCTTTTGACTGGGTGGTCCCGGATGAATGGAACATTAAAGACGCATTCATAGAGAATGAAAGTGGGAAACGAATTGTTGATTTTAACAATAACAACCTTCATGTGGTAGGTTATTCGGAACCTGTTGACAAATGGTTGACACTTGAGGAACTGAATCCACATTTGCATTCCCTGCCTGATCAGCCTAATGCAATACCATACGTTACTTCATATTATAAAAGACGTTGGGGTTTCAGTCTGACCGACAATCAACGTAATTCACTGAAACCCGGTCGTTACCATGTGGTGGTGGATTCTGATCTGAAACCCGGTGTGCTGAATTACGGTGAGATAATAATTCCGGGTGAATCAGCAAAGGAAGTATTTTTGTCTACCTTTGTCTGTCATCCATCCATGGCAAACAATGAACTTTCCGGACCTGTCGTGACAACAGCTTTGGCGCAGTGGTTGTTATCTTTGAAAGAGAGACGTTACACCTACCGCATCATTTTTGTCCCAGAAACGATCGGATCCATTGTCTATTTGAGTATGAATTTGGATCATCTCAAGAAAAATGTCATTGCCGGTTTTAACATCACCTGCATTGGGGATGATCGCTGTTATTCATATCTGCCCTCTCGTGCTGGAAATGCACTGTCGGACATAGCCGCTGTCCACTTACTGAAGCATATTGATCCAGAATTCAAACGATATACTTGGCTTAATCGCGGCAGCGATGAACGTCAATACTGCGCACCGGGGGTAGATCTTCCTGTTGCCACAATTATGCGAAGTAAGTATGGAGAGTATCCTGAATACCATACATCGCTGGATGATCTGGTACTGGTGACACCTAGCGGATTGGAGGGCGGTTACAATGCATTGAGATCGGCCATCAAAATCATTGAAAAAAACGTCTATTTAATAACGACGGTAATCGGAGAACCGCAACTGGGAAAACGAGGACTTTACCCAACGCTCAGCACAAAACACCCCAGCCAATCCACGAGAACCATGATGAACCTTATTTCCTATTGTGACGGACAACACAGTCTGTTGGAAATAGCAGAGTTGATAAAAGAGCCATTTTGGGATTTGCTCCCGATGGTGAAAACCCTGCAGGAAAATGAACTTGTCGGCTACATTAATGTTTAGATGGAATGCGAGTGCGCCATCATAGACTCGGGAATCATTGGAACAGGTTCTTGCCTGAAACCGGCAGTCCGATGCAGAACAACGCATCGAGCAATACTAAATTGGTCGACTGCGAGCCAGTGTCATTGTTGCGGCGGCGGCCAGGCTGAGGATTTCCTTCGTCTCTCGCCTGGCTGTGGTGCTGGAGATAACCTAGGGAGTGTTTGAAACAGTAGATGCTCAGTGACATTCAATCCAGCAGGTTCTTGATGTCCTCTCCCGCAAAGATGTGCGCGTCCCCTCAGCAACGCTGGTATTTCTGGCGTTGGTGCGCAAAAGGCAACCATAGCGGATAAAGCCCGGCCGGAAGCCACTGATCCATGCCCTAGGCCGCAGACAGCGCCATCACCTACGCCCACCTCCACACCAGCACCTTAACCAACCCCAACTTCTACCCCAGAAGTGCAGGACGTATTCGTAGAGGTAGTTTCAGACGAAAACTGTCAGCCATTCGCCTAGGTATTGTCTCGTCAGCTTCCCAAAGGGAGCGAAGGTTTCCTTTCTGCCTTTTCCGATTACTCTAATTGTACCTATCTTCCAATCTAAGAATTCAGGCTTGACGTCAACCAATGGGCTGTGATTGCGTCAGGCCACACACCAGAAATCTGCGCTTTCCGTGAATCCCCACTCTTGCAGCCGCGCGCGGATTAGTGCCCGTGCGCCGCGCGAGCCGACCGCGGCCAGCAATGCGGGGTGGGTGTGCTGTCGCCACAGATCCGGCAAATCAGCAGCGGAGTGAATTGGGCGACCGCGCAGCGTGCGGCCGGTTTTTCCCACGTCGATATCAAGAAAGGCGAGCAACGGAGCGCCCCCGCGCACAAGGTGCTTGGAGAGGCGCCGGCCCATTTGCCCCGCTCCCCAGATGATGACAGCGTCGCGGCCGCATAGTGGGTCGCGCAGCAAATAGTGAGCCTTGGCGCGCAAGAAATTTTCCACTGAATAGCGCGCGTCGGTGCGCGTGGCGCGCTCCGGATGGTCGCGCCAGCGCAGCAAAGTCTGCGTAATTTTCTCCATTCGTTTCCCCGCCAGATGGTAGCGCAGCCAGAGGTCGTAATCCTCCGCCCAGCCGCGCTCTTGATAGCCGCCCAACGCCAACAGCTCGGCGCCGCGCAGCATGACGGAAGGGTGCGGCAGCGGGCTTTCGATGAACATGTCGCGCGCGATTTCGGTCGGCGTAGTCAGTGCGTTCAACCATTCGATATAACGGCGGAATCCTTGCGTCACCGTGTCGGCCGGAAAGGGCTCGACAAGGCAGCTGACTACGCTCAGCCCCGGTTGTGCGCGCAACCGCTCAGCCTGCAGCTCCAATCGGCGTGGGTGCGCGAGATCATCAGCATCCATGCGCGCTACGAACTCGCCTTGACAGGCAGCTAGGCCGCGGTTGAGCGCTTCAATCAGGCCGACGCGCGGGAGCTGGATGGGGCGCACGCGCAAGTCGTCTGCGGCGCAGGCCTGCAGGATGGCTCCGCTCTCGTCGGTGGAGCCATCGTTCACCGCCACCACTTCGAAATCTGGCAGTGACTGCGCCCGCAGGCTGGCAAGCGTCTCGGGGAGCGTGGTCGCCGCGTTGTGAGCTGGCAGCAACACGGAGACAATCGGGGTGCTCATGCGCTCATTCTACCCCGGAGAGCTATAGAATCATATTGAGACTCTCGGCGTCACTAGCATCCTTCGGACGCAAGGGATTCCCAAAGCGTGCGAGTGGCTTTATCGGCTGCGCGCACACGGTGTAATCTCGCAGTGGCGGGTGCACAGCTTTTCGCCGCGCCCGATATCACATCTCGAGGTCAGATCAGAAATGTCCCCCAGTGACGGCATTACCCGATTGAAGGTTCCCGGCCCCAGAGCGCAGGCACTGTTTGCGCGTGACGAGAGCGTGGTTTCGCAGGTGTACGGACGGCCATACGCGTTCGCCATGAGCCGCGGGCAGGGCGCGCGCGTTTTCGACGTGGACGGCAATCGCCTCCTCGATTTTGTGGCCGGAATCGCGGTCAGTGCCACCGGTCACTGTCATCCGCGCGTGGTGGCGGCGCTGCGAGAGCAGGCCGAGAAGTTCCTGCATGTTTCATCCCCTATTACCACGAGCAGTGGGTGCTGCTGCGCTTGAATCCGGGCGTCGCACCGGACACGCATCGCCACCCGAGACCACGTCGAATCCCATCCCAGCCGCGGTGATTGTGCGCAGGATGGCGAGGTTGTCGTTGGCCTTCACAGCAAAGCAAATGAGCGCATTCAGCGCGGTGAAGGCGGTCTGCATTTGCGTGATGTTGGCGCGCAGGCTCGCGGCGAAGTATACGTACAGTGGAGTGCCGTATTCATTTGTCAATTGCTCGAGCGCGAGGGATTCGCAGTTCAGACGGTTTCTGTGATAGTTGAATAGAGGCATAATTGACGCTGAGACAGGTTGTTTGGTGTGGTCAATACCTTGTCATATTATGTCAGAAAACGTGCAACCGGGATTGTGGCGCCACTCTGTATTGAGGGCTTTGCATCGGTTCGCTGCCAGCAGTGGTTCAAGGCGTTTTACACGATAACGGCTCATTGATGCGGAGATGGGCTGATGATGTTGAGGCTCGCGGACCGCTGACGAATATCATTTGCTGCAGCCGGGTGCATGATGTGCCTTATGAAGAATGTTGCCTTACTATTGCAGATGATTTCGCGATGTTGCACAAAGCAGATGTTGGCAGTCGATTCATGAAGTCGGTTCTCAAACTAACACAGGTTTTCAATCCACCTGATCTTCGAAGGCTAGCGGCCAGGTTTCTGCAGAAGCACAGAATCGGGACTGGATTCGAACAGCCTGCGAAGCCGCTATAGTCTCCATCGAGCGTATTTACCCCTCCAACGTCGCCACCGTCACCCCACCTCCGCCCTCGCCGGGTTTGCCCGACCGGAGTGATTTAACTTCCGGGTGCGTGCGCAGCGCATCACGCACCGCCCGACGCATCTGCCCGGTGCCCTTGCCGTGCACGATGCGCACCCAGGGAAGCTCGGCTAGCACGGCGGCATCCAGGTAGCGCTCCAGATTGTGTATCCCTTCCTCGATGCGCTGGCCACGCAGGTGCAGCTCCATGCCGGGTGAGGACGCGCGCACGCGCACGCTTTGCGCGGATTGGGTGCGCGAGGCATTTTCGGGAGTGCCGGCGCTGCCGGGGCGCAGCTCATCCAGCCCGGCCCGCAGGCGCAGCCGTCCGATCTGCACCTCTGCCTCGCCGTCGCTCAGCGCGGTGACGACGCCCTCCGCCTGCAGGCGTTCCACGCGTACGCGGTCGCCTAGGCGCAACGCGCGCTCAGACTCGGGCTTCCCGGGCGTATCGGCGGAAATCGGCAGCACGGCCTTCTCTTCCAGCGCGCGCGCTTGCTGCGCCACCTGCTGCAGTTCCTGCAGTGGTAAGCCGCCGGCCTTCAGACGGCGACGCAGGCGCTTTATCTCGGTGCGCAGCGCGGCCAGTTCTGCCTGCGCCTGTTCGCGCGCAGCCATCAGGATGGCGCGGCGCTCGTCGTCGATGGATGCCAAGCTAGTTTCCAGTTCAGCCTGTCGGTCTTCGGCCTGCGCACGCATCGCCTCGCTGTGCTCACGTTCCTTTCGCGCGCTGTTGCGCTGGCGCTGGAGATCGGCTAGGAGTGCGTCGGCTTCTTGGTCTGCGGCGCTGAGCATGCCACGCGCGTGCGCGATGACATCCTGCGCCAGCCCTAGGCGTTTCGCGATAGGCAGCGCGTTCGAGCGCCCGGGCAGGCCGATGGTCAGATGATAGACTGGGGCCAGCGTCTTGGGGTCAAAATCCACGCTGGCGTTGATGACGCCGGGCGTGTTGTGCGAGAAAACCTTCAGGCGCTGGTAATGGGTGCTCGCGAGTGTTGTTGCGCGACGCTGCAACAGATTCTGCAATAGCGCCTGCGCCAGCGCCGAACCCTCCCCCGGATCTGTGCCCGCGCCGATTTCATCTAGCAGCACCAGCGAGCGCGCGTCCACCGCGGCCAGCATGCGTGTGATGTTGCCGATGTGGGATGAGAAAGTGGAGAGACTTTGCTCGATTGACTGCTCATCGCCGATGTCGGCGAACACGCCGCTGAAGAGCGGCAGCGCAGCCCCGTCCTGCACCGGAAGCTGTAGCCCGCAGGCGGCCATCAGCGCCAGCAGCCCGACCGTTTTCAGCGTGACGGTCTTTCCACCTGTGTTTGGGCCAGTGATGACTACGACCGTGGTAGCGGAGTCAATTTCGAAATCAATTGGCACCACCGCTTCGGGCGGCAGCAATGGATGGCGGGCAGCTTGCAGCCGGATGGGGCAGTCGCGCCCGCCGGACTCTGTGGCCGCCGATATTTGTAGTAGTTCCGGTTCGCTGGCTTGCAGCGCCTCCGCGTAACGCGCGCACGCGAAGGATAAGTCGAGCGCGGCAAGCGCCTCCACGCTGCGCGTGATTTCCTGTACTTTTGCGCCGACATGGCCGCAAAGGGCGCGCAGCACGCGTTCCACCTCCTCGCGCTCAGCCAGTTGGAGCTCGCGCCGGCGGTTATTCAGTTCAAGCGTGGCCAGCGGCTCGATGAAAAGCGTGGCCCCGGAGGCGGACTGGTCGTGCACGATTCCGCGAATGCGACCTTTGAAATTGACTTTCAGTGGAACGACATAGCGATCGGCGCGCTGCGTGATGAGCGCCTCCTGCAGGTATTCGGCGTTGCGCGGGTTGTTTATCAGGCGCTCGAGTTTTTGCATCAATCGCTCGTGCGTTTCGGTGAGCTCGGCGCGGATATTGGCGAGCTGCGCGGAGGCGGTGTTCAGCACCTCGCCGTGTTCATCCAGCGCACGCCCGATTGCCTTTTCCAGTTCGGGAAGGTCGTGCAGGTTCTCGGCGTGGGCACGCAGCAGCTCGAATTGCGCGCGCGCGCCTAGCACTACTTTCTTGAGCGCGTGGGCGGCTATCAGCGTGTTTTTGATTTCGAGCAGCTCGGCGGGCAGCAGCACCGTGGCGCGGGCGGATCGTTCGGCTGGGGCGCGCACATCGCACGCTGCGCCGACGCTGGCCTGCGGGTGGTTCTGCAGCAGCCGGCGGGCTTCGGCGGTCTCGCGCTGGCGGCGTTGTGCTTCGGTCAGCTCGGGGGTGGGCTGCAGCTGCAGCGCCAGTTCGCGGCTGGCGGAAAAGTCGCAGTGGCCGGCCAGCCGTTCAAGCACCAGCGGCAGTTCGAGGGTGAGCAGCGATTTAGTGTCCATGAGCGTGGGAGGATTATTATACAGGCCGGCAACGGCGCCCTTGCAGATGGTATCATTAGGGGCCGCATTCGGGCGACGTGATACAATTTCCATTAATTACAGAGCTGCGAAGGAAACACCCTTGCCTCAGGACACATTCGGACGCTCGCTGCAGGATTTGCGCATTTCGGTCACTGACCGCTGTAACCTGCGCTGCGTTTATTGCATGCCCAAAGAAGTCTTCGGGCCGGATTATCCTTATTTGGCGCGAAGCGAGCTGCTCACATACGAGGAAATCGCGCGGTTGACGCGCGTACTTACCGGCTTGGGTGTGCGCAAGGTGCGCCTGACCGGCGGTGAGCCGCTGTTGCGCCACGGTGTGGAGCGCCTGATTGAAATGCTGGCACACGTTCCGGACCTCGACCTGACGCTGACAACCAACGGCGCGCTGCTCACGCAGGAAAAGGCTCTTGCTCTGAGAGCGGCCGGCCTGCAGCGCATCACCGTCAGCCTTGACTCGCTCGACGAGGCCGTGTTCACTGCCCTGAACGATGTCGATTTTCTGGTGGAACGCGCGCTGACGGGCATCGAGAACGCGGCTGTGGCCGGGTTGACGCCGGTGAAAATCAACATGGTGGTGCTGCGCAGCGTCAATATGGAAAGCGTGCTGCCAATGGCGCGGCACTTCCACGGCAGCGGGCATATTCTGCGCTTCATTGAATACATGGACGTGGGTGACAGCAACGGCTGGAAACTGGACGAGGTGGTTCCCGCTGCCGAACTGGTCGCGCTCATCGGCGCCGAACTTCCGCTCGAACCGATCGCGCCGAATTACCGCGGCGAAGTGGCGCGGCGCTGGCGCTATGCCGACGGCGGCGGCGAAATCGGACTGATATCGTCAGTCTCTCAGCCCTTCTGCGGCGATTGCACGCGCGCGCGCCTTTCGGCGCGCGGGGAGCTTTTTACCTGCCTCTTCGCTTCCGCCGGTCACGATGTGCGCGCGTTGCTGCGCAGCCGGACCTCCGATGAGCATGTTTCCACGCGACTGAGGGCTATCTGGAGGCAGCGGGATGACCGTTATTCAGAGTTGCGCAGCGCGCGGGCGCCGTGCCGGCCGCGCGTGGAGATGTCGTACATCGGCGGGTAGCGCCGCCGGCTTCAATCTAGGTTTTCTGCGGCGAGCTCCCAGAAAGATCCGACCTCGTGCTTAAAACGGTGCACGTTCACCCTATGCAGCAACAGGATTGCCAGTAAGAGTCCGGCGGCTTCTAACGCGAATACCGCGCCGTATGCTTGCCCGGGCAGCGTGCCCGCAGCAAGAAATGCGCCCTATAGCCCGCCCGAGAGCAGCGAGGCTGGTCCCTTCGCTAGTGCCTGCACCAGCGTCCACGCCCCCATGAAAAGGCCGGTGTGCTGGCTGGAAGTCATATCCATCATCAAGGAGACGCTGCCGACGGTGAAGAAACCGGCCCCTAGTCCGAGCAGCGTGATTGCGGCAGCTAATATTCTCGCGCTCTCTGAGAATCCAACGGCTGCCAGCCCGCCGAAAGCCGTGACCATTATCCAGCACCCCAGTCCGGCCACCCATCGCTTGCCCATCCACGGGATGAGGCTCAACCCGCCCAGTAGCATTCCCGCAACTACGCCCACGCCCATGTAGGAGTTGAAGCGCGTGGTCTCGGCGGGCGGTAGCCCGAAGACCTCGCCGCCGAAAGGCTCCAGAATGACGTCCTGCATGAAATAGGAGAACATCCCCACCATCAGGAAAACGGCGAAGCGGCGCGAGTTCTGGCTGCGCGCCAGTAGCGTGAGTGCAACGCGCAGGCTCTCGTGACGGCTATACAGTTCATCGCGGCTGCGCGGCTCCTGCCGCCAGAGCGCAACCACGGCGAGCAGCAGCGTCACTGCAAAGCCGCCCGTGAAGAGCGTTACCATGCGCTCAAACGCGTAAATGCGCATGAACATCGCCGCTCCTACGCCGGTTACGATGATGCCCACCATCATCAGAGTCCACACTATCCCGGTGGCCGGCCCGCGTTCTACCCGGCTGGTGCGGTCCGCGATAAGCGCGAGGTAAGCCGTGCCGGCCACAAAGGTAGCCATGCCCTCCAGCAAGAAAAAGATGAACGCGGCAGCGATATGCAGCGGCGTCGCCGTGGGCGCAAGCCAGCGCACCACCCATGGAGAAAGCGCCAGAATCAGGCCGGTGAGCGAAACGCCCAGCAGGATGTAAAGCGTGCGACGGTATCCGCCGATGCGATGCATGTCCGAGAAGTGCCCGAAAGGGATGGCTACCACCGCGCCGAGGTAGTGACCGCCGCCCACCAGCAGCCCGACAACCAGCAGGTCGAGCCCGAGCTCGAAGCGCATGACGCGGTTGAGGACGCCCAAGAACAGCACTGAGAGCCCACCAGCCGCCATCTGGAAAAGCCCCAGTCGAAGCAATTGAGGTCTGGTCATGCTATGGTTTATTCTGCGTTGAGGCGCGACCTCGCTGCCGCTCTCAATTTATTGGGCCTGAATCTTGCCGCCACCATAAAGCCGGTGAAAAGCAGCCCGGCTGCCAGCAGCTCGCCCAAGTATAACCATGCGCCAAAACCCATGCGCGTGAGCACACTGGCGAAACTTATCACCAGCGCCCCAGCAGCGATGAGCAGGTTGCCAATTACACGATTGGGTAGAACGCGTTTGCGCCAGAAAAGATATGAAGACCAGAGCGCGCCGCCGACCAGTGCGATCACTCCGTAGACATTGAAGAGCGGCGTTGCCAGCCTGATGGTCGCGCCCTCGCGCACTGGCGGCATGATGCGGCTGTATTGCTCGCTGATTGGTGATTGCGGGTTGAATAAGGTTTCGTCCAGCAGGGGCATTACCTGCAGCATGAGCGCCAGCGCGGCCAGACTGCCCAGCAGCAGCAGCGCCGTCCAGGGCAGCACCCGTTTGCGGGAGAAAAGCAGGTATAACGTGCCCTGCCCGATCCAGGCGGCGTTCAGGGCTGCACCAAAGAAATACCAGCTGAAGAACGCCCAGCGGCTCCACCCAAGCGCCAGGACTGCCTCCGCGAAGCTGGAGAAGCTGAACATCAACAACCCGATGCCCCAGAAGAGGAAATGTAATTCCCAGCGTGCGAAAAAGTGACGCAGCACCGCAACGCAAAAAAGCAGCATGACAGCTGTGGAGAAAAAAGGCAGCAACGTGTTGTTGGTCAGCATGTGCTCTTGATTCTCAGCGCGCTACGGGCACAAAACCGAAGGCTACGCCGAATGCCAGCACCACTATCGTGGCCAGCACGATTCCCAGCTCAAGCATCAGCACGGGGACCACTTTAC
Organism: Anaerolineales bacterium; assembly: GCA_036011785.1. Taxonomy (GTDB): domain Bacteria; phylum Chloroflexota; class Anaerolineae; order Anaerolineales; family UBA11657; genus CAJWGI01. The sequence continues at coordinate 22,748 of DASCOB010000153.1, read as the reverse complement.
CGAAAAAGGTTGAATCGGCGGGAATGCGTGCGCCATGCAGTTTTGGTTTGCATGGCATTGTCCGTGTCCGTCCATTGATCTCGTCGGCTTCCCAGATGTCCGCGTGCTCAGGCGTGGATTATTTCGCCCACCAAACCGTGCGCTGCCTCCGCTACCACTTCCGATAGCGTCGGGTGGGCGTGCACGTTGCGCGCAATTTCCGCCCCGGTCAGTTCCAGACCGTGAGCGAGGGTGAGTTCGGGCAGTAGCTCGGTCACCTGTGCGCCAATCATGTGCGCACCGATGATTTTCCCGTACCTAGCGTCGCTGACAATCTTGGCCCAGCCGCTGCAATCTCCCAACCCCAGCGCCTTGCTGTTGGCGCGGAAATCGAAGCGGGCGGTCTTCACCTCGTATCCGGCCGAGAGCGCCTCGGCCTCGCTGTAGCCGAAGGAGGCTACCTCGGGATAGCAGTAAGTGGCGCGCGGCATCATTCTGTAATCCAATCCCACGCCGGGCACACCGGCGATGGTATCGGCGACGACGACGCCCTGCGCAGAGGCCACGTGCGCCAGCAGCATTTTACCGGTCACGTCACCGACAGCGAAAACGCCATCCACATTAGTGCGCATGCCGGCATCTATCTTGACAAAGCCACCTTCATCACGCTCCACGCCCAGTGTATCCAACCCGAGGTTTTCGCTATTGGGTGCAAAACCGACCGCCACCAGCGCTTGCTCGGTAGTTACAGTCCGCACGCCACTCCCTGTTGACACCTCGACCTCCACGTTGTGGGTGCCTGTCTGCAGCCGCTTGACTGTCGCGCCAGCAAGTACCTCGATGCCCCTTTTTTTGAATGCGCGCGTCAATTCGGCGCTTACCTGCTCGTCTTCCAGTGGAAGGATGCGCGGCAGCATCTCAATGAGAGTGACCTGGCTGCCGTACGCACTCCAGACTGTGGCGAACTCCACCCCGATTGCCCCCCCGCCAACGATTACCACTGATGCGGGCAGACGCTCTTGCAGGATTGCCTCTCGGTAGGTGAGCACACGCTCTCCATCTGCGCTGAGAGCGGCCGGGCCTGCCGGACGTGCGCCGGTGGCGACCACAATGTTGCCGGCGGTCAGAGTGGTTGCGCCGCGGTCTGCGTCGGTGACCTGAACGGATGAGTTCGACGTCAACCGTGCTGTACCCATGTGCACGGCGATGTCGTTTTTCTTCATCAGGAAGGCGATGCCCTTTGTCAGTCGTTGTGTCACCCGGCGCGAGCGCTTGACGGCCACGCCGTAATCGAGGTTTAAATTCTCGCAAGAAAAGCCGAACTCATCCCCGCGATGACGCAGCGTGTGAGCGACCTCCGCATTCTTCAGCAGCGACTTGCTGGGGACGCACCCTACGTTAAGGCAGACACCTCCAAGCCACTCCTTGTCCACGATGGCGACTTTTTGTCCCATCTGGCTGGCGCGAATGGCGCACACGTACCCGCCCGGACCAGCGCCGATTATGATTAGGTCATAGTTCATGCTAGATCCAGTTCTCTAACACCGCCTTTACCTTCGCTAGGAACGTGTCGGCAATTGCCCCGTCAATGATGCGATGATCAAAGGTTAATGTCAGATATGCCATCGGTCGCGCCACCACCGCATCTTGCTTTACCACCGGCCGTTGCTGGATAGCGCCAACCCCCATGATGGCGCACTGCGGCTGGTTTATTATCGCCGTGGCCAGCAGTGATCCGGATACACCGTGGTTCGTTATCGTGAAAGTGCCGTCCTGCACCTCGTCCGGTTGGAGCTGCCGAGCCCGTGCCCGCGCCACCAGGTCATTCAGTTTACGCGCAGTCTCGGTGAGCGGCTTTCCAGCGGCGTTCTTGATGACCGGCACGATCAATCCCTCCTCCCCAAGCGAAACCGCCACGCCGATGTTGACCGCCTCCTTAAGCACAATCTTATCCTCGAGCAGCGCGCTGTTAACCATCGGATGAACCTGCAACGCGACCGCGCCCGTCGCCACAAAATAGGCTGTCAAAGTGAGCTTGACGCCGTCCTCGAGGAACTGGTCTTGGTTCTCGCTCTGATGGGCGAGCACCGCGCTCATATCCACCTCGAAAACGGTGGTGACGTGAGCGGCGGTGTGTTTGCTGCGTACCATGTGCTCGGCGATGGCCTGACGCATGGGCGTCAGCGGCTGTTCCGCGCCGCCGACATCTGTAGTGGCCACCACGCTTGCGCTGATGAAGCGCTTGACGTCTTTTTTCGTGATGCGGTTGCCGTGACCCGTGCCTGCAATTTCTCCTAGGTCTACATCATGTTCGGCGGCGAGCCTGGCGACTACCGGAGATATGTATGCGCCCTTCTTTTCCGCGGCAGTGGGGACGGCATCCGCAGGCGGGGCGGCAGCCGGTGTATGATCGGTCCGGGTCGAGGTCTCGGGCGCAGCGGGCAACGCCTCTCCGGCCTCACCAATCCATCCCAGCAGCGCGCCCGCCTGCACTGTAACGCCCTCGGCAATCAGCAGTTTGAGCACCGTGCCGCTCGCGGTAGCCGGAATCTCGGCATCCACTTTGTCGGTGGTCACCTCAAGAATGGGGTCGAATTGCTGCACGATGTCACCCTCGCCCACCAGCCATTTGCTCACCGTGCCTTCGACCACGCTCTCGCCGAGCTTGGGCATCACTATTTCAGTAGGCATCGCTTTCTCCTAACATGCGGCTAATTCCCGCATCGCGGCCGCAATGCGTTCTGCATCTGGCATGAACTAGTCCTGGAATTGGGGACTGCAAGGCACGGCGGACACGTCTGGGTCGGCCAGGTGCGCTTGTCCAGACGCCGCGCCCGCAGCATGGCAAACGGTAAAGCTTCAGTTGAATCTCACGGTCAGGCGCAGCCTCAGGCTTCATGCGTTTGCCCTTTCACTGAGTTTACCATGTGCGTCGCGCAGGATGCCGAATGCGGAGGTGCGGCTGCGCTCGTTTTCAGATTATCCTGCGCCTGTTCTCGAATACCGGCCTGTTCTCCAAAATGCGTTCCGGGGAGAAAATGTAGAGGTCGAGGATCGGTGGCTTTCCCAGAATCAATTCAGCAATATAACGTCCGACGGCGTGGCACTGCTGAAATCCATGGCCGGAAAATCCGTTTGCCAGAAAGAACCCGCGCAGTGCCGGCCACTCACCGAGAATGGCATTGCCGTCGAAGGTGTTGACCGCGTACAGGCCGGCCCAACCTCCGCTGATTTTCAGGCGGTCGAACGCCGGCATCACTTCGACAAGTTCTCCCCAGAGCAGCTCTTCAAACCGTTCACGTTCCCAGCGGAAATCATCACAACCGACCGGGTCATCCTCGCGCGAGCGGGCGCAGGTGAATTTGCCATTCCCCTCATGCATGCAGTACAGTCCGGAAGGGAAGAAAATAGGCGGCAGCCGTCTTTCGGGGCGTAGCGTGGTCTCCACTACCGTGACCTGACGCTTGGTGGGCGCAACCGGTAAGTCGATTCCGGCGCTGCCGGCGATTTTCGCGGCCCACGCGCCGGCAGAGTTGACCACGACGTCGGCCGCGAGCCGGCGTCCCGCCGCTAGCTCCACCCCGGCCACACGGTCAGCGCATAGCAGTAGTCGCTCTGCTTTGCCGTGAATGAACTGTGCCCCGAGAGCAGCCGCCTTCTTTCGGTAGCCATTTAGCACCGCTTCCGGAGACATTCTGCCGTCTTTTTGTCCGAACGTGCCGCCCACGCAGCCCTCTAGATTGTAGAACGGATAGCGCTGCTGTACCTGCTCCGGCGACAGCCATTCGACCTCACATCCCAGGCTGTGCTGCAGCGCGTAGCCTTGTTCGGCCTCCACGCGGCTGGCGGCGTCAACGATGAAGAGGTTTCCGTGCTGGTGGAAATCCACCTCCGGTTTTGATTCTCCCACCGCCATTTGCTCTGAGAAACCCTGCATCACTTGCAGTCCGTAAAGTGACATCTGGATGTTTTCCTTGATATTAAATTGCAGGCGGATGTTCCCCTCTGAAAGCGTGGTCGAGGCGTGGGCATACGTCGGGTCCATCTCAATCAAGGCGACATTCAGGTTGTCATCGGCCTGCAGCAGGTTGTAAGCGATGGCGCAGCCCATCACGCTGCCGCCGATCATGATTACGTCATAACCCTCGATGCTCATTTCCCGAATAGCAATGCTGCTGCGCTGATGCGGACATGGCCGCACTGTATCATAGGGCGAACGCCTTTCGCAGCACGGCAATATGGGCAGGCGTGGTTCCGCAGCACCCCCCGATTAGTGTGGCTCCGGCTTCTCTCCAGCGGCGGGCGTAAGCGGCGTAAGCTTCCGGTTGCACTGCATCGGTTTGCATCCAGTTCCCATCGCTGTTGAGATAACCGACATTGCCGTATGCGCCCACCGGAAGACTGGTGTGGGCGCGGAGGGTTGTCAGAGGCTGGTGCAGTTCCGGGGCGGACGTGCAGTTAATGAGCAGCGCATCCGGTTGCAGCGCGGTGAGTGCCTTGGCGGCAGCGGCCAGCGTCTCGCCGGAGAGCAGGTGGCCATCGCGGGCGCACACGACGCTGGTCAGAGTTGGCCGGCCGGTGGCCACGGCGGCGCGCGTGGCCGCTACGGCCTCGCGCACGCTGTTCATCCTTTCCACCAGCAGCGCATCCACCCCACAGGATGCAGGGCAATTGGCCATGGCGCTGTGTTCGACCGCTAATGTGGCGGCAGGTGGGGTGCATTGCGGAGAGTAGCTATCTTCGAGTGGGGCGATGGCTCCGGCCACGAGGGCGCGCGTGCCGGTTGACTCGATGGCCTGCCGCGCGATTTCAACCGCGCGGCAGGTCAACTGCTGCGCGCGCTCTCCCAAACCGGCCTGCTTTAGATTGTGGCGGTGGGTGCGAAAGGTGTTGGCCGTGATGATGTCCGCGCCGGCGCACAAGTAGTCCACATGAATCTGGCGCAGCGTTTCGGGCGCTTCCAGAATGGCGCGCGCCGACCAAAGCGGCAGGCTGATATCCACCCCGCGCCGGTTGAGTTCGGTGCCGGTGGCCCCGTCTAGCAGCAGCCCGGAGCGCAGCCTCTGGCGGATATCTGAACGCTGTGTGCTCTTGATTGCGCTTGATGTCATCAGCCGGGTTGCAGGCGGGCGACCTTCCTTTTCTGCGTTGATTATAACAAGACGGCCGTGTTTAGCGTTCCGGACTGTTCATCAAGCCACCCCACAACCACTGCGGATATATGAACGCGCCAGTGTTGCCGGTGTGATACGGGCTGGTCGCGTCCAGCGCGGCAGCCCACGACGCAACCACATCGTTAGCGTGCAGCCGCGAGCCATCATGAAAGCGCACGCCCGCGCGCAACCGGCAGACCCACTCGCCGGCGCCAGCATCTGGCGTGCATTCCTCGGCTAGGCGTGGCTCAACAAAGGGGGAATCGGGCGCGTACCCGTACAATCCCTGCAGTACCTGTTGACAGGCAGCCATAGATTCAAAATCAGTCTCGTCCGCGCAATACAGGCTGAGCGGCTCTGCGTTTTGCATGAAAATGAAGCGATCGCTTCCGGGGTCGCTCAGATGAAATTGTGGCGCGCCGAACGGGGGAACATGCAGGTTCGCCACGCCGGCGTGCGCGGCGTAAGCGCTGGCTCCGTGCGCGATGGGGATCGCCGGGATGAGCGCGCTGATAGCGTCATTTGCGCGCGCGTAAAGTGTGGCCGCCGTGCTCAGATCTGCCACGCCACCTGCTTGCAGCAGTAGATCTTGCAACTCTGGGTGCGCGCTGCCGAATTGGCGGCTGTGCTGCCCGAAATGGAAATCGAGGAAGCTGCTGACGTGAGCAAAGTCAGCGCCCCATCCGAGCAAATGAAAACCAGCTAGCTTCCCGCCGGTGGCCTGATTGATGAATGAGGTGGAATCCATCAGGATGACGGTGACCTCGATGCCAAGGTTTTCGCGCAGTTGGCGCTGCAGCTCCTCGGTTACCTGCCCCGGCTCCGGAAGGTAGAGCCGATAGACATCGTGGTAGTAAAGTGCGCTCTCGAAGCCGTGTGGGTATCCGGCGGCGGCCAGCAGCGCACGCGCAGCCGGCAGGTCGAATTCGGCCCAATTGGCTCCGGCACATCCGTTGGGAACGCTGCAGGGCGTGAAATGCGTGGCTACCTCTGAGCCAGCGGGATAAAACCCCGAGACAATCGCCTGCCGATTGATTCCCAACGCCACCGCGCGGCGCACGCGCGTGTCGTCGAACGGAGCGAAGGTGCTGTTCATGCCGAGGTAAAGCGTGTTTGTGCTTGGAACAGGGATTAACGTCAGACTGCCATCCTGCTGTACAAACTGATAATCAGTCGCGCGGACATGGGTAATCGCGTCCACCGCGCCCGAGCGCAGCTCCGCCAGCCGCGCCTCGGCTTCGGCCTCCCAGCGAAAGACCAGTTCGTTGAAAGGCGCGCGCTCCCCCCAGTAATCCTCGAAGCGGGTGAAGCGCAGGGTTTCGCCGCGCAGCCACTGCTGCAATTGCCAGGGCCCGGTGCCGATGGGATGCGCGAGAATCTCGCCGGTGCCGCTGGTAGACTCAATCCAGCTGCGCGGTTGGATGCCGAAGACCGGCAGCGCCGCCTTGGCCGGGAAAGCCGCATCGGGCGCGCACAGGCTGAAACTGACGGTGAGACCATCCAGCGCCGCGATTGCGCGCATGTTTCCGCTGCCCGCGCAGCTCGCGCTGCGCACGACCAGAAAGGCGGATGTGGGCTCGGGGGTGGGTCGGGTCGTGGCACTGGCTACCTGCGTGCTTACCGCCGGCGGCCGCAGAGTTTTGGTCGCAATTGACGCGCGCGCCTGCGCGGTCGGGTGCGCTGTGGGTTCCCGGTTGCAGGAAGCTGGACTGAAGGCAATCAGCAGCCAGAGAATGCCGGCTGCCGTCCGGGCGGGCGTGCGCATAACCGCGTTTATTTTTATGCAGGCGCGGGTATTTGTCAACGCGCACTTGGCGCGCGACGGGCATGTTGACAGGCGTGAAATCGGGTGTTATTATCTCGCCGTTCGGAAATGCGTGTGCCAGTGTGACCTCTGTTGGGAAGCGAGTCTGGGTTGAGTAACCCCGGGATCTTTGTGTTTCTCTCGGCGGCTTGCGGCTTTCCGGACGACAGAAATATCTCTAATTGAAAGCGGGAGGTAGCATCTCTGATGTCTGAGAGAATGACAGGTCAGGTGAAGTGGTTCAGTGCGCCCAAGGGGTACGGGTTCATAGGGCAGGACAATGGCGAAGAAGATGTTTTTGTACACTTTTCTTCCATTGCCATGGAGGGGTTTAAGAAACTCTTGAAGGGGCAGATGGTCGAGTACACGGTCGAGGAGGACGCCAAGGGCCTGCAAGCCGTGGACGTGCAGTGCGTCGATTGACCCTCGTGCCTGCATGGTCGTTTTCTCGCGCAGCGCCGCCGGCGGCAGCGAGGAAATTTGAGCGTAATCATTGCTCGTGCACGCTCGGTTCTGGTGTATAATGCGGACGGTGCAGTGGCCTGTCGCGTGATTGGAACGTGGACGCGGTGGAATTGCCGCAAGCGGCGCGGGCGCTTCCCGGGCAGGGCCTCGGGATTAGAGAGCGGTTTTCGCGGACATGTGGTGGCGGGCTCGGCGTCATCCCTCGGATCTCAGGCTAGGAGGCCAATACCATGTCAGTAGAGTTTTATGACGTAAAGCATCGCACCAAGGTAACCGTCGATGATGGCAAGGTCTGTAAGACCAGTTATTCCTCGACCACCAAGAGTGGCACCGTGCGTACCCGTTACGCTTTCCGCGGAAAGCTACCTGATGGCCGCAACGTGACCAAGTTCTGCAGCAAATCTGATTGGGACGCGAAGAACGTCCCGCTGGAATAAAACGGGAAATGCCCGCTAGGACGGCGGGCATTTTTGTTTACGAGATTGACCCGGCCGGTCAGTGCCGCCGGCGCGGGCGGTAGTGGATGGCCTCGGCGAAAAGGGTGCTCGCGGTAGCCCCAGTCAGGTCGGCCCCTGACAGGCTGGCACCAGCAGTTCTACCAAACTCGACGCCTGCTGTAGGTCGGCGCAATGCCAGATCATCTCTTCGAGGGCGGCCGCGCGCGGCGCCGGTAAAGTTTCTTGCGCCAACCAGCGGAATTTCTCTCTTAATTCCTCGTCAGTCGGAGGTGTCGTCAAATCCCAGCGCGCGCGAACGTCGCCTGAATCGAACGTGGCCCCGGCGGTGGTCTCGATGACGACGCGGGACATCCGGTCGGCAGGGAACCGTGCGTTGAAAGAATCGTCGTCCACCATTTCGACCCGCTCAGCGAGGCGCAAGACCAACGCATCGCGTAAGGCGGCGCTGCTGAGTTCTTCCAGGCCCAGTTGCCCGCGCGCCAGCGCCATCGCGACTGGAAAGGGCAGGCTGTATTGGGCTTCTTCCGTGCTCTGGGGCCGGCTGCAGGTCAGGCGCGAGGCCTCGTGAAAGGTGAATACCCGGATATGTTCGATGCCCGCCGGTTCAAGTTTATGCTTCTCCTGCAGGGCCAACGCGCCGGCAATGGCGGGCTGCGCCCAATAGCAAACTGCATAGGGCTTGAAGTACTGTTCCAGGATTGCCCACGATTTGCCCAGGTCATCCCAGAACTCTGCCACTTCCGGGGCTTCGACCGTCAGGGCCGGCGCGCCGGTAAAGTTGGTTGCGGCCAGCATCCCGGCGCTCACACCGGCCATTGCGCCCCAGCCCGATCCATCCTTGAGCATGGTGGGATGGTCAATGCAGCGCATCATCTGTGAGCGCGGGCCGTGGTATTCTGCGATACCAAGGGCATGGCGCGTCTTATCGGCGGTCAACCCAAGGCGACGGGAGGTCACCGCTGCGCAGCCCAACGCGTTCCATGCACCCGACGTGTGATAATCGCAGGCGGTGGCGTGCAGTGCCTTTCCGGCACGGATAGCCATTTCGTAACCGACCACTAGGGTCGTGAGCAACTCTTGGCCCGAAGAATCCCTCTCGCTGTCCATCGCCAATGTCGCCAGCGCAGCTGGTATCAGCGCTACGCCCGCGTGTCCCTTCACTGGGCGGCAACTGTCGTGCATATCCAGCGCGTCGATTGTCATGGCGTTTGCAAGCGCCGCGCCGGGAGGAGATGCCGTGCGCCCGTCCAACCACAACTGTGCGCCCTGGCCGCCGTAGGCTAACGTCACAAAATCGTGGATAATCTTTGATAGCTCTGTCTGCCGCCCGCCAACGGCTACGCCGATAGTGTCCAGCAGGCAACGGCGCGCCTGATTCCTAACCGCTTGCGGCAGTTGCTCCCATGATAGGTCATGGATAATCTGGTTGACGTTCATTCTTCTCCAGGATCACACGCCAGGCGAGGTGCGCACAATTCCATGCCTCGCCAGAAACCCGCGTTTAGGCATTACTTGTATGTCGCTCTTAGCCAGAGCCCGGTACTCAAGAATTCTGCAACACCAGTATGTGCCCTGCCCGCCCCCGGTTCAAGTGCGTCCATCCATCGAAATAACGCCCAATTCCCACAAACCCTGCCGGGAAGTGAGCGGGTCATATAGTGGCAAGTAACAATAGAAAAGTGAGCACGGGGGTGGCCAGTAAAGGCGTTACTGCTCACGTGCGCCCCCATATCTTCGTGTGATCAAGCGGCCCTGTCGGTGAGAGGTACCGGTGGGGCCGCTGTGATTCAGTCCCCCCCGGCGTATGGTCTAGAGACTACAACATCAGTGCGTTGTGCCCGCCCGCAGCCGCTACCTCCAGCGCGCACTTGACGTGCTCTTGGCCGCGGATTTCCTTGAAGTCGGTGAGGTGGAGCGGGTCCGCGGTTTCCTCGGCGCGCGCCAGCGCGGCCATGGGCAAGATTCAGCGCACATGGCGCAGCCCGCCGTCCAGCAAAAGTTCGCCGACTATAAGGGTCTCGGCCACGCTGGTGGGGTCGATTTGGCCGGAGATTATCAACGTGCCGATGGCGATGGGCAGGTCATAGGCCGAGCCTTCCTTGCGGATGGCTGCCAGGGCAAGGTTGACGGTGAGGCGGTGGCCGAGGACTATCAGCCCGGAGTTCTTCAGTGCGGCCTGCACGCGCTCGCGTGATTCCTGCACGGCCGCATCCGGCAGCCCGACGATGGTGAATGCGTGCAGTCCGCGATTCTCATGGTCAACCTCGACCTCGATCACCACCGCCTCAATGCCGACCACGGCGCATGAGAGCACCCGGGCGAGCATAGTGGTTGTTGACCTGCGCCGGTCATCGGCGCGATGCAAGAATCAGGCGAGGATTTCACGCAAGGCGGCGAGCAAGAGGGCGACGTTTTCGCGGCGGCTGGAGAAACCCATCAGGCCAATACGCCAGACCTGTCCGGCGAGCGCGCCGAAGCCGCCAGCGATTTCGACGTTGTAATCGTTGAGCAGCTGGCCGCGCACAGCGGCGTCATCCAGGCCCGCGTACAGGCGCGGGGTGGTCAGCATGGGCAGCCGGTGTTCAAGTGGCACGTGCAGCTCGAAGTCGAGCTCTTCCAATCCATCCCAGAGCAGCTCGGCCATGGAGCGGTGGCGTGCGTGGCGGGCTTGCAGGCCCTCCTCCTGCACCATGCGCAGTCCCTCGCGCAGCGCGTAAATCAGGCTCATGGAGGCGGTGTGGTGGTATGTCCGGTTTTCGTCCCAGTAGCGTTCTATCAGCGAAAGGTCTAGATACCAGTTGGCGACTGTGGTTTCGCGGCGCTGTATTATCTCTCGCGCGCGGTCGCTCACCGTGATCGGCGCCAGTCCGGGCGGGCATGAGAGGCACTTCTGCGAAGCGCTATACGCGATGTCAACGCCCCAGTCGTCGACCTGCAGTGGCACGCCGCTGAGCGAGGTCACTGTATCCAGCAGCAGCAGCGCGCCGTGCCGTCTGGCGAGCTCGCCGATGCCATCCATGGGCTGCAGTGCTCCGGTAGAGGTCTCGGCGTGCACTAGCGCGAGGATTTTGGTGGACCGCTTCTTTAGCGTGCTCTCGAGCTCGTCCGGCGAGAAGACCTGCCCCCACGGTTTCTGTAGCGGGGTGACATCGGCGCCGTAGCGGGCGGCGATTTCGGCAATGCGCGCCCCAAAAAAACCATTCACGCCGACGACGACATGGTCTCCTGACTCGATAAAATTGCACAATGATGCTTCCATTCCGGCGCTGCCGGTGCCGGAGATTGCCAGCGTCAATTTGTTTTCGGTCTGGAAGACGAAGCGCAGCAATTCCTGCACATCATCCATGATGGCGAGGAAATCGGGGTCCAGATAACCGAGCAGAGGGGTGGTCATCGCGCGCAACACGCGCGGATGCGCCGTCGTTGGCCCGGGACCAAGCAGGATGCGAGTGGGGGGGCTAAGGTCGGTGTACATCGTGTTCAATTCACTTTCAAGATGATTGCAGACATGATACTGACAAGTGCCCGGACGGGCAAGGGCGCTGCTGTTCGACGCGGGTCGGAAACAAAAAGCCCACGCGAAACACGGGCTTTTCCGGCTGCTGTCTAAGGGACGTCAGGCCGCCTGTTGACGCCATTATACCCCTGCGCTTAGTCTGTTGCGCAGCGCTTTCAGAGGGCGGCTTTCGCGGCGCCACCATCGAACAGCAGCGCGTGGCCGTGGACGAACGAGGCAGCCGGTGAGGCCAGCCACGCCACGGTGCGCCCGAATTCCTCCACCGTGCCCATGCGTCCGAGCGGGACGGCAGCGGCAACTTTCGCTCCCTCCTGTTCGGGAGTGGTTCCAGCGGCTTCGGCACGTGCCTGCATGAGTTGATCAACGCGGCCGGTGTGCGTCCAGGTCGGATTGATCGAGTTGATGCGGATGCCCTGCGGGCCGAGTTCGTTTGCCATGGTCTTGAGCATTCCGATAACAGACATGCGGATGGAATTGGAGAGCAAGAGGCCGTCCACTGGCTGCTTTACCGAAACGGATTCGAGCGCCACAATGCTGCCGGAGCCGCGTTCCACCATGTGCGGCACAACGGCGTAGCACAAGCGCACCGCGCTCATCAGAGTGAGCTCCACCGCGGCCTGCCAGTCGTCCACCGTTAGCGAAAGAAACGTGCCCGGGGGCGGGCCACCGGCGTTCAGGATGAGGATGTCAATCCGCCCGAACTTTTCGAGTGTGGCTTGCACAAAGGCGTCGATATCCTCCTACCGGGTGACGTCTGCGTGCATGGCCAGTACCTCAGCGCCGGTCTCTTCGATTATCTCCTCGGCGGTGCTGTCGATCGTCTCGCTGCGCGCGCACATGGCCACGCGCGCGCCTTCGCGCGCGAATTGAAACGCGGCTGCTTTGCCCAGCCCCTTGGAGGCGGCGGTTACCAGGGCAACTTTGTCAGACAATCCGAGATTCATTGTGATGCACTCCTTTCGAGTGGTCTGTTCTGATGCTGCCTTCTGGCTGCAACCTCTCTATTGTACCAATGATTGGGCGCGCTTCGGTGGGTCAGTTATAATCGCGGCATGATCGCCCGTCTTCGGCAACATGCATCCTTTGTTCTGTTGGCGCTACTCTCGCTTCCGGCCGCTTTTCCATTTTTGGGTGGAAACCTGCCGCGCACGAATGACATTGCCACGCACGTTTTCCGCGCCTTCGAACTAGAGCAGCTTTTGCGCGCCGGGGTGCTCTTGCCGCGCTGGGGGCCGCAACTAGTGCATGGCTACGGCTACCCCATCTTCAATTACTTCCCCTATCTTCCTCATTATTTCATCACCTTGACGCACATGGCATCCGGTGTGGATTACCTCTGGGCGTACCGGTTGGTGGCAGTCGGCGTGACCTTTGTCGCCGGATGGGGTGCCTATCTGTGCGCCGGCGACCTTTTCGGCGATGAGTCCGCCGGGCTGCTGGCGGCGGTTGGGTATGTCTACTGCCCGTATTTACTGATGACGGCGAACGTGCGCGGAGGCCTGCCCGAATCTGTGGCGCTTGCGGTGCTCCCTTTTGCGCTTTGGGCTTGGGCGCGCGCGGCGCGAGGGGAACGCACGTTTGTGCTCTGGGGCGGCGTGGCTTATTCAGTGATTATCCTCTCCCACAACGGTTCTGCGCTGCAACTGTCCCCGCTGCTGCTGGCGTACGCGCTCTGGCGGGGACGCGAACTTGTAGCTGCTGCCCTCGGTCGTGTCAGCGCGGCTGCCGGGCTGGGACTGGGACTGGCGGCCGTTTACTGGCTGCCGGCGCTGCTCGAACTGGACTTTGCGCAGGTGGCAGCCGGATATGCATCCACCGGCATCGTCTATCACCAGAACTTTACCCCACTTTCCGGGCTATTCACCTATCCACCGGTGCCGGTGGATAGCGACCTGCTAAACCCGCCGGTATCGAGTCCGCTCGCAGTGGTCACGCTCGGGCTGGCTGTGCTGGCGGTCTGGCGCGCGCGCGCGGCGCAGGCTGCTGCTGTGCGTGAACTGGGCTTTCTCGGCGTACTCTGCCTCGCGGCATTGTTTCTGGTGCTGCCGCAGTCGCGCTGGATCTGGGACGCCCTGCCTCCGTTGCAGCTCACACTCTGGCCGTGGCGTTTCGTCGCGCCGGCCTCGTTGCTGCTCGCGCTGCTCGCCGCAGGGGTGCTGCCGGCGCACGCGCGCGGGAGAATTCCGGTGCTGCTCATTTGCGTTGCTTTGCTCATCGCCAACGGCCTACCCTGGTTTTACCCGCCGCGGGAAGCGCTGACCGCTCCGGAAAGCGCGGCCGACCTGGCGCGTTTTGAGCTGCCGCCCTGGCTGATCGGCACTTCCTCCACTGCGGAGTATTTGCCGCGTTGGGTGCAGCAACTTCCCGATAGCGAGGCGCAGCGCGACGCGCTGCTATCGGACCCTGACCCGGACCGGCTGCTGCGCGCGCGACTGCCCGCAGGGGTGAGGGCGGAACATGTGCATAACCAGCTGCTGCGCGATGAATACCGCGTTCTTGCCGAGCAGAGCGCCACGCTGACCTTCCGTCATTTTTATTTTCCGGGCTGGCGCGCCAGCCTTGACGGGAACCCTACGCATCTTCGCGTTACGCGCCCGCACGGATTGATGGCTGTTTCTGTACCCGCCGGTGAACACACGCTGACGCTCTCTTTCGACTCCACTCCGGCGCGGCAGTGGGCCGGCGGCTTCAGCTTGGCGGCGCTGGCGCTGGCCATTGCTTTGGGATTCAAGTTATCCACAGCCCGGCTACCTGTGCGGTTTCGGCGGATGGCCATGCGACCGGTCTGGCTGTTCGCTGCTGTTTGGCTGCCGCTCTTTCTGTTTTCGACCCGCGTCGAAAACCCAGTGCGGCGACACGGCCTCGCGCCCGGCAATCGGCCATTGACCATGGAGAACGCGCTCGGCATCGACTTTGGCGGTGAGCTCTGGCTGCACGGCTATTCGCTCAGCGCGGCCGCCATTCCCGCCGATGGCGAAGTGCAACTCGACCTTTACTGGCAGGCGCAGCGGCGGCTCGGGCTGTCTTACGGGTTCAACGTACGCCTGCGCGATGACGATGGCCGCCTGTGGAATACGCCCGAGATTGTGCGCCCGCAGGGATGGCGCTTCGCGCCGGGCACAGATTTCTGGCCACCGGAAAAATACGTGCTCGATAACTACGCGCTGCGCCCGCTTCCGGGCACGCCCCCGGGCGAATATCAGTTAGAACTGGTCGCCTTCCGCAAAGACACGCTGCAGCCGTTGCATATCGCGCGGCTAGGAAGCTTGCACATCACGCATCCGGACCGTACTTCATTCGTGGGAGCGCGGCCGCTGGCGCTGCTAAGCGAGGAATGGTGGACGTTGTGGGATTTTCAGGTCGATCGTGCCGAAGCTGCCCCGGGCGACCTGATTGGAATTCACGCTGTCTGGGGCGGTGTGGGCATTGTCACTGAGAGGCGCAACGTGCGTCTCATCCTGGAGGAGACCGACGGGGACAACGGAGCGCAATTCGGTTTTCAACTCAGTCCAGATTATCCCTCCGGCCGCTGGCAGCCGGACGAGGTGCTCCGCGACCAGTACATCTTTCGGCTGCCAGCGGCGCTCCCTGGCGGTGAATACAGGTGGCGGTTGACCTTGCTGCGCCCGGACGGTTCTCCTGTGGGCGAATTCCTTCCACGTGGAGGGCTCAACGTGATTGCGCCGGAACGCAGCTTCAGCGCTCCGGCCGGCACTGAGCCGCTGCATGTTCCTCTCGGCAATGTGGCTGTGCTCGCTGGGTATCTACTGGATGGGTACAGTGTTACCGCTGGTGATAAACTTGCGCTCACGCTGGTCTGGCGGGCACGCGCGGAAACTCCGGAGTCATACCGCGTGTTCGTCCATCTGCTCGATGAGCGCGGAGTGCTGCGAGCGCAATCGGACGGCGAGCCGGCGGGCTGGACGCGGCCCACCCCCGGATGGCTTCCCGAAGAGTACGTCTCCGATTTTCATGCACTTACGCTTGCGGGCGACCTCGAGCCGGGCCGCTACAGCCTGCGCTCCGGGATGTATCATCCCCGCAGCGGCGAGCGCCTGACATCATCTGATTTTCCGCATGGTTCGGTGGTGGTCGCCGAAATAAACGTGCTGGCAGACTGAGTACTGACGGAGCGATGATTGGAGGTGGATTATGAGTGACATGCCGATGGATATCCTCCCCGAGGTAGCTGCCGCCCTGCAGGCCGGAGGGCCGGTGGTGGCGCTAGAATCAACCGTGATTGCGCACGGTATGCCGCGCCCGCAGAATCTGGAAATCGGGCGGCGTCTACAGCATGTGGTGCGCGAACAGGGCGTAATCCCTGCCACCGTGGCTGTGCTGGGTGGGCGAGTGAAAATTGGTCTATCCGAGAGCGAGCTGGCGCAGCTGGCCGAGAGCTCAGGTGTGCTAAAAGTGAGCCGGCGCGATTTCCCGACTGCAGTCGCGCGGCAGCTTGACGGCGCGACCACTGTGGCTGGCACCATGATGGCTGCGCACTGGGCTGGCATTCGGGTGCTGGCCACTGGCGGCATCGGTGGGGTGCATCGCGGCGATCGCTTCGATGTGTCGGCCGACCTTCCTGAACTGGCGCGCACCCCGGTCGTGGTGGTTTGTTCCGGCGCTAAAGCGATCCTTCACCTTTCCGCAACACTCGAGTGGTTGGAGACGCACGGCGTGCCGGTGGTCGGTTATGGCGTCGACGAGCTGCCCGCGTTTTATTCCCGCAGCAGCGGACTGACGCTGGATTTGCGCGCCGACGAACCCGTACAGGTGGCTGCGCTGCTACAGGCACAGCGTGCGCTCGGGTTGAGCGGTGGGGTGGTGGTGGCGGTGGCGCCCCCCGAGCAGGCCGCGATGCCGAAAGCTGAAATGGAGGCAGCCATTGAGCGCGCTCTGGAGCGGGCGCGAGGCGAGGGCGTGCGCGGCAAAGAGACGACGCCATTCCTGCTGCGGCAGATGGAGGCGCTCACCAGTGGCGGCAGCCTGCGCGCGAACGTTGCGCTACTCGAAAACAACGCGAAGGTGGCCGCCCGGATCGCCGCTGCCAACGTGACCGCCAGCGGATGAGTCGCGATTGGCAGGCAGCCGTAATCTCTGGTAAAATGTTCACCCCCGACTGCCGGGGAGTTGACAATCAGGGCGTTGTACCCTTCGCCCCTAGTGCCATGAGGTTGCATTACCTCGGAAAGGGCTTGAATCTCCATGAAAGTTTTGCTGCTCAGAGATGTATATAAGTTGGGCCTAGCCGGTGATGTCAAAAAGGTTGCTGATGGCTACGCGCGCAATTTCCTGCTGCCGCGCGGTTTTGCCACCGCGGCCACGGCTGGAGCGCTAAAGCAGGCGGAGCGCGTGCGTGCGTCCGGCGATAAACTGCGCCAGCACGAAAACCGCGAAAAGGCGGGAGTCGCGGAAGCGCTCACTGGCCTGCGGCTGGAGTTCCCCGTGCGCGCCAGCGAGCAGGGTCGGCTATACGGCTCGGTCACGCATCAGATGGTTGCAGATGCGATTGAGGCTGCGACCGGTGAGGCGGTCGACCGCCGCAGCGTGATGGCGCCCCCGCTGCGCGAGACCGGCGTGTTCGAGGTGCCCGTTCGCTTGACCGCGGACCTGGTGCCCACTGTGACTGCAGTGCTCTATCCTGAGGATGAAGAGCCCCCTGGCCCGGATGATGTCGCCACAGACGAACAGCAACTGGAAACGGAGACCGATGCGGTTGCCGCGCAGCCCGAGCCAGAATCCTCCGGGGAGGCCGGGCAGATTGAACCCGAGGTTGAGGTCGACGACCCGCCCCCTGCAGCCGAGTAGCTTGATGTGGCGGTTCGCCATGGGCTGACCCGCCGAAGTTATCGACACACCCACAGCTTGACTATAGCCCTAGCCAGGGCGACGCACGGGCTGCATGCAGCGGTTCTCTGAGTATAATGGTGCGGGCATCCGTGCTCCCTGTGCGCACAACCCGCTCTGAGAAACCATGTCATTTCCGTCAGCGTTCAACTTGATGCCGGGAAGGTGATGGATGCGTTTGCAGCCAAACCAGATAATCACAGGCGAGTGCATTTCTGTAATGCAATCAATGCCGGCGCAAGCGGTTGACCTGGTTTTCGCTGACCCGCCCTATAACCTGCAGTTGCAGAACGAGCTGCATCGCCCCAACATGACCAAAGTAGATGCAGTCACAGACCGATGGGACCAGTTCGAAGGCTTCGCCGCTTACGATGAATTTACGCGCGCGTGGCTAACCGCGTGCAAGCGCGTGCTCAAACCCACCGGTTCTCTCTGGGTCATCGGCAGCTACCACAATATCTTCCGCGTGGGCAAGATGATGCAAGATCTAGGCTATTGGATTCTGAACGATGTACTCTGGATCAAGACCAATCCGATGCCCAACTTTCGCGGCGTTCGCTTCACCAATGCGCACGAGACCCTGATCTGGGCTAGCACCGGAAAGGGCAATCGATACACCTTCAACCATCAGGCCATGAAAGGGATGAACGAAGAAAAGCAGATGCGCAGTGACTGGTGGCGGCTGCCTGTTGCCAGAGGCGCGGAGCGCGTGCGTGACGAATACGGCGTCAAAGGGCATTCCACCCAGAAGCCGGAGGCGCTCCTGTATCGGGTTATTCTCTCCTGCAGCAATCCCGGCGACCTTGTTTTAGACCCGTTCTTTGGGAGTGGAACGACCGGTGCCGTTGCGAAGCTTCTGCACCGCGCCTGGATCGGAATCGAGCGCGAAGAGAACTACGCAAAACTGGCCCAAGAGCGCATCGACGCTGTTGAACCTGAGTTTTTTCAGGCGGCTTCTTTCGATGTGCGCAGTAAGAAAAAAACGGCGGCGCGCATACCGTTCTCGGCCTTGCTGGAAGGCGGTTATCTGAAACCCGGCCAGAAGCTGTACTTCCGCAAAGACAAGCAGCGCAGCGCGACAATCAAGCCAGACGCCCGCCTGCGCACCAATGACGGCTTCGAAGGCAGCATTCACAGAGCCGGGGCGCATCTGATGGACGGCTCGCCCTGCAACGGATGGGAGCACTGGTACCTGCAGGATAACGGCGACATGGTGCCGTTGGATGACTTCCGCAAACGCTATCGCATTGAGCAAATAACCCCGGATGGGTGACCAGATTGTATATGGCCTAATACACCCAGTTTGTTGCGGGCGGGGGCCGTGCGGAAGGTGTTGTTAGCTGAACTGGGCGAGCAGCTGCGCCACGCGCGCGAGGCGCGCGGCCTTTCGCTGCGCGAGTTGGAGCAGGCCACTCGCATCCGCGTGAAGTACCTGCGGGCTTTAGAGCAGGGCGACCTGGATGCATTGCCTACCGAGGTGCAGCTGCGCGGATTCTTGCGCAACTACGCGCGACAGGTGGGCCTTGAGCCGGAGAGTGCGTTGCTGCGCTTGCAGCAGGCATTGCAAATTAAAGAAAGGCACGGATGGCGGAAACTGTTTCGGCGCAGGCGGGCAAGCGTTCTCCCGCCGGTGGCGCCCCGGGCCAAGCCGGCTGCAGCACCCGCTACGCCCGCCGCCACTGCGCCGGTTGCGAGCGGTCCGTGGTTGCGCGTGCGCCGGATTATCACGCCGGACACCTTTGTCAGCGCCATTCTTTTCGTTGGCCTGATTGCCTTTTTCTTCTGGGGCGGCGCGCGGATGGCGCGGTCAATCCGCTCTCCGCGCCCGGCGGTGGCCACTCCGGTGGTACTCGGTCCGACCATCACCCCGACATTCCTCAGCTATGCGCCGGCAACGCCCACACACCCGCCGCCGCTAGTGAATTTCTCCGATGTGCAGCTCACCCTACTTGCGGAGCAGCGTTCTTTTGTGCGCGTCACTGTGGATGGCGCGCTGGAATTCCAGGGCATGCTGCAGCGAGGCGAGCGGCGCGATTACTTCGCTGATGAACAGATTGAACTGACAACTGGCAACGGCGCAGGCGTGCGCGTGCTTTTCAACCAGCGGGATGAAGGCATAATGGGCGAGTTCGGCGAAGTGGTCACATGGACATTCTCGCCCAATTCCATGAGCACGCCGGCGCCTGTTTCGGCGACGCCGCCCCCTGGGACGCCCGTGGCAGCCACGGCTGCGCCCTGACCGACAACACGTTCATTGCTTCCGGAGCACGTCAACACTTGACACCTCCGGTGCACTCGTGATACGATATGTTTTACTGAAAGGAACTGAGTTTCGCGTAATGAAACTCTTCACCCTGTCAACAAACTGCTATGTATAAAGTAGAGGCGCTTGCGCGCGGCCTGAACGTGTTGGCGCTCTTCTCTCGTGAGCGGCCGACAATGTCTTTTTCCGACATCGTGGCTGCCAGTGGCCTGAGCAAGGCCACCGTATTCCGAATTCTCTCCACCCTATCCAATCTAGGCTATCTTGAACGGAATGACGAAAACAGGCGCTATCGTCCCAGCCTGAAGGTGCTGCAACTCGGGTTCACCACCCTTTCCAGCCTCGAGCTGCGTCATCTGGCGCGGCCTTTCACCGAGCGGTTGGCGCAGCAGGTCGGCCAGACGGTGAGCATGGCCGTACTCGATGGTATGGACGTGATTTACATCGACCGGGTGCGGCACAACGCGGTGCTGGGCGTGGTGCTCGGGTTGGGCTCGCGCATTCCGGCGCACGCGGCCTCGCTCGGAAAAGCGATACTGGCTTTTCTGCCGTCGGATGAATTGCAGCGTCGCCTTGAGGGGGCCGAGCTGCCGGCTTACACTCAGCACACCACTTCCGGTCGTTCCGCGCTGCGCGCGGATCTGGAGCGGGTGCAGGAACTTGGCTATTCGCTCAACGATGAGGAGTGGGTACTCGGATTGCGTTCCACGGCGGCGCCGATATTGGACGACCACGGCGAAGTGGTCGCCTCCATCAATAGCGCGGTGCCGGCGGCTCTGGTTTCGCGCGCCGAGCTCGAGAACCGCATTTCACCGCAGGTGCGCGCAACGGCGCTCGAAATCTCGCATGCGCTGGGCTACGACGGTGCGCTCGGTAGCGTGGGGGAGGATGCATGATAGCTGCATCCACGCCCGCGGTTCCGGTGCGAGCAGCTGTTGGCAATCTGCAGCCCTCTTTAACTCTTCAAATCAATGACCGCGTGCGCCGGCTGCGGGCGGCGGGGCAGCCGGTCTATCACCTCGGCTTCGGCGAATCACGCTTTCCGGTGCACGCGCTTATCGCGCAAGCTTTGGGTGAGAACGCGCAGCAGCGCAGCTACCAGCCACTGCTGGGAATACCCGCGCTGCGCCAGGCAATCGGCGCGTATTATCAAAACAAGTTCGGCTGGGAACTGGATGCAGAGCAGGTGGTGGTGGGGCCGGGAAGCAAGGCGCTTCTTTATGCTCTGATGCTGGCGCTGCGCGGTGAGGTCATCCTTCCGACGCCGACCTGGGTCTCGTACGCGCCGCAGGCGGCTTTGACTAATCGGCCCTTCTCTTATGTGCCCATGGACGGGCGGCAGGGTTATCGCCTTGATGCGGAACGAGTCCGCGCTTATCTTAATAGGGGGGCGAGTCCGACCACACTTCTCTATTCGAATCCGCACAACCCGACTGGAACGGTGATGACGTCGGCGGAAGCGCAGGCGCTGGCCGCGCTGGCACGGGAGCGCGGATTGACTGTGCTCAGCGATGAGATTTACATGCTGACCACCCATGCGGACGCGCCGCGTGCTTCGGTCTATGATCACTACCCGCAGGGCACGGTGGTCACCGGCGGCACGAGCAAACATCTTTCGCTGGGCGGCTGGCGTTTCGGGGTGGCCATTCTTCCACCGGGAGCGCCCGGCCGGGCGTTGACCGATGCGCTGCACAATCTGGCAGGCGCGATCTGGTCATGCGTGGCCGCCCCGGTGCAACATGCGGCCATGGTGGCTTACAGCGGCGCTGCCGAGATAGAGAGACACATTCAAGATTGCACGCGCATGCACGCGGCGCGTACCCGCCATCTGTACGACGCTCTGGCGGAGTTTGGCGTTTCGATGCCGGAGCCGCAGGGTGGCTTCTACCTCTATCCTTCTTTCGCGCGCTGGAAGGCGGCGCTGGCCGAGCGTGGGGTGCGCACCTCTGCTGAGCTTGCACAGCTGCTGCTGGAGGATTACCAGATTGCTGCGTTGCCGGGCAGCGCCTTTGGCGATGACCCCGGAGAACTCACACTGCGGCTCTCCAGCAGCTACCTCGATGTTGGTACCGATGAGCAGGCAGCCGGGCTGCTGGCAGCTTTCGCGGATGACCCCGACCCGGAGCGGCTTATGCAACAGCACCATCCCGAAACGCGGGCGGTGGTGCAGCGCTTCGCTGATTTCATCGGCTCGTTGGAGCGGGTTTCGTGAGCAGCGAAGCTGTAATCGTCGCCGCGGTGCGCAGCCCGGTCGGAAAACTGGGTGGCGCGTTGGCAGCCGTGCGCCCCGACGACCTGCTGGCCGAGACGCTCAAAGCGCTGATTGAGCGCGCCGGCATCGACCCGGCGCTTGTGGAGGACGTGTACGCTGGTTGCGGCAATCAGGCTGGGGAGGACAACCGCGACGTGGCGCGCATGGCTCTGTTACTGGCCGGCTTCCCGAAGGAAGTGGGCGGGGTGACGGTGAACCGAAATTGCTCCTCTGCGCTTGAGGCGGTCAATCAGGCGGCCAAGGCGATACTGGTTGGCGAGGCGGATGTGTTTATCGGCGCGGGCGTGGAGAGCATGAGCCGCGCGCCGTGGTCACTCCCCAAGCCGGGGCGCAGCCACCCGGTCGGCCACCCGCAGATTTACGACACCACGGTCGGCTGGCGTTATCCCAATCCGAAGCTGGATGCACTGTACCCGATAATTAGCCTCGGCGAGACGGCGGAGAACATCGCTGAGGAGATGGACATCACGCGCGCGGAGCAGGATGCCTGTGCGCTAGAGAGTCACCGGCGCGCGGTCGCGGCCATCAACTCCGGCAGGTTCGCAGACGAAATAGCACCGATTTCCGTGCCGCAGAGCAAAGGCGATGCGGTGATTGTGGACAACGACGAACACCCGCGTTACCGCCACGAGAATGGCGAATACGTACTCGATAGCAGCATGGAGCAACTGGCGCGGCTCCGCCCCGCCTTCCGCAAGGGCGGCACAGTGACCGCGGGGAATTCCAGCGGCATCAATGATGGCGCGGCGGCGCTGCTGCTGATGAGCGCGGAAAGGGCCCGTGAACTCGACCTGCAGCCGATGGCGCGCTGGCTCGGGTCCGCCGTGGCCGGCGTCGACCCCGGCGTAATGGGATACGGTCCCATCCCGGCCACCGAGAAGCTGCTCAAGCGGCTGCAACTATCGCTCTCTGATATCGGCTTGATTGAACTGAACGAGGCCTTCGCCGCTCAGTCCATCGGGGTGATGCGCAAGCTGGGCATGCGCCCTGAAA
>DASCOB010000152.1:0-17396 GCA_036011785.1 Anaerolineales bacterium | reverse complement strand
CGCTGCCCGCCAGCGCTCCAGGCGCTGCTCAACTTCGGCTTCATAGCCCTGATCCGTAGGCTTATAGAAATACCTTCCCAACAGACCAGTCGGCAGGTACTGCTGCCCGGTGTGATGTCCGGGTTCCTCGTGCGGATAGTTGTAGCCCTCGCCATGTCCGAGCGCAGCCGCATCCCGGTTCGCATCTTTCAAATGTATGGGTACATCCGTACGTCCCTCTTTTTCCACTGTTTTATGCGCCTGAAAAAAACTACCGGCGCTGTTGGATTTCGACGCAGTGGAGAGATAAAGCGTGGCTTCCACCAACGGATATACGCCCTCGGGAAGCCCGACATACTCAAACGCCTGTGCGGCCGCGTTGGCCACTACCAGCCCCATAGGATCGGCCAGACCGACATCCTCGCCTGCCAGAATAAGCAGCCGGCGCAGAATGAAGCGCGGAGATTCGCCCGCGTAGAGCATCTTCGCCAGCCAGTAGAGCGCGGCATCCGGGTCGGAACCGCGCACTGATTTGATGAAGGCGCTGATGGTATCGTAGTGCGCGTCACCGTCGCGATCATAAAGCACAGCGCGCCGTTGAATCGATTCCTGCGCCACATCCAGTGTTATCTCTATCACACCGTCTGCGGCGGGCGGGGTGGATTCAACCGCCAGTTCGAGCGCGTTGAGCGCGTTGCGCGCGTCGCCGCCCGCCACCGTCACCAGGTGCTCCAGCCCGGCCTTCGCGACGTCAATTTTTTGCCCGCCGTAACCACGCTCTGAATCCTTCAGCGCCTCTTGCAGCACCCAACGCGTATCATCGTCCGAGAGCGCCCGGAACTGAAAGACGCGCGAGCGCGACACCAGCGCACCAATAACTTCAAAGTATGGGTTTTCGGTGGTCGCTCCGATGAGCACGATCACTCCGCGCTCCACGTGCGGAAGCAGCGCGTCTTGCTGCGCTTTGTTCCAGCGATGCACCTCGTCAACAAATAGGATGGTGCGTACACCGTGCAGTTTGCGCCTTTCCAGCGCGGCCGCTATCACCGCGCGCAGCTCGCGCACTCCCGCCAGAACAGCGCTGAGCGTAGTGAAATGCGATGCAGTGGAATTGGCGATAATGTGCGCCAGCGTGGTTTTGCCGCTGCCCGGCGGCCCCCACAACAGAATTGATGAGAAGAGTCGATCGGCTTCGATTGCGCGGCGCAGCAGCCGACCGGGCCCAACGATTTCCTGCTGACCGACGAACTCTTCAAGGCTGCGCGGGCGCATTCGAGCTGCCAGCGGAGCTTCCGCAGCCATTCGTTCCTGCAGTGCGTGGTCGAATAGGTCGGGATCAGTCAAGAGAAAAAACGGTATTTTATCAGCGCGCGCAGCGTGGGCAATCCGTCCAGCGGGGAGAGTTTCTTGTTGTCGTAACGAGCATTGTACGCGATTGGGCGCTCATGAATGCTGAAGCCGGCTAGCAGAATTTTCGCGGTGATCTCGGCCTCTACATCGAAGCGGCGGCACTCAAGTGAAAGCAAGTTATACACCGACCGCGTCATCATCTTGTAGCAGGTCTCCATATCGTGCAACCGCACCCCAAATAGCACACTCGTGAGCCAGGTGAGGAAGCGGTTTCCTGCGTGCATAATAGCCCGCTGGCTGCTCAGGTCGCGGACGCCATACACTACCTGCGCCACCCCTTTTTCAATCGGCTCTATCAGCTTCAGGAAATCATTCGGGTCATATTCCAGGTCTGCATCCTGTATCACGACCACATCTCCACTGGCTGCGCGCAGCGCGGTGGCTATGGCAACGCCTTTACCTCTATTGACCGGGTGGCTCAACACGGTGGTGTCGGCGTCAGCGCCCAGCCGCGCCAAGATTTCACCAGAACCGTCGGAGGAGGAGTCGTCCACCAGCACCAGCTCCTTTTCCAGCGGAACCCGGCGTACGCGTTCCACCAGCTCAAAAATGGTCTCCGCTTCGTTGAACACCGGGATTATCACAGAGAGTTTCATTGTAAGATGCGGCTCAGGGGAGATAATTCCACGGGTTCGGGCGAGAACCCTGGTAGTTTATTTCGAAATGCAGATGCGGGCCAGTGGAATTCCCGGTACTGCCTGAGAGCCCGACCACATTGCCTTGATACACAGATTGCCCACAGCTCACGTTCCATTGCGAGAGATGCGCGTAGAGCGTCTGCCAACCGTTACCGTGGTCGATGACCACCATGTAACCGTAGCCCCAGTTGCTCCACCCGGCGAACATCACCACGCCGCTGTCAGCGGCGTAGATGGGAGCACCCTGACCGGCCGCAATGTCAATTCCGGCATGGTAGGAACTGTAACCGAAGCCGGAAAGGTAGTGATTGACCGCGGGCCAGATGAAGCTACCCGACCCCACCGCGCCGCCTGAATATCCGCCCGCGCACGCTCCGGGTCCGGCCCCGGTGGGCAGCGGGTTGCGCTGCGCTCGCGTGATGCGTGGAACCGTCCACTGCACGAAATCACGTTCGCCGCCGGGAACCACTATAACGGTTCCCTCCACCAACACCGGATTATCCACGTCAAGATGATTGCCCGGCCAGTTCAGGATATCGTCCGCGCTCGCTTGGTACGCCGCTGCAAGCCCTTCAATCGTGTCGTCTTTATAGACCACGCGCAGCACGCCGGTGATCGGGGAAATCAGCAGTTCCTGCCCGGGACTGAGCAGGTGGGGGTCATCTTTCAGCACCGGATTGCCCCACAACACGGTCTCCGGAGTAATGCCGTATTTCTCTGAAATGCCGAAAAGGGTATCCCCGGAGCGAACCGTGTACGTGATTACCTCCTGCCGAGGTCGCCTAGGAATAAGTGTGTGCGGGTTGATGTGCCGGGTCAGTGGCGGAACGGGCATCCTCTCCTCCACACCCGGCGTCATCAGTATCCCGGGCAGCCCGACGCCGTTGGTGGCGCTTGATTGCAGTTGAGAGAAAAGCAGTGGGAACTCAAGCCGGGCTTCCAGCCGCTCCAGCGGATTCCATCGAAACAACCCCACCGCAGCGGCTGTCAATCCAATCAGGACGAGGTGGTAACTGTAACGCTTCAACAGTGCGCGCAGCCCGCGGATGGACTGGGAAGCCGGATGCCCTCCCGGGTGGCCATGCGAGCATGGCCCAACCATTCAAGTTCCGGTTTATTCAGCCGTTTTGCCCAGTTGTTCCAAGAACTCAAAATTGTTTTCCGTCTGTCGGATCTGTTGGTTGACAGCTTCGGTGGCGGCGGCCACATCCATGCCGGCCCCGTTTGGCGGTGATGCAATCATCTGGTTATACATGCGACGCATCAGCCAGACACGCTGGGTAATATCCGGCCCGAGCAGCAATTCCTCCCGCCGGGTGGATGAGCGGTCAATATCCAGCGCCGGGAAAATGCGGCGTTCCTGCAATTTGCGCGAAAGATGCAGCTCCATGTTTCCGGTGCCTTTAAATTCTTCGTAAACCATGTCGTCCATGCGAGAGCCGGTATCCACGAGGCAGGTGGCCACAATGGTTAGCGAGCCGCCGTCCTCGATGTTGCGCGCCGCGCCGAAGAAGCGTTTTGGCGGATACAACGCCGCCGGGTCGAGGCCGCCTGAAAGAGTGCGTCCAGAAGGAATGACAATCAAATTGTACGCACGTGCAAGGCGTGTGATGGAATCCAGCAGAATAGCCACGTTCCGTCCGCCCTCAACCAACCGCCGGGCGCGTGCGAGCGCCATTTCGGCCACCTTGACGTGCGATGTCACTGGTTCATCAAACGTGCTGGCCACAACCTCGGCATCCACCGAGCGGTCCATATCGGTCACTTCCTCAGGACGCTCTCCGATCAAAGCCACCATTAGATGCACCTGCGGATACTTGAGAGAAATCGCATTGGCAATCTGCTTGAGCACAGTGGTCTTGCCTGCCTTGGGCGGGGAGACAATTAGACCACGCTGGCCTTTTCCGATGGGCGCCACTAGGTTTATCATCCGGGTGGCGAGCGCATGCCGGTCGGTTTCTAGATCGAAGCGTTCATCCGGGAAAATCGGGGTGAGCGATTCGAAAACCGGACGCTGTTTAGCCTCTTCTGGGTCCAGACCGTTGACAGCTTCTACCCGAATCAGGCCGTAATATTTCTCGGTGTCTTTTGGCGCGCGCACCTGCCCAATAACCATGTCGCCGGTACGCATGCCGAAACGCTTGATCTGCGACTGGCTAACATAAACATCATCTCGGCCCGGCAACAGATGCCCGGAACGCAAGAATCCGATGCCGTCATCAACCACTTCCAGCACGCCGCCCCGCAGCTTCAGGCCTTTCTTTTCGGCATTGGCGCGCAGAAGACTGAGAATCAGCTCGTCCTTTTTCAGCCGGCTGTGACCCGGTACGTCCATCTCCTGGGCCAGCTTGCGCAAGCCCTCCAGCTTATTCTTTTCCAGTTTTGCTATGTCCATAACCTAATCCTTCCCATTCGCAATATTCGAGAAACGCATCAGTTTCTCCCAGCGGTGCCGGGTTGCTATTTCCCGCACCGTACCTGATGTGGAGCGCATGACGAGAGAATGCGTTCGCGCGCCGTTACCATAATATTTCACTCCGTGCACCAACTCGCCATCGGTAATGCCAGTGGCCGCAAAAAAGCAATTGTCGCTGCGCACCAAATCCCCCATGCGCAACACTACATCAAAGTCGTAGCCCATCGCCTCGCCGCGTTGAATCTCCTCCTCGTTGCGCGGCCAGAGCTTGCCTTGCAGTTCGCCGCCCATGCACTGCAGCGCGCATGCCGATAGTACTCCTTCCGGCGTGCCGCCGACCCCCATGAGTACGTCAATTCCGGACTCGGGCCAGGCGGTCATTACAGCCCCAGCGACGTCTCCATCCGTTATCAGGCGGATGCGCGCGTCGGTGGCGCGCAACTCCGCGAGCAATTGCTCGTGGCGTGGGCGGTCCAACACCACTACAGTCAGATCATCAAGTCCGCATCCCTTCGCGCGGGCGATGCGGTTCAGGTTCTCCAGCGGGGAAGCCTCCACATCGATTGCGCCCTTTGCACTCGGCCCGACGGCGATTTTCTGCATATACACGAACGGGCCCGGGTTAAACATGCTGCCGCGGTCGGCCACCGCCACGGTCGCCAGCGCATTTGCCCGCCCGAGCGCCAACAGTCGGGTGCCGTCTATAGGGTCCACCGCGATGTCCACCTCCGGAGGGTTTCCTGTCCCCAGTTCCTCGCCGTTAAACAGCATTGGGGCATCATCTTTTTCGCCCTCGCCGATAATGACCTTTCCCTTCATCTCGATGCTGTTAAGCATCAGCCGCATCGCTTCCACTGCGGCCTCGTCGCTGCCGTTTTTGTCGTTGCGCCCCATGAAGCGCCCGGCCGCGAGCGCAGCCGCCTCGATCACCCGCACCAGTTCCAGTGCAAGGTTACGGTTCGGCTCAGAGATGCTCATTTCGCTTCTCCTTTCGTCGCGAAAACCGGTTGCGTTTGGCCATCAGAGGCGCACCGCAGCCTCCAATGGCATACCCATCGCGCCGCGCCAGGGACTGAAGTTTCACTTTCGATAAACGCCAAACATTCATCACAGGGCAACCCAGAAAATGTAATAATAGCTGGCTGCCCCCGCCAGTAGCCACGAATCAATCCGGTCAAGCACCCCGCCGTGACCGGCCAACAGCCGGCCAGTATCTTTAATGCCGGTCTGGCGTTTGAGCATCGAAATCGCCAGGTCTCCCACTGGCCCGGCCAATGAGACCAGCAGGCCAATGACCACGCCCTCACGCCAGCCAAGCACGGCTGGCGTGAGGGCGCCAACGCGCTGCCAGAGTTCGGTCAACAAGCCGCCGAACACCGCTCCCCAAACCGCGCCGCCGAAGAAACCCTCCCAGGTTTTGTTCGGGCTGGTGCGGCGCGCCATCGGCCGTTTTCCCATCCAGCTGCCCATGGCATATGCGCCTGTATCCGAAAGCCACATGGCGGGCAGCACAGTCAGCGTCCACCATGCGCCATGGGGCAACAGGCGCAGCGCCAACAGGTGACCTCCGAATCCACCCAGATAGAGCGGCGCCGCCAGCGTCGCAGCCCAATCCTGAAGCGGGGTGCGCGCGCCGCGCTCGAAGGCGATGACGTGCCATGCGGTAGCGCAAAGCAGCAGCGCGGCAACGACTGGAACCATCCAGCGGCCATCCGCCAGCGCCACTCCACCCGCAATTGCCCACACGCCCGCAATGCTAACCGAGGCTGAAGGCCGCGTTCCCGCGACAGTGGCAATGCGCGTAAACTCCCATGCGCCAATAGTTAGAAGCACCAGCACCACCACGCCATACAACCAACCGCCGCGATGAATCACCCACAGGAAAACCGGCACCAGCAAAGCCGCTGTTGTCAGCCGCTGGCGCAGCATCATCCCACCTGTTCGGAGACCAACCCGAAGCGGCGCTCGCGGCCGCCGAAAAACACGAGCGCCCGGTGGAGCTCCTCTTCGTCGAAATCCGGCCACAGAGCAGGCGTGAAATACCATTCCGAATAAGCGCCCTGCCAGACCAGAAAATTGCTAATGCGGTATTCGCCACTGGTGCGGATGATCAGGTCTGGGTCCGGCTGTCCCGCAGTGTACAACTGGCTGCTGATGACCTTCTCGGTGATTTCCTCGGGCGTCAGCTCGGCGGAAATGATGCGCTGCACAGCGCGCACGACCTCATCCCGGCCGCCATAATTGAAAGCTACATTAAGCACCAGGGTGCTGTTGTCACGCGTGCTTTCCACCGCATCAGTTATCTTACGCACTAGGCGCTCATTGACGCCGTCACAGCGGCCCAGATGCCGGATCTTCACCCCGTTTTTTTGAAGCGCCCGCAATTCGCGCTCCAGCATATTCTCCAGCAGCGCCATAAGCCCCGAGACTTCCTCCGGAGGGCGGCGCCAATTTTCGGTGGAAAACGCGTAGATGGTAAGGTACTTAATTCCCAGCCGAACGCACTCTTCAATAATTCTGCGTAAGTTCTCCGTGCCCGCACGGTGCCCGGCCAACCGCGGCAGCCCGCGCTGCTGCGCCCAGCGGCCGTTGCCATCCATGATGATGGCTAAATGCTGCGGGATGACCGTCAGGGGGCCATTGTCTTCGGATGCAGACATTCCGGTGTTGCTGCGGTTTGAACGGTTTTTCGCGGTGGCGGGATGCGCCTGTCCCATTGTGCCTGTGGCGCTTTCGATTGATAGACTAATTATACCTGCATTATTTCATCGCGCTTGCGTTCTCCAAGCATGTTTATCGCTTCCACAGAATCATCTGTAAGTTGTTGCAATTCCTTCTGGCCGTGCCCCAAGTCATCCTCCGATAATATCTTCTCGCGCTCAAACTCACGCAAATCATTTTGCGTGTCACGGCGCACATTGCGCACCGCAACGCGCGCTTCCTCCACCCGCTGCCCGACCACGCGCGTCAACTCCCGCCGCCGCTCTTCCGTCAGCGGCGGAATGCTCAGCCGGATGATTTTACCGTCATTGTTAGGGGTCAGTCCAAGGTTTGACGCCAGAATGCTGCGCTCAATCTCCACCAGCGAACTGGCATCGAACGGCCGGATGGCAAGCAGGCGCGGCTCCGGCACATTGATAGTAGCCAGTTGGTTGAGCGGCGTCGGCTGTTCGTAATAATTGACCATCAACTTCTCCACCAGCACCGGCGAAGCCCGGCCAGTCCGGATTGTGGCCAGTTCATCCTCGAGCACGCGCACCGAGGCTTGCATGCGCTCGGACGCATCTTGCAGCGCTTCCTTAACCATCGTCAATCATGTGCAGGGCTCCACCAGCGACACACAGCGACCCTTCACCGGTCGGATATATTGTGCCGCTCAAAGGATACACCTGCCCGCCGACATTTGGCAAGAGGGCAGCCACTGGGTTTAATGACTGACTAGGGTGCCCACCGACTCACCCTTCACTGCCTTCAGCAGGCTGTTTTCGCCCCAGAGATCCAACACCACAATCGGCATATCGTTATCCATGCACAACGAAAGCGCGGTGCTATCCATCACTTTCAGGCGCCGGTTTATAGCGTCGATGTAAGTGAGCGTGTCGAACTTCTTGGCCTCAGCCGTGTTAGCCGGGTCGAAGTCGTACACCCCATCCACTTTTGTGGCCTTAATGAGAATGTTGGCATCGATCTCCATCGCGCGCAACGCGCCCGCTGTGTCGGTAGTGAAAAACGGGTTGCCGGTGCCAGCCCCGAGGATAACCACGCGCCCTTTTTCCAGATGGCGCACTGCGCGTCGGCGAATGTATGGCTCCGCGACGGCTTTCATTTCAATTGCCGTCTGCATGCGGGTGGCCACCCCGTCACGCTCCAGCGCATCCTGAAGCGCAATCCCGTTCATCACCGTACCCAGCATGCCCATATGGTCAGCCGTGGTGCGCTCCATGCCACGCTCGATTCCAATGCTCCCGCGCCAGAGGTTTCCGGCGCCAATGACGATGGCTATCTGCACGCCCACCGCGGCGACCGCTTTAATGATTTCGGCGACCTCGTCCGCTCTACCCGGGTCAATTCCGACCCCGGAGGGCGGAGCGAGCGCCTCGCCGCCCAGCTTCAGCAGCACGCGCTGGTGTTTGAATTCCTCAGCCATGTTTGCGTGGGCAAGAGCTGAGGCCGGTGAATCTCATTTCCCCAGTTCGAAACGGGTGAAACGGTGCACGACTATGTTCTCACCCAGTTTCGCGATTGCGCGATTGACTAGATCCTGAATGCTCAACTCTTCATCCTTTATGAAAGATTGGTGCAGCAGGCAGACCTGTTGATAATACTTGTCCACCCGCCCAGCTACAATCTTCTCGGCGATCTGTTCTGGTTTTCCCTCCTGCAGCGCTTTCTCACGAAAAAGTTCCTTCTCCCTTTCTAGGGCGCCCGCAGGGATGTCACCCACATCCACGCACAACGGGTTGGCCATAGCGATGTGCAGAAGAATGTCATGCACCAGCGCACGAAAGTCCTCCGAGCGCGCCACGAAATCGGTCTCGCAATTAACCTCGGCGACGACGCCGACGCGGTTGCCGTGATGAATGTACGCATCAATCAAGCCTTCATTGGCCGTGCGCCCGGCTTTTTTCGCCGCTGTGGAAAGCCCTTTCTGACGCAGCCAGTCCACGGCCAGATCGAAGTCCCCATCGCTGTGCTGCAGCGCCTTCTTGCAGTCCAACACCGGAGCAGCGGTGGCCTTGCGCAGCTCCTTAACCTGTTCGACAGATACTGCCATATCATTCCTCGAGTTGCGGGCCGGCAGCCGCTTCTGTCTGGGCCGCAGCATCGCTCTCAACCTCCGAGGGCTCCGGCTTCTCGACGCCAGCTTCGGCCTCAGCGGCATCCGGCATAGGCTCCGGAACCGCAGGTGTATCTGCCGCCGATTCAGCGATGGCATCTTCGAATTCCAATTCGCCACTGCTCAGTTTTGCGAGAGTAGCCGCGCCGAGCAGGTCCTCGTCCGCCTCTGTCACCATTTCCGCGACCATGCTTTCCGCGCGTTGGCCGTCCTCTGGCTCCTCGTCCTTGCGCAATTGCCGCCCCTCGACGACCGCATCCGCGAGGTGTCCCACAATCAATCGAATTGCCCGAATGGCGTCATCGTTCGCCGGCAGCACGTGTTCCACCGGGGAGGGGTCACAATTAGTGTCCACCATGGCAATCACTGGAATATCGAGAATATTGGCCTCACGCACCGCCGTGTATTCGCGCCGAATGTCCACCACTACCATTATTCGCGGCAAATCGCGCATGCTGCGGATGCCGCCCAGCCGATACTGCAGCTTGGCGATTTTGCGCATGCGCATCAGTCGCTCTTTCTTTTTGAGACCTTCCCATTCACCCGCTTCGTGCTCGCGCTCCATACGTTCCAGCTCGCCGATGCGCTCTTTCATGGTACGCCAGTTGGTAATCATGCCGCCCAGCCAGCGCCGGTTGACATAGGGCATTTCGCATCGCTCGGCCTCGATCTGGATTGCTTCTTGTGCCTGGCGCTTGGTGCCAACAAAAAGAACTTCGCCGCCCTCGGCGACCACGTCACGCACGACATCAAAACAACGCACTATGTGTTCCATTGTCTGCTGCAGGTCGATGATGTGAATGCCGTTGCGCTCAGTGAAGATGAACGGTTTCATTCTGGGGTGCCACCTGCCGGTGCGATGCCCAAAATGGACGCCCGTTTCCAGCAGGCCCTTCATGGAGAGATCAGCCATCGCGGATCATCCTTTCCGTTTCAGCGTCCGCCCGCTTCATCCCTGTCCGGAGCCGCTGGTGCGCGGCACGGCCAGACAGATCCACCGACGTGCGAGATTATTCCACCCGACGATTCGCCGGGCGACACGCGAATTTTCGGCGTGACCCGTAACGTGCGTAGGTCGCGCTTTCGAGCGCAATCTTACCACAGCGCATGCAGAGCGGCAAGTCACACGGCGCAAAAAAAAAAACGCCCCCATCCGGGGGCGCCGCATAACTATTAGATGCGCTGAATTCACTGTGCTTTTGCCGTCTCAGCCACCGCGGCGAAAGCTCGCGGATCGCGCACCGCTAGGTCAGCCAGCATTTTGCGGTTCAGGCCCACCTCGGCCTTGCGCAGGCCAGCCATCAGGCAGCTGTAAGTGGTGCCATTGTGCCGTGCGGCCGCATTGATGCGTATTATCCACAGACGCCGCATGTCCCGCTTGCGGGCGCGACGGTCGCGGTACGCATACCAGTAGCTTTTCAGCATGGCCTCATTGGCGCGGCGCCACAGACGATGGCGTGTGCCAAACTGCCCTTGCATCCTCTTGACGATCTTTCGGTGGCGCCGGCGTCGGTACGGCCCGGTCTTCACGCGAGTCATATTATTGCTCTCCCGACCGCCTAGGAAGGCGGATTGTATTTGTAGCGCCGCAGGTAAGGGGCCAGCCGCCGCACGCGCTTCTTGAGCCCGGAAGATTCCACCTCGACCATCTTTGAGAAGAGCGCTTTGGTGCGCTTGGAGGTGTTGCGCCGCAGATGCCCCTTCCCAATCTTCGTGCGCACCAGCTTTCCAGAGCCGGTGATTTTGAAGCGTTTCGCGGTCGCGCGATGGGTTTTCAACTTGTATTTCCCGCGCGTCTTTTTTCTTGCCATTCTTATTCTCCAATTACGACTGCGCCCGGATTCACGTTCCGGACACCCGGCCATGGCCGCTTGCTTTTCGCCGTGGTCAGGAGCCTTTCTCCACGCCCGGCGCAAGGATCATCAACATTGTACGCCCCTCCATGCTTGGTGCGGCCTCGACATGGCCGACATCGGAAAGTTCGGCACAAATCTCGTCCATGTCTTCTCGGGCCACATCGGGGAGCGTAATCTCTCGCCCCCGGAAGCGAATTCGTACCCGCACCTTCATTCCGGTCTCAAGCCACCGGCGCGCATCACGAACTTTGAACGAGCGATGGTGTTTGGTCGTCTTTGGCCGCAGGCGGATTTCTTTAATATCAATCTTTTTCTGCGCCCTGCGCGCCTCTTTTTCCTTCTTTGAGCGCTCGTAGAGAAACTTACCGTAATTCAGCACCCTGCACACAGGGGGCGAGGTATTCGGAGAGACCTCCACTAAATCCAGATCGGCCCCCTCGGCTATAGCCAGCGCCTCGGAAACGGGGATTGCGCCTCTATTGGTGCCGCTTGGGTCAATCAGCTGCACCTCCTCAGCGGTGATTTTCCCGTTGATTCGGAATACCGGCAGCTTGTTCCGCGAGGGCCTTATGTATCGCCTTCGTCGTCTCGCTATTGTGCTACCCCTCTCATGTACCGGTGATACAAGATTCTCGGCACGCCGTCCTCCACGCTCCGCGTCACAACGGCTCGGAGCAGAGTGGGGATAATACCATAGTCAGAAAAACCCGTCAATCGCAATTCGCGCTCTGACACCACGCCGGATGCAACCAACAGGTCGGGTGTGTGGTGTACAATCAGCGCCATCTCCGGCTAAGGAGGAGTCCATGCGCGTACTCAAAGATCGCATTCACAGCGAGGGACATAACCTGGGCGGCGGCATCCTGAAGGTAGATGGCTTCATTAATCACCAGGTCGATCCATCCCTGATGGAGGCCTGTGGCCGCGAACTTGCCGCGCGTTTCGCGGAAGTGGACGCCAGCAAAGTGCTCACCGCCGAAATCTCCGGCATCGCGCCCGCGGTGATGACCGCGAAGCATCTGGGCCTGCCCGTAGTGTACGCGCGCAAGCACAAGCCGGTTACCATGCCCGATCAGGTCTTTCTCACGCTGGCGCCATCCCACACAAAAGGGCGCACGGTCGAGTTGATTGTCTCGCCTGAATTCCTGCGCAACAGAGAACGCGTGCTAATCATCGATGATTTTCTTGCCTCCGGGCAAACCATCCTCGGGTTGGCGCGCCTCGCCGGCGTCGCCGGAGCGACCGTCGTCGGCATCGGCACGCTGGTGGAGAAAACCTTCGAGGGCGGGCGCGAGGTGCTGGCAGAGCTGAACGTGCCAGTCGAATCACTCGCCGCCATCTCAGACATGAGCAACGGGAGAATCGTTTTCGCCGAATAGCGCCCCTGCGCGCACTCATGGATTCAGTCGCCATCATCGACTTCGGCTCGCAATACTCACAGCTCATTGCCCGACGGGTGCGGGAGGCACATGCGTATTGCGAGTTGTTTCCATTCGATACTACCGCCAACGTTGTGCTTGACTTGAAACCGAAGGCGCTGATTCTCTCCGGCGGGCCAAGTAGTGTGTATGCGGCCGGCGCCCCACAGCTGCCGCCGTATGTTCTGGAAGCCGGCGTACCTGTGTTAGGAATTTGCTACGGGATGCAGCTGCTCTCCCGCGCGCTGGGCGGCGAGGTCAAACCGGCAGCCGAACATGAATATGGTCGCAGCCGGCTGCGCTGCCGCCCAGAATCGAGCCTGCTGCCGGACCACCTTGCGGGAAAAACCTTCCATGCGTGGATGAGCCACGGAGATCTGGTGGCCGCAGCCCCGGCCAATTTCTCGGTCACCGCCAGTAGCGAAAATTGCCCCATTGCCGCAATTGAGAATCCAGAACGCGGCATTTTCGGATTTCAATTCCACCCGGAGGTACATCACACCGAGCACGGCAGCGAGATTCTGGAACACTTTCTACGCCATGCGCACGTACGTCGTGAATGGACGCCCGGCTTCATGGTGGCGAACGCAGTCAAGCGCATCCGCGCTCAGGTGGGGGAGGCTGAGGTGATTTCAGCCGTGAGCGGAGGCGTGGATTCGACAGTGGCCACCGCACTAGTTCATCGCGCCATCGGCGACCGGCTGACCTGTTTCTACGTGGACACCGGCCTGATGCGTGCCGGGGAAACCGAACAGGTGGTAAGCACTTTTCAGGAGCATCTACAGGTGCGCTTGGAAGCCATCAACGCGGTGGAGGATTTCATGACTGTGCTTTCAGGCGTGACTGACCCGGAAGTAAAGCGAAAGGCAATCGGCGAGGAGTTCATGCAGCTCTTTGAGCGTGAAGCGCGGCGGCTAGGAAGTTCAGCTGAATACCTAGTACAGGGGACCATCTATCCAGACGTAGTTGAAAGCAGCGGAAAAGGCCGCCAGCAGGCAGCCAAAATAAAAACGCACCACAATGTGGGTGGGCTGCCGGATGAGTTGCCTTTCACCCTTATCGAGCCGCTACGCTTCATGTTCAAGGACGAGGTGCGCGCGGTGGGTGCGGAGCTCGGGCTGCCCGAGGCCATGGTCTGGCGGCATCCCTTTCCCGGCCCAGGGCTTGCAATCCGCTGCCTAGGCGAGGTAACATGGGAACGGTTGGAGCGGCTCCGCCTCGCCGACAGCATCATGCAATCAGAACTCGCCGCGGCGGACATGTTGCGCGGCGAAACTGCGCAGGCTTTCGCCGTGCTGCTGCCGGTGAAGTCGGTGGGGGTAATGGGAGATGCGCGCACATATGAACAAGTAGTAGCGTTGCGCGCAGTCACCACCGATGATTTCATGACGGCGGATTGGGCGCGACTCCCGCATGAAAAGCTGGCGCGAATCTCCAACCGCATCATCAACGAAGTGCGCGGAGTCAATCGCGTGGTCTACGACATCAGCAGTAAACCACCTAGTACGATAGAATGGGAATAGCGTCGCCGGCCCGGTTTCACAGCACAGGCACGCCCGCTCGCCTGCGTAGGAATTGGCCGCCGCCCGCGCCGCCCAGCCAGCGCTCACCATCCACCAGCAGCCGTCCGCGCAGATAAATCTTTTCCGGAAAGCCGGTCAACTCCACGCCCTCCCATAGGTCGTAATCGGTGCGCATGTGCGCGCTGCGTACGCTGAGGGCGTGCTGCTTGGCAGGGTCCCACAGTGCAATATCTGCATCTGAGCCGGGAAGTAACGCCCCTTTGCGCGGATAGAGGCCGAGAGTTTTTGCCGGATTTGCGGCCGTCAGCTCCACAAAGCGCTCGGCGGAGAAACGCCCCGCGCCCACCCCGAAAGTCCACAGCAGCGGCAGGCGGTGCTCGATACCGGGCAGCCCGTTGGGGATGAGCGTGAAATCGCTCTGCCCCAATTCCTTTCCCGCAATGGCCACCGGTCGGCCCTCATAATCGATTGGCGTGGTTCCATCGAAAAAGAACGGGCAATGGTCTGTGCCGACCGTCTGAATGCTCCCATCCGCAAGCGCCTGCCAGAGCGCCGCGTTATCGGCAGCGGTGCGCAAGGGTGGCGAACACACCCACTTTGCGCCGTCGGGCCGCATCAGATGGTCTTCCGTGAAAAACAGGTACTGCGGGCAGGTCTCGCCCATGACCGGGACGCCGCGCGTGCGCGCGCGTCGCAGCCGCTCCACCAACCCCGCC
This sequence comes from Anaerolineales bacterium, assembly GCA_036011785.1. GTDB lineage: Bacteria > Chloroflexota > Anaerolineae > Anaerolineales > UBA11657 > CAJWGI01. Next base: position 2,603 of record DASCOB010000152.1, on the reverse strand, counting down.
GTGGTCACATGGACGACATAAAGCGGCGCTTCCGCATCGCTGGCCAGCGCGATTGCGCGCTGCCCGGCCACGACCTCCCCCCGCGCCGGACGGGTGCGGGCGTGCCAGATTGGCTCTTCGTGCCCGGCCGCGAGCGCGTTGCTCACCAACGTCTCAATCTCGTCGCCATCCTCCGCGTGTAATAGCACAAGCATGCCGTTCTCACGCGCAATGCGCAGCACCTGCAAGATTTCCTCATCGGCGATGCGCAAGCGGCCGTTATATGCGGTGAACACCTTGAGCGAGGTCAACCCCTGCGCGGGCAGCCGGGAAATCTCGGCCGCCACGGAGGGATTGAAATCAGTCACGTTGACATGGAAGGAATAATCCACGGCAGCCAGTCTCTGCGCCTTGGCATGCCACGCCTCGATGCTCTCTTGAAGCGAACCGCCCCGGGACTGAGCCGTGAAATCCAGAACTGTTGTCGTTCCGCCAAAAGCGGCGGCACGGTGGCCGCTATAATGGTCGTCAGAGCTGACCGTGCCGAACATCGGGAGCGCGAGATGGGCGTGCGGCTCGACCCCACCCGGAAGCAAGTTCAGGCCGCTGCAATCCACCACCTCGGCGTCCGCCGCCGGCAATTCTTGCCCGATTGCGGCGATTATCTCGCCCTCCACCAGCAGGTCGCACCGGCGTGTCTCGGAATGGGTAATGATGTTGGCGTTGCGGAAGAGGAGGTTCATCTCTTTTCGAGCGCAGTCGGTTCGTCCCGTGCGCCGCCCAGATTTCCCACTGCCTGCATGATTGTGCTCAGGACGGATTCGGGTTGTTCGCGCAGCGTGTTTTCCGGCAGGTGCAGCTCGGTCCAGCCGGCGCGGGGATGGTCGGGTTCATCCCACAACAGTTCCGCGCGGGTGGTCAGCTCGTGACCCAGCACCGGGGCAACGTAGTGGATGGCCCATTTTTCCGCGCCGAATCGCACCGTCTGATAAAAGGCCAGGTATTCCACGTCGATTGTTTTGGGCGCACGACGATAGGGCATACGATACCAGCTCATCACCCGCGCGATTTCCTAATCACGCGGGTCTGGCAAAATGGTGACGAGGACCAGAGCTTCAGCGGGCAGCGCGGGTTGCATGGAGGCTGTTCCACATTATAATCCATGCAACCGGCTGCCCCGGGCAGCAACCCTGATGCACACCGAAACCACCATGCGCGCCGCGGCAGCGGCGGCCCTGCTGGCATTCATCGGCCTGATAATCATTCTGCTGAACGCGTTCTTCCCGGACGCCTCCATTCAGGTGCAGCCAAGCACGCCATCAGGCCCGGTTTCCGAGTTCGTGCGCGCCACCAACCTTTATCCGCGGCAGGTGCTGCGCGCATTCGCCGGCGACTCGCTCTTTATTCTCGGCTATGCGATTGTTTTCATCGGGCTGCACGCAGTCACCGCTCCGCAGAGCCGCCCACTCGCCCTGCTCGGTTTGAACGCCAGTTTGCTCGCCGCCTCACTCGATGCCGTCGAAAATGCCTTCTTCATCACATATGCGCTGCTTGCGCAAAGCGGAGTGCCGCTCACTGAGCCAGACCTTCCGTTGATATACATTCTCGCCAACCTGAAATGGATGACGGCGTTTGCCGGCGTGCTCGCCTTCGCCCTAGCCTTCCCACGTAAATCCGGACTAGGGTGGATCATCTTTGTACTGCTGCTTTCTTTCCCGCTCGTAGGCGTCGCCGGTTTTGCGTTTCCGGCACTGGAGCCGTTGCGGCTGCTGCCGTTCCTGATTGGCATGCCACTACTAGCCTTCTATTTCTGGAAACGCCCGCGCCCGTAGCGAGCAACTGTCGGTATAATAAGCGCGACCGCTCCCGGCGGGGAATCATGACCAACTTCCTGCAATTCGTGCTGGCGCTGATTATCATAATCGTGGGCGCAAAAACCGGCGGCTACATCAGCACGCGCTGGAAGCAACCGGCAGTGCTCGGTGAGCTGCTCGCCGGGCTTGTACTGGGTCCCACCGTGCTGAACATGCTGCACTGGGGCGTGTTCAGTGACGGGCATCTGGGCGAGTTTATCGGGCACCTAGCCGAGTTCGGCGTCATCCTGCTTATGCTGCTCGCCGGGCTAGAACTACACATACACGAGTTAGCCAAATCGAGCAAGGTCGCCGCTCTGGCAGGGACGCTGGGAGTGGCCACTCCGGTGCTGATGGGATGGGGCGTATGTATTCTCTTCGGGCTCTCCACCCGTCAGGCGATGTTTGTCGGCCTGATTCTGGCCGCCACCAGCGTGAGTATCTCGGCGCAGACGCTGATGGAGCTGGGTCTGCTGCGCAGCCGCGTGGGAGTAGCCATGCTGGGCGCGGCCGTCTTTGACGATGTGCTCGTCTTGCTGGCGCTCTCCGTTTTCACCGCACTAACCGGAGATATTGGCGTTGCCGGAGTTGGAGAGGTGCTGCAAGTTTTGCTGCAAATGGTGGGGTATTTTGCGACCAGCATCGCCATCGGAATGTGGCTGCTACCGCGGCTCGCCAATCGCGTCGACCGCCTGCACATCAATCAGGGCCTGTATCTCTTCACACTAATCATCGGGCTGCTTTACGCCTGGGCCGCCGAAGCACTGGGCG
>DASCOB010000151.1:0-8224 GCA_036011785.1 Anaerolineales bacterium | reverse complement strand
GCTGCCAGGCGGTCACGGGGGCTTGTCGGCCTTTCGTCGGTACTTTCCCCTGTTGCGATCCCAATGACCTCTGCCACAGCAAGTGGCCATGCGCCTACAGCCTGAGCGGCCATCTGCGCCTTAATCTCGGCCAGTTCGTACTCCACCTTTCCTAGAACCGACTCTGACCAGCGCTGGTAGGTACGCTTGGCGATGCCCGCTTCCTTACAGGATTCTGTAAGGCTCATGCCCTCAGATTGAAGGGAAAATGCTTTCAGAACCTGTGCTTCCCGGCTAAGTTCTTTACTTGTTTTAGGCATGGCTAAATTATACCATTTCAGCGCAATTTTCGTGACGCAGGCATGCGGTCACCAGAGCCGGCCAGGGGGCTGCTTCCTTTTGGAATTTTCTAAGGGCTGTTTAGTCTTCCACAGCACACCCGCGCCTAGCGCGTCGGCAGGGATGGCCTTTAGATAAAGAAAGACCCATTTCCCATCGAGGCGTGGCAGATATCATTGATGGGAGGACTCTTACAGATTGACAATCCCAGGTGCAAGAATAGTCTGCTTATGTGGCCATGATACAATGTGGCTGTGGCCCAAAACGGGAAGGTGCCTTAGTGGAGGGCGCCGAATGAAGTTTCCATTCGCTGTGGCTTGTGTGGCCCTCACCAGCTTGCTCTTCTTACTGGCGTCTTGCGGCAATGATGAGCAAAGTCCGAATGACCGCACTGTTGTTCCTGGAGAGGGCAGCGACACCGAGCTCGAGGAATTCCGTAAGGATTTCGAAGACCAGTTTCCAGGCACCCCCGCCCTTGATCTCACCGAATTGCCGCCCCCCAAGGTGGTGACCGTGATGCCTGCAGGGGAACCAACTTCGGGTGGTGAAGCCTCAGGCGAGCAGACTGACGATCTCCTGACTTTGGTCAGCGCAGATCTTGCTTCGCGTTTGGGCGTGCAATCGGAAGACGTCGCCGTGTTCACTGTTGAGCCGGTGCAGTGGGCTGACGCCAGTCTGGGCTGTCCGCGGGACGATTACAGGTATGCACAGGTGATCACGCCCGGGTCCAAGGTCACCTTAGAGGCTCTTGGCGAGCAATATACTTATCACAGCGATGCTCGGTCACATTTTGTTTTGTGTCGTGACGGGTCCCCTCAGGAATGAAACGAGGGCAGCATCTAATTGTTGCAACAACACCATCAGCCGCTGCGCAGATAGTTTAGGCATCACACTACTTGAGCGTCCTACGCAAGGTGTGAGTCAACGGCGGCTATAGGCCGCGTCATAATGCCCACGGTCTCGTCGCTCTCGCTCCGTGCATTTCGCGCTGGTTTCGTTTTCACATTCCTCTTCTCCGTTTACGGCCTGAGTTACAGCGGGACGTTCAGCAGCGATGATGAACATATCTTCGCTGCTAGTGCTCAAAACTTGGCACGGCAAGGGAGCTTGTCCATCCCGCAGGTCTACGGAAACTCGCGCTTGCAAGAATTGAGCAAAATGCCTTTCTACACAGCTGTCGAGCCGGGTCAGGCCATCACGGGTGCAATCTTTGTGCGACTGGCAGATCGACTCGGCGTAGGAACAGTCCATGCTCTATTCTGGCTCAACCCACTCGTTACTGCGCTAACTGGCTGCGTGGTGTTCTTGACCGTGTTGACCCTGGGTTACAGCGAGCGGGCCGCGGTCCTCGCTGCTGTCCTTTATGGTACAGCCACGATCGCGTGGCCTTACGCTAGGACCCACTACCGCGATCCCCTTGCAGCCTTGTTGGTGGCGGCCGCTTATTTGGTTTTTGAATGGGGGCATGGAGAGCGGCGCACCCCGAGGGACCGAGCCCTATCCTGGGCCCTGATCTCTGTCTTCATTGCTGCCGCCGTGTTGACGAAAAGCATGGCGGCAGCCGCGCTCCCGCTTCTGTGGGCTATCGGGCTATGGCGCGCGCGGCGAGAGAACACCAGCGTCTCCGTCGTTGTGGGCGCGATGCTGCTCACCCTGCTTGGCGCTATTCTCGCCACATGGTTGATGGCCCCAGAAGGCTCGTACGGCCGCTTTTCATGGCCGTATATTGGCTTTCTGGCAAACGCTGCGTGGATTAAGACGCGGTTCGCGGTGATGCAATCATTGGTCGGTCCACTTTTTAGTCCGGGCAAGGGCCTGTTTGTATACTCGCCAGTACTTCTTCTAGCGTTGACGTCATGGTTTGGTCTACGCAAAGACAGTCGAAACGCTACTGTCTTTCCACTGCTGCTTTCATTGGCACTGGTGGCCTTGTACTCTGTTTTTCTCGACAGAGATTGGTGGACGGTGACCAACTGGGGGTCACGCTTTACTCTCTTGGCGACACCGCCGCTCGTGGTGGCCTGCGTTCCGGCACTTGAACGGGGCATCTTCTCAAGGCGGAAGTGGCTGCGGCTGTCGCTCTTCCTCCTGATCACGATCAGCATGTTGGTTCAGGTCGGCGGCGTTGCCGTACCCAATTCCGCTTACGTCAACAGCCTGGTCTCTCCCCAGGCAGCGCAGAATATGGCCGTTTGGAATCCGGTCCGCTCTGAAATCGTCGCACACTGGCAGCTTCTGTTTAGTGGGACGCGTTCGGAGTTTGCCCTTGCACGGCTGGGAGAACAGCAGGCAGCGGGTTTCACGCTTCTCTTCGGCTGGCTCATACTGTTGACACTTTCTATTAGTGGCCTGCGCGCATTACGGTCTTGGGACAGGGGGCCAACCCAAGATCGCGCGCTGCTGGTCGCAGCACTGACGTTGGTCATTGCCCTGCCCATAACCGAGCTGTTCGCCCTGACCCGTGACCCGGCGTATTCAGGGCAGCGGCCAGCGTACCTGGAGGCGATGGCATTTCTACGAGCAGAGATTGCGCCAGATGATGGGCTACTTGTGCAGGCATATGGCCAGCCCCTCTGGAAGCACTCTATCAATTATTCACAAGGCCTGCCAGAATGGTATGGCCTTGCCTGGTATTTCCCGAGCGCTGACGAGGTAGAAAGAATGCGGGCTTCGGGCGACCCCGGTGACGGATTCGACCCTACCACCCTTGAACTACTCGGAAATCTGTCTACCAAGTACGAGCGCGTCTGGTTGGTCAACACGTTGGACCATCTGCCAGGTCGTTTCGAGCTCGAGCACCAGTGGTTGGAAAGACACTACGCGAGGGAGGGCAGGTGGTTGTTCGAAGACTCCGGACAGGTGGCAGTATCGGCGTTCAGGCTGTCTTCCGAGTGACCCAGGCCGACCCCAACGCGCCACATGGGGTTGCAATGAGCGCACTGCGCCGCACACTAGCAAGTGTTCTGCTGATGTGCACATCACTTTTTCTGACGCTGGGCCTGTTGGAGATATACGTGCGGTTGCTGGTGCCCGAGAGCGTCTTCGCCCTGGCCGGTAATATTTACAGTCGGGTCGACACACCTGGGGTGGGTTATACGATGCTCCCAGATTTTCAGGGCACGGCCTTCGGGGTGCATCTCGAAACTAACCACCTGGGTTTCCGGGGCCCCGATTGGGAGCTAGAAAAACCCGCTGGTGTGTTCAGGATCGCGCTCATTGGCGACTCGCACGCATTCGGTTACGGCGTGCACGAAACAGAGGCAGTAGCGCAGCAACTTCAGAAAAGGCTCGCGGAACGGTGCCAGTGCGAAGTCTTGAACTTTGCTGTGCCGGGTTACAACAGCCACCAGGAGCTGGCCGTGTTAGAGCAGTACGCGTTGTCGTATCAACCTGACCTGGTGATATTACAGGTCACAAGCAACGATGACGAACCTGCGATGGTGGTGGATGACGCGGGATGGCGATATTTGCGCAGAGATCCTGAAGGTGGCACCATCAGGATGGTGGATAGGTCTCTGGAAATGTTTGCCCCCAGCGCGGAGCACTGGCTTGCACAAAAGAGCAAATTGTGGCTCTTTGCACGTATCTCAACAAGAAAGTTTCTTCTGCGAGAAGAGGCGCGGACCCGTCAAGCAGAGCCTGCAGCAGAGGCATCGGGCAAGCATTGGATGGACCCGTTCGTACCCGGGCCAGTGCCTGAGCGACTGAGGGGTCCTGTGTATGTGCCGTTGCTCAGCATGATAAGCATGGCCCGGGACGCCGGGGCATGCGTGATACTTGCAAGCGCTACCGGTATGCCCGATTACCGGCATACTCTGCATGCGCTTTCGGAGCACGCGCAAGTGCCTCTTATCGAGTTGTACGCGCTTTTTCCGGAGGCTCATAACTGGAGTGAGATGCAGCAGAAATTCAGTTTAGGATGGGACAGCCATCTGAACGCTGATGCACACGCGAGATGGGCGAAGGGCCTGGCTGCGCCTGTTGAAACGAGCCCCTGTTTTCAGCATAGTTGATTGACGTCTCCGAGGCACGATAGACCTCCTGAGCCCAAGCGGGCCCGGTAGTTTGGTCCCGCCGTATCCGGACTGAGTGCGTGCCGGCTGACTGGCACCAGGACTCCACCTGCAATTTTATACGGTGTGATAAAATGCCGCTCTAGGGGGTGCCTGCTGGATCAACCCCTTTAGGGGCGTGACCACCGGCATCCCGCTTGTGTTACTGGTCAGGCACTCTGGCTCTGGAGTGGTAACGCGGATGTACACACTAAATTTGGTAGGACCCCCTCGGCTCGTTTACGGCGCTGAGGGCACGCAGCTTTCAATCGGGAACCGACAGTTGGCGATGCTCGCCTATCTAGCCATAAAATGCGAGCCGGTGAGCAGGACCAAGCTGGCAGACGTTTTCTACGGGGAGGTAGAGGAACGTCAGGCACGAGCGAACCTGCGGGTTGTGATTTCGCGGTTTGAGCGTGCGCTGCCTTCCGAGGGTGAAAATGTGCTAGTCCAGGATGGCGAACTCCTTAGGCTTAGCGACTCGGTGTGGGTTGACTACCATCAGATTGACCGATTGGCGGACTTGCAGGAGCGTCACACTAGGGACATTCGCTCGAGGGGTTCAGTTCACTCCCCACTTTGCCAGGAGTGTTTTGACCGCTTGAAAAAGTTGTACGCATTGACCTCCGGCGAGTTCATGTCGGGTTTCGCAGTGCCATCCTGTCCAGAACTAGACGATCTTGCGACAATCAATCAGTCACACCTGGAGCGGTTGCACAATCAGATGCGCTTCAGGCTTGTCAGGCTCTATCACCAGAGCGGCAACTACAGCGCAGCCAGGCAGCTTGTCGAGGAATGGGTTGCACGGGATTGCTGGAATCAGGAGGCGCAGCTGGAACTCATAAAGTGCATCTTCTGGAGCGATACTCGGGGGCGTGACATGGCTATCGGGCAGTATAAGGATTTTCAGGGCCGCCTTTTGGAAGAGCATGGCCACAAGCCCTCCCGGGCCCTCAGGGAGTTCGTTGACAAGATCGAGGCAGCCCCAACTGAGACTGCGATGCTCAGGGCGCACAGTGGCCCGTCCATCGCTGTTGGTACGGAGTACCTATTGCTCTACGGCACACGGATAGGGAGGGGTTTCCAGTTTGACAACGATGTGGTTGTGCGTGACAACAACGCCAGCCGTAGACACGCGGTCATCGAAAATGTAGGCGGCCGGTTCGTCATTCGTGACTTGCTCAGCCGCAACGGCACCTTTCTCAACAAAGAAAAACTGCAGCCCGGTGCGGACAACCCCCTCGAACCCGGGGATAGAATTAAGATCGGGGCAACCACTTTTCTGTTTCACCTGAAAGAACAGCGCGGTCAAGTGCCCCGTCCCGGTAGAGGGCAATTGTCGACGATTTCTGACTAAGGTCGGGAAGGGCGCTGCGCCCACAACCAGCGACTCAGGCCCGCGCTTCCAACTCTCTCGCCCAGTGCAGCCGACATTATGATTTGCCGGGCTCCCCGAAACGCTTTAGTAGCGGTGCTTGGTTATACTTTCAGCATAATGCCCATGCAGAATATTAGGGTGACATGGTGTTTTATCATTGGTGCAACCATGGGCGATCTGAAGGGTACGCAATTCTCTCTGGTAAGGAGATCCAGTAGCCCATGACGACGCTCGCTGTGGTGATACCGGCACATGCAAGGGAACAACGGTTGGACCGTCTTTTGCAGGCGCTTTCGCGTCAGGCGCGAATGCCGGATGAAGTTATCATCGCGCGGAACCCGGTCGCAGCCGGAGACCCGCTTCCTGAGGATATTGCCTGCGATAAATGGGGTTTCCCGGTGCGGCAGGTACCAAACCTGATTCAGTCCATCCCGGCCGCGCTCAATAATGCGATACAGAGCGCAGAGAGCGATCTAATTGTTCGACTCGATGCGCGCTCGGTGCCAGACATTCATTATCTGCAGCGCTGCGAGGACACCCTGGCAAACACAGGCGCTCAAGTGGTCGGGGGACGCTGGGAGATGCAGCAGGAAGAGCAAACCATCACCGCCAGGGCGATTGCTGTCGCGGTAGCCCATCCAATGAGCACGGGTGGTGTGCGTTACCGGCGCCAGGGCGCTGCCGCCCCCGGCCTGGTCGACACAGTGCCGTATGGCTGTTTTCGGCGATCCCTGTGGAAAAAGCTGGATGGCTTCGATGAGACGCTCTTGAGCAGCGAGGATTACGAGTTTTTCTGGCGCGTTCGCGCACGGGGCGGGCGCATCTTCTTCGACCCCTCCATTTGCAGTGTTTATTTCCCTCGCGCGAGTTACCGTGGGCTCATGCGCCAGTATTTCCGCTACGGATGGTGGAAAACGCAGATGCTGCGCAAGCATCCGGCCTCCATTCGGGCACGTCAGTTGCTGCCGATAGCCGCATCCGCAGCTCTGGTGGCCGCGCTCGTCTTCTCGGCGTTTGGCCCACCCGGTCGCTTGATGTTCGGAGCGATCGGACTGCTTTATGGAGGGTTACTGATGGGTGCCAGTGTGCAGCAGGCGGTGCGCGCTCGCTGCGCCGGGCTGCTCGTGATGCTGCCGGTGACGTTCGTTTCGATCCATCTTTCGTGGTGCGGTGGAGTGTGGGCAAACCTGCTCGGCAGATCTATCTCCCGTCCCTGGCTGACAAAGACATATCAACCCGAGGGGACGACATAGTGGTATTCCGAGTCGTGCAAGCCAGGGAGGTGTCCCGTATTCGCGGATAGTGCAATGTACCATTTCAGACCAGTTATGACTACGGACACGCGCTACCTACGCATCCCCTTCGCGGCCGTAGTGCTACTCGCTGTGGGCTGCGCGGCACCGCCAAGCCCTGCGCCACCGAGCCCCGCACCGGAAAAAACATCCACCCCCGTTGCCAGAGCCGATAATGTGGCGACGGCTGAAGCCATTCTCACCGGTATAGAGATCATTCTCACTGATATAGCCCGTGTCGAGATCGGACGGGCGTCCACGGCCACTCCCAGTCCGAGGGTTACGGCCCCACCTCAGCAAGTGCCAGTTGACGAATGGGTGCCGATAGATGAACTGGCTGAGCGAGGGGTGCTCAGCCTGGACGGCACCGTCCGGTCCGGAGCCGCACTCAGATTTGCGCTGCTCGATGGAAGTGAGTTCGCCATTGCGGAGGAGACAGTGTTTACGCTTGTCGAGTCACGTTCTGAAGGCGAGGATGCTTTCACGCGTGTGGAGCTACAAAGCGGAGGCATGTGGGTCAACCTTAAGCGCGGTGGCATGCAAGTGATGACAGATGCCGGCAGCGCAACAGTTTCTGGTTCCATGCTCGGCGTTTTCGTCTCATCGGACGGCAATCGACTAGAGGTGACATGCTTGGAAGGTGCGGTGACCATGATCTCACCTCAGGGCGAATCCATAGTTGTGCCCCCGGGGCATCGTGCCCAGGTAATGTCCGCGCAGGGCGCGCCATCTCAGACCAACGCCATGGGCGCCGAAGATACCCTAGCGTGGGCGATCAACATGCCCCAGGCCATCGCAGTGATGCCCAGGGTGGTGCCTCAAGAGGCGCTCGTCACGCTTTCCCTCGCACTTCCCATGGATGATCCCCGCGGGCGCGAAGCGCTCCTGGTCATGGTGGAGACCCTTCCGGAGGACACGCTTGAACTGGTCGTGCCCAGTCTGCCCATCCGCACTCTTTCCACACTGGCTGCTGCTCTGGGTGGCGATCCTGTACGACGGGACACCCTTTCCGTAATGCTCAGCTTTGTGTCGGACGAGCAGCTATTGCCGGTGGTGACGCTTCTTTCGGCTGAAAAAGAGCAGCGGGAAAGACTCTCTGTAGTGATCGATGCGCTGCCCGAGGCCCGGTTGGGCACCTTGCTGTTGGACCTCGGTGCTCAACCGGAACACGCAAGTGTGCTACG
>DASCOB010000150.1:0-12769 GCA_036011785.1 Anaerolineales bacterium | reverse complement strand
GCGCGCAGCGCACCTGTACCGGTGTCGGCTCGGGCGGGTCTATGGCGCTGGCCCTCTGCACCACGTTATCGCCAAAGCGCTGCTGCAGGCTATGTAAAGCCTGCTGGCGCTGCGCCGCCGTGCGCTCGCTGCGCTGCTGTAAGAGGTTCATCTGGCGCGCGCCCTGCTGCCACTGGCGCAGTGGATAGGCTGTCAGTTGCAGCACGGCGATGAGCGTCGACGGCTTCAATTGATTCAGCAAGTGTGCGGCCATGCGTTGGAGGCGCGCGCGTGCAGCCGAGGGGGGTTTGAGGGCTGCCCCCCGGTGGTGGGCGCGGCCGCTCTCATCGGTCGCCGCCAGCGCCAGCGCGGTGGCGTGGTACCCGGCTCGCTCCAGGCGCTGTGCCAACCGCGCTGCCAGCTGCTGCAGCCGGTTTTGTAATGTCTGAAACTCAGCCAGCGGCTCGGGCAGTGTTAGGGTGCAGACTGTCGCAGGCGGCGGTGCGTAGGGCTGCAGCGGACTCGTATCACGTCCGCGCGCCAGATCGTGGAAGTGCACCAACTCCGAGCCGAATTGACGCACCACGGCCGCGTGCGGCAATCGCGCAAATTCGCCGAGAGTGTTGATGCCAAATAGATGCAGGCGACGCAACAGTTCCGGCGGTGGGCGAGGGAGCGCGGTCAGTGGGAGGGCAGCCAGAAAGGCAGTCTGCTTCCCGTCCGGTATGCTGCAGGCGGGACGCGCCTGCAGCGCGGCGCGGGCGGCTGTGAATTTATCTCCGGCGATTGCGGCTGTGACCGGCAACTGCGTCTCGGAGCGCACCTGTTGTACCACCGCTGTGGCCAGAGCGTTCTCGGAGCAAAAGGTGCGCGCCAGCGCGGTCACGGCGATGAAAAACTTTCCCAGACCGTCGCTCTCGATGCGGGTGCCGAACGCGCTCAACGCGTTTTCGAGATGCTGGTGCGCCTGTTGATAACGCGCTTCGGCAGCGGGCAGAAAGCGCGCTTGCGGACAGCGCTGTTCCACGCTCCGACGTGAATCTCCGGGCCGGACTCCGGCTGCGCGCAGCCGGCGCGCAGCCGCCAGCACGCGCTGGTCCCAGGAGCGGAGCAACGCTAGCGGTTCCCCGGCCAAATGCGGATCACGCTGGATTTCGACCTGAAGAGGGAGCTGTGCGAGCAGCAAACAGAGAATGCGCATCGGGCAATCGAAAATAAGAAATAGAACAAGAGTTCTATTAATAACACGACAGTGGCGCTTCTGTCAAGAGTAAATTGGCTGATGTTGTGCGCTATAATGCGAGCAGGGAAATGTGCGGACGTTTTACGCTTACTATTGGTTCAACCAGGTTGCAGGCCGCTTTCCCGGGTCTACTGCTGCCGGAGGATGGCCCACCCCTCGCGCCGCGTTATAATATCGTGCCCACGCAACCTGTCGCCACGATACTCAACGGCGAGACTCCGTGCCTGCGGCACTTGCGCTGGGGTCTGATTCCCTTCTGGGTGCGAGATGTGGAAACTGGGGCACGGCTAATAAACGCGCGCGCGGAGACTATAGCCGAAAAGCCCTCCTTCCACACCGCCTTCCGCCGTCGGCGTTGCCTGATTCCGGCGGATGGTTTTTACGAGTGGCAGCGCCTGAGCAGTGGCCGCAGACAACCTGTCTATGTGCGTCTGCAGTCGCACGGGGTGTTTGCTTTCGCGGGCCTGTGGGAACGCTGGTCTCCCCCTGAGGGCGGAGAAACGAACGCGTTGTATAGCTGTGCGATTATCACGACAGCGCCGAATGAATTGCTTGAGTCCATCCATAACCGCATGCCGGTCATCCTTCCCCCGAGCGCATACCAAGCATGGTTAGCGCCCGGCGATGTTTCCGCGGCCGCCCTGCAGTCGCTCCTGCGCCCTTATCCGGCCGCCGAGATGAACGCTTACCCCGTGGCCTGCACGGTGAACAATCCACGCAACGATAGCCCAGATTGCGTGCGGTCGGTGGAGAGAAGATGACTCTCGACGTGAATGAGCGCGGCTCGCGAGTGGTCGTGGTGCTGCCGGCGTATAACGCGGCGAAAACACTGGCTGATACCGTCGGAGAGATTGACCCCTCTGTGGCGGACGAAATCATCCTGATTGATGATGCCAGTCAGGACGGCACAGCGGCGCTGGCGGCGCGCATGGGGCTGGTCACGTTGCGACATGCGCGTAACATGGGTTATGGGCGGAAATCAGAAGACGTGCTACCGGGCTGCTCTTGCCGCTAACGCCGACATCATCGTTATGTTGCATCCTGATCATCGGTACACACTGAAGTTGCTACCGACGATGGTAGCGCTGATATAATCCGGGTTGTACGATATCGCGCTTGGTTCCCGTATTCTCGGCAAGAGTGCTCTTCGGGGAGGGGTGCCTTTGTACAGATACTTGGCGAATCGGCTGCTCACCTTCTTCCAGAACGTGTTACTGCGAGAGAAATTATCCGAATTCGACACCGGATATCGGGCATTTTCGCGCCCGGTGCTTGCTGAGTTGCCGCTGGCAGAAAACTTGGACGATTTTCTCCTCGACAATCAGATTATGGCGCAGGCGATATATTTCGGTTTTCGCATTGGCGAGGTAACCTGTCCCACACGCTACGAACCACGCTCATCATCAATCAATGTCTGACGGTCGATGAAATATGGCCTAGGGGTGATCTGGACTTCGATGCTGGTTCTGCTTGCCAAATGTGAGGTTGTTCGTCCAGCTATAATTTCGCCCGGATGCCGGCAGCCCATCTGAGCGTCTGCGGTTCTGCACCGCTCTTGCTGGAATTGTTACGATCGGCAAAACGCGATAGAATCAATGGTGGCACGGACCGAAAGTAAAAGGAGGAAGAGGTTGACGAAATACACATGTTCCGACTGTGGAATGGAAGTTGAAAACATGCGCTGTGGCAAGTGCGGCGCTGAGCTTCAGCACGCCAGGATCACACTCGATGACGGCAGTGCGGTGGGAGTCTCGGAGTGCCCCAACGGTTGTGGGAAGATCAAATCGCCCGCCTGCTGCGGCGCCGACATGACCCCGGACGGATAACCTTACACAACTGACGCGGGTTCCAGGGGCCATGAGTAGCGCGGTGAAACCAGAATTAATCGGCAGCTGTGCCGCCTATTGGGTTGTTACGCTGCTGCGTACGCGATCCGTGTCGAGGGTGCCGAGGGAGCGCCATTGCTCAATCCCGTTAGCATCGAAGAAGATGAATGTCGGGGTGAAGCGAAAATCGAAACGATCACCAAGTTGGCGCCCTACCGGATCATGAACGTTTAACCGGATTATCTGCAGCCCCTCTCCCATTTCTGTTTCTAGCCTGTTCACGACAGGCCGAACCACAATGCAAGCCAGTCAATATTCCGATTGAAACTCCAGTAGTGTCGGCTTCCTGGCAGCCAGCCTTACCTCGACAGCATCCACTTCCGTTAATGTACTTGGACCCGGGCGAAGCAACAGCCAAGAGAGACTCAAGGCGCTGGCCATTGCAGCGAGTGCGACCACATCCAAAATTCGGACGCCATCTCGCAAAAGTATGACGGCGACAACGGCGTAAACCATGAGGGTGCTGAGCGTGAACGAATGCTGATTGAAGTAACTCATTTGCTGGGTTTCTCGAAACGCACCTTTCCTTATCGTCCGCCTTCAGAGTGCTCCACCCGTGAGAGGAACGGCGAAGAGCATCATCAGTCCACCACCATCGGGCCGGTTATCATGGCGGCGTCAGGAAAATCGGCGCCCGCTGCTCGAGGCAGCCGCCGGCTGCCTTCCAGCTGGTAAAACCCAATCAGCAGCAGGGTTGGTCCAGGGATTGTTCCTTCTGGGATCGGGAATTCATGTTCATCTACAATAATCTCATTCGCGCCCCAGAATGTGGTGGGGTAATTCCCATCCTGAGGAAGTCCGTCATCTTGGGTAATCATTTGCCCATCTGCATTCAGCAGGTGGGCAAAGATGGTATACGATGTATCGAGTGGTCCGGACGCTTCCCATGCCACCGCTGCGGAAACAGTCTCGCCGGGGCGCGTTATTGTCGCGGACCAGCTATATAACCGGTTAGCAAGACGCCCTTCTGAAAGCGAGCCTCGGTGCGGTATTGCTGCTCAGTAACCGGCGCGGGTGATGTGGGCATCAGTTTGACTCTTCCCACGACCACGTGTTGTGATGGGATGCCGTCGAGTGTGCGGGCGGGCAGCTGCTGTCTGGTGTCATAATCGTAGAAACCTGTTGAAACGTCCACCACCACCGGCCGTGAAAGTTCTTTGGAGACTGGTACAAGGTAGGTGTCACAGAACATGTTGCCGGGTTTCCAAGAGGAGGTGGGAAAGGTACCGAGTCCCGTGTAAGTGTCTCGTTGGCCCAGGGAGTTTAAACTATGGTCGAGTAGGTGAACGTAAAAAACGTAATCTGTGGTCATCTCAGCGTTAGAGCGCCAACACGCCCTCAGGTTGACGTTTTCCCCCTGACGGACCGGCCGGTTTGACACTGCCGTCCCCATCAACGCAATCCCATCGCCCCAAACGATGTCTGCGGGGGTTTCAATCTGCGCCGCTACTAACGCTTCAGTCAGTAATCGCGGCTTTGCATAGGTCCAGGGCAGAAACAGGCCGATGGAAAATAAGGCAACACCGAGCATGAAGGCTACTATGCCTTTGTGTACGACCCGGCGCCATTGGGAAAACCATGTAAATATTCCGTGCACGAGCAGGGGAGACAGCGCCGAGAGCGCTGGAAAGATGTACCGGGCGTTTGCCCCGGTAGGATTGTTGACCATATAGAATGCCGCCGCGGCAGCAAAGGTGACCAGTGTGGTTAGAAACACTATCCAGACTGGCCAGCGAGTTTGCGCCCAACGTCTGTACTGCGTCACTCGGACAAAGCTCTTGATGAGTCCCCCAGTCGAGACGACTGATAGCGTCAGACAGAACCAGTAAATTATTCGCGGTAGCGGAACCTGGCCATACGCGAAACGCCCCCACAGAGTGGTCCAGCTATAGACGAGGTCATGCCATGTCCAGGTCGTCCCTAGCTGCTCGCGTGAAACCCAATCACCCAGCACCGGTAGCACGAAAAGTTCTCCATACAACAGGAGATTGCGGACGAACCACCAGCCCGACAAAGCCAGCGCTATCCCGACCACGGCCGCGAAACGGGATATGAACAAGAGGACATCGCGGTGTTGTCGTGCTGTCAACACCAAAGCAACGCCCCAAGGTACAGCCAGGATTAACCCGGTTAACTTGGACAGTAATGCCAATCCCCAGGTCAGGCCGATGAACACCGTCGTTTTCCAGGCAAAGCCATCTCTCAGTGCGCACACGCTCAGCCAGAGGATTAGGGTTCCAAACAGTATTATCAGGTGATCGTTGTTTACTGCTCCCGCGAGGTACAGAAACATCGGGTTCAGGACGGCGATGGACAGCATGGCAGCCATCCTGGTGAGGTCGTCGGGCCACAGGGTGCGCCCCAGCAGCCACATTACCGTTACCGTGCAAAGGGCTAGGGCGATAGACCAGAGCCGCAGCAGGTGAACCGTCAGGGCGGTGCCGTTATAGGGGAAAGTCTGTGAATCTGTGTTAAGGAACTGCTGCTTGTTGTCTCGGCTCACCTGTTCGGGCATGTAAGCCCAAAAAGGGTTTCCCGCTGGAATTTCTTCTGGGTCGTCAATCTGGGCAACCAGCAGCGCACCGATGATATAGTACAACGGCGGTCGGTTCAAACCACTCGGCGTACTGTCGAACAACCGTCGGGTTTGTGAGGCTTCCTTATTCAATTCCGCCACCGGTAGTTTTCTTTCTTCGACTAGGTAACGAACGAACTGATAATGTTGCAGCTCGTCCGGTGGCTCGAAGAGCGGATTTGTCGCGCTGCTGAACAGCGACAGCGCAGCGACTAATGCTAGTGCGACCCACAGCACGTGGCGCTGTCGGTTGATTCTGTCTATAGCTCGCAGTGCGGACAAGCCTTCCATCTCAGAGCACTCCGCCGGCAAGCAGCGCAGCGAAGAGCAGCATCAGAGCGCCCATTGCGCTGTGCACGATGTGTGCTCGGGCTTGCAGCGTCCGAATTGCTCCGGTGCCCGAAAGCACGGCCGCCACTGTGATGTACCAGCTCGCGTCGATGCACGTGGCCAGCAGGCTCATCGCGAGCGAGGTGCGCGTGGGCGCGCCCGCTTTGATGAACGGGGCGTAAATTGCCAGCATCCAGGCTAAAATCTTCGGGTTAAAAAGTGCTACTAGAAAACCCTGTATGAATCCGATGCGCCCTAACGGGGCGTGCTGTTCCAATTCACCTTGGTGCACCTGATCGGATGCTGCCTGCTTGACAAAGGTGAAACCAAGCCATAGTAGAAGCGCGGTTCCACCCCAGCGCAGCAGCGCTTCGATTGAGGGGTGGGTGGCTAGTGCGAGGGCCAGCCCGGCGGCGGTGGTGAAGGCATATAAGCCAAAACCGATGCCGTGGCCGAGCCCGGTGAGCATGCCGTGCCGCCGTCCACCGCTCATGGTGTTTCGCAGCACCAGCGCTAGCGAAGGCCCGGGCGACATCGCGCCGAGCATCAGCACTAGAGTGAGCGCCGCCCAGTTTTCAGGCGTCATGGGCAGCGTCCGTGGGCATTAGGATGCTCCGGTGTGGTCGGGGAATGCACGTCATTGCGAGGGCGAGTTGGTTGGTTGCGTTCGTCTTTCACTTGAGCAGCTGGCGTAGCCGCGGCAGCAGGTAACGGTAGTAGCGCCAGGCATATGGATGATCGCGCGGGACAATCTGACAACCGCCATCGCCATGGTAGTAATACGACAGCCATTCATAGGGCACTTGACCGGCGTCGGTATAGCTGGCGGGCGGAACTACCGATGGGTTGCGCGGAACCCAGATCGCCAACTCGGGCTTTTCAGGATCTGGCGTGCGTGCAATTTCCCAGAGCTGCCGCGTCGAGGGGAAAAAAGCCTCCTCCATCGCACGTAACCGGCTGGATAGTATCGGATGCGGTAACGCACGGTAATCGTATTCAACAATGTCGGCGGCGGCCAGCGCCTGCGCGACTGGGCGGGTGTCCGCCGACGTGCGTGCCTCGACCACGACCACCGCCGCGGGCGTATGCAGCGGCACGGTGTTGAAATCGCTCGCGTTTGCCAGCGTTTCTACATTGTGCTTCACTCCGAAAAACAGGGCCGCATACGGCTGCCCAAAATAACGCACCGGTATCGAAAGGGATTTTGCCTGCAGGAAGGCCCGCTCTAGTTCCGGATATGCGCTGCCTGAAATGCGTCGTGCACTGGCGAAACCGGACACCGCCGGCACGAGCAGTAGAGTGGCCAACAGGGCACGCGCCGGCGGCCGGGGTGACCAACGGCGTGCAGGAATGGCGTGCGCTACCCCGGTCATTGCGGTGATTGCCAGCAGAGGTTTGACCCCGAGAAGAAGGCGCATGTTGAAGCCGGCCACGCCCGCTCCGGTGCGCACGGCGTAGAAAGCGAATACCGTCAGTGCGGTCGCGAAGACCGGATCGCCCGGCGAGCGCCCGTGGCGGCGCACGGTGGCGAGAAAGGCCGCGATTCCAATCAGGCAGAGTGTGGCGTGCAGCCCGCCGTTTGCGAGCCAGAACGCTTCCAGTACATGTGACCACCGGGTGCCACCACCCGTGCCACTGTACGCGCGCACGTCTGTCAACTGACCTTGCCACCATCCGAATGTCTCGCCAGTATATGCGTAGCGCAGCGCCTCTAGCAGCAGCAGGGTCAGCGCGCTGCCGGCCACCCGCATTAGCATTCGTTTGAGGCTGCGCTGCTGTGAGAGCGCGGCGGCGGCCGCCAGCCATGCTAGCGCGGGTAGCGCCAGGCCAGGATGCGCCAGTATTCCCAGCGCTAGCAGCGCGCCGCTGAGAAAATCGTGCCCGCGCGTGCCCGCGGCTAGACCGGCCAAAAAAAGCGCCAGGGGGTAGCCGAGATGAATGCGCGTGTAATAAAGTGTGGTCGGCCAGGCGAAATACCAGAGCGTAGCGGCCAGCGCCCAGCCGCGTCCCGGCAACGCTGTGCGCGCTACAAGGAATAGCGACGCGGCGGCCAGTCCGGCGGCCAGCACCAGCAGCGCGCTTTCCAGCAACGGGCTGGCGTCAAAAAGGCCATACATCAGCGCGAGCACGAACATTATCAGTGGCTTGCCGGCGTCGTAACCCCAGCACCCGCGCAGAAAGTCGAGCGCGGCCACATGTTGCGAGGCCACATCCCAGTGCAGAAAATAGGAGCCGCGTTGAAGCGAAGCCGCGCTGAACGCGCAAGCCGTCGCAAAGACCGCCCAGAAAAGGAGCGCATCGCTTGGGCGTGGGCGCCAGAACCGCTCCCGGAGGTGGCGTATGTTTCCTTTTTCCTGTGGCGATGATGAATTCAAACTGTGGCTCGGTGCTTAGGGCTTGGCACGGCCTCTCTCGACCGTGGCCATGATTATACTGCCCTGGCCACCATCATGTCATTCCCTTGCCTTCGGCCTGTCATCACCGCAAGTGAGGGAATGACATATTGGGTGCGGCGGGCAACTCGCGGTCCGGTACCCGCAGGGGTAGTTGATGTGTCGGTCTAGCTAGGACAAGACGAATGATGGGAGACGCAGGCATAATCAACAAAGCCAGAATAAAATAGACCGGCGTCAGTGTTTTGTGAGGCTTGTTGGCACTGAGTATGAGTTGCTTGAGCTTGGGATGCTTTGTCGAGTGGCACACTGCGCACAGGGTAACAAGATTTCTCTCTTTGTCCATCCCGCCGTGGGGTCTTGGCCGCTTGTGGTGCACCTGCAGGCGGAGACGTTTACCGCAGTGCTTGGAGCGGTGCTGATCGCGGATGAGATGGGGGCGGTACACTCATTCTAGTCGGGGCGATAGGTATGTGACGCGTTGTACTCAAGGTGTCAAAACCCGGGAGTGAATCAGTCTCAACTCAGAAAGTTTGAAATTACGAGGATTCACTGAGAGAAGAGGCCTTCTGAGAGATATTTCAAACCTGTGTCACAAGCGATGGCTACTACTGTCTTCTCTGGGCCGAGCTCCTTCGCAAGGTCGATGGCTCCGGCTACATTCATTCCTGATGACGTCCCGACGAAAATACCCTCTTCTCGGGCCAGTCTGAGCGCGGTTCGCCGTGCTTCGGGCTCACCGATCGTTCTCGCCTCATCATGGAATTCTGCGTCGAGTAGTTCCGGGACAAAACCGAGCCCTATACCCTCGACATTGTGTCCGCCCGTGGTCCCTGCAGTGAGAATGGGAGACGACGACGGCTCGAGGGCGATGACAAGTGTGTCTTGGCCTGCCGCCCGCAAAGCTCGAGATACTCCCATTAGCGATCCGGCTGTGCCGATGGAGTCGCAGAATCCATCTATTGGACCCGCGATCTGCTCGATTATCTCATTCCCCATCTTCTCGAAACCGCAGATGATGTCGGGATTGCTCAGTTGATTGGTGAAGAATGTGTCCGGCTCACTCGCTATCTCTGCCGCGCGGTGGATCATTCGATTGATGAGTTCCGGAGTTATTTTCCCGTCCTGGCTCTGAATGACCTCCAGATCAGCTCCGAGTGCGCGCATCGTGTCGAGCTTCTCGCGTCCGAATGCATCTGAAGAGACAACGTGGAACCTGTATCCCTTCACGGCACAGACGAACGCTAGTCCGGATCCGGTGCTACCGCCAGTGTATTCGACTACCGTCATCCCCGGACGAAGTTTCCGTCTCTTCTCCGCACCCTCTATCATGGCAAGGGCCATCCTGTCCTTCTTCGACCCAGTGGGATTGTATGATTCGAGTTTTACATAGACATTAGCGCAGCCATCCGGGACGATTTTTTGGAGTTTGACAATCGGGGTATTCCCGATAGCATCTAGCGCTGAGGCGTATTTCGCGTGGGTCGCTTTCAATTACGGTTCCTTTGTGGAAAAGTGCTTATTCACATTGTACCCTACGAAGGGAGAACGAACTGGCCGTGACTCGCACCACGTTTGTGGCTGAGACTGACACCTAGGCTCACCAGGAAGGGCGACCGTACGTCAGTCAGATTCTCGATGCCTGCGGTCGCCACGGCACGATTCATGATGCTCAGGGTCAGTCGCTGGTGCCGGGAAACGACCTGTTTGACATGAGGGGCGACGAGATTTATTTTCTCGGGAGCCCGGAGACCTGGCTGCACAGCATCCGCAGGTACCAAGTGGCAGCTGGGGTCAACCAGTTAAAACTGCGCGTCAGCATGGGCAATATGCCGTCAGACATGGCTGAACGGACCGTCACCCTGTTGGGCGAGCGGGTCTTGCCGCATTTTCTCTGGCTTCTAATTCCAGACCTGCTCCGGCAGTGGCAGACCGGCGAAATCAGCATCGCACAGCGGGCCGTCCGGCTCGATGCCGTGGTCCCGCAGCAGCAGCATAAGCTCCCGCACATGCTGGGCCGGATGCCAGGTGTGCCGCTCCAGCACGTTGTGCAGGGGCTGTAAGCCGTAGTAGGTGTCGATCTCCCGGGCACAGTCCTTGTCCTCGAAACCGGCCCACCAGTGGCGTAACCGTTGCTGCACCTGGCAGCCGTAGGCGACCAGATCGGCAGTGGCGCGGATATGCGGCGGGATGGGCGGTGCCAGCATGGCATGGGTCATGTGGATGCCCTCTTCTACCACCTCCATCAACGCTTCTTCCAACCGGAAGATGTGGTAGCAGAGGTTGCGGATCGGCCGCTTGCGATCCCGCATGTCCTCATCTAGCTTGGCTTCCGGAATTTGTGCCACATAGCGCTGTGCCGCGGACATCACCATGTCGAGCTTGTCGATCAGTTCATGGGGTGACAGGACGGGCTTGGGGTCGAAAGCCACATCGAGAAATGCGGCCACATCCTTGAGCATCTGGCCGAAGACCCATTCCTTGCCGTACGACACGATAGGCACCGACTGCGCGCCTAGCGCGTGCAATTGTTCCAGACCGTGCGGATGGCTCTGAATGTCGATCGATTCAAACGGGATGTCGTGGGACGAAAGAAACTCTTTCGTGCGCAGACAGCTGGGTCAGCCTGGACGCCAAAACACCTTATATGTATCGCTCATGGGTATTCCTTGGGATAATAAAATGTGGAAGTTATGGGTGCTTACATGCTACTCAACATGAACAGTGCCATGCTCCATCAAGCAAAAAGTGGACAACGAAATCGCATGTTTGGACAATGAGAGTGAACAATGAGGGGCAAACAGGGGAATAGCTCTCCCACAGATTGCTACTATCTCTGCCTGATTATCGCCCAAGCGTGTACAGAAGGCATGATAATCTGTATGAACCAGCATGTTAACCCACAGATCATTGAAACACAGACCCACACCCCATTTTTATATGCCAATTATACGGGTATCTCCATAAAGCGGGACACCACGGGGGGAAGCACTTGTACGCAACACTTGCGGTAACAATAATGTGGGACAAAGCAAGAAAGGGTTAACCTGTTTTTTTCTGACCGATCGCCAATTCATGCCACGTGTGACTGTCACCAGCATGGGGTGGGGTGTAGGTCCCACCATCTGGATCACAAGACTATATCATAGTCTGCGGTGGTTGTGCGGCAACTCCGGCTTGGAGATGAGGTTCTGGGCCAAGACAGCGGTTCTTTTTGCAGCAAGTGGGGATGTGGGCTTGGATCACACCCTAGCCTACTTGTACAGCCGCTGAATCCAGTCCATTTCAACCAAATGGCACCAAACCGCGCCATTTTGTGCGGATTGCGGCGTCTCGGCTCGTCCATCAATCACGTCTGGCGTAGAGCCAGTGCCCATCGCAACTTTTCCATTACTCCCCATCTCCACGGTCACAGTATTGGGCCCACTGAGCGAGGCAAGGTGTTGATGCCTGGTATCCAGTCGCACTCTCGTCCTCAGGGACGCTTTGCCCCTTTATTTCCCTGAACAGTGACTGGAGCGCGTCGAAGGTTGCCAGTCGATCACGATGGCTTGTTGGCCTTGCTTCGGTGCTTTTCCCCGTTGCGATCTCGATGATCTCTGCCACAGCACGTGACCACGCACCTACAGCCTGAGCGGCCATCTGGGCCTTAGTCTCGGCCAGTTCGTTCTCCATCTTTCGTAGAACCGACCATGACCAACGCTGGTAGGTACGCTTGGCGGAGCCCGATTCTTTACAGCTTCAGTGAGGCTCATACCTGCGGATCTGAAAATAGCCTTCCAAGTTTCCCTCAGCAACGCGATTGCCCATTGACTTCACAAATGTATTATGTTATATTGGATATTGGATATTGGATAATAAGATGAGCATCATATATCCTTTTTGCTTGATTTGGTAGTTGGTACATGCTTTTCCGGAGGCTTGGCGAAACTTGTTGGTCAAGAGTTCCTCGAATTCCAGAATAATGAAAATGCGATGAAAGAGAGATTTCCCGAGCTACTCAGAGTGGTTCAGCAAAGATATGAGGCTGCTGGATTAGATCCGGACCAGTCGCTGGTAATTCTTTGCAGCACAGATAATTATAAGCCTCTGGTGGATGCATACTATAGCGCCGCTATGGCAATGGGTGCTGATCCGATTCTTGTTACCTATCCAGCGCGGCCCCCAATGAGTAGCGGCCCGCCAGAATTAATTGTGGAGATGGTCTCGATGGCCGCTCAAGTGGTCGACCTAAGTTTCAAGACGATGGCCTACACTCCAGCCCTGACCAGGTTTCGCACTCTTCTTAAAGAAAGAGGTGGACGAAAAGTCGATGGGCAAACCTACGGCTGGAAGAAGGATATACACAACATCATCAACGGCC
>DASCOB010000149.1:0-12801 GCA_036011785.1 Anaerolineales bacterium | reverse complement strand
TTCCACCAACGGCCTATCGGCGATGACCACCCCGGCGGCATGCGTGCCGGCGTTGCGATGCACTCCTTCAAGTTGCCGGGCGGTGTCAATCATCTTGCGCAGGTTCGCGTCGTTGGCGTGTACCGCCCGGAATTCAGGCACATCCTGCAGCGCCGCAGAGATGCTGACCGGGTTCCCAGGAATGTTTGGCACCAGCTTGGCCACCCGGTCGACATCGTTGAGGGGAATGTCCATGACGCGTCCCACATCCCGGATGGCCGCGCGCGCCTTGAGCGTCCCGAAGGTGATAATCTGCGCCACCTTATCCTCGCCATATTTCTGCGCGGTGTATTCCAGCAGCTCGTAGCGGCGGTCATCCTGGAAGTCCAGATCGATATCCGGCATGGAGGCCCGCCCCGGATTCAAGAAACGTTCGAAAATCAGGCCGTGTTCCAGCGGACAAACCAGCGTAATTCCCAAGGCATAAGCCACAATTGAACCGGCGGCCGAACCGCGAGCGTTGTACCAAATACCCCGTTCGGCGGCGCATTTACACAGGTCCCACACTATCAAGAAATAGGCGTCGAAATTCATGTCGCCAA
Organism: Anaerolineales bacterium; assembly: GCA_036011785.1. GTDB lineage: Bacteria > Chloroflexota > Anaerolineae > Anaerolineales > UBA11657 > CAJWGI01. The sequence goes on along the minus strand of DASCOB010000149.1, from coordinate 12,220 downwards.
TAACCTTCAGTTCCACGTCCAGTCGCTCACGGATGGCCGCATCAGTGGCGCGCGCGCCATAACGCGCTGCCAGGCCCTGCTCGCACAGATGGCGCAGATAGCCGGAGTTGTCGTAACCGTCCGGAACCGCAAACACTGGCAAGTGCACTCCCTCTGTTTCGAGATTCACGCTGCAGCGTTCCGCCACGGCCAGCGTGTTCTCGACCGCCCCAGGCACATGCCCGAAGAGCTTTTGCATCTCCTCCGCCGAGCGTAGATAGTATGAATCGCCGTTCATGCGCATGCGTTTCTTGTCACTGAGGAGAGCATTGGTCTGCACACACAGCAGCACATCGTGCAAGTGCGCATCCTCCTGCTTCACATAGTGGACATCATTCGTCGCTATGAACTGCATACCGTAGCGGGGGCCGTAGTCCAGCAGTACCTGATTGACTTCGTTCAGGCTGGGAATGTCATGGTCCTGCAGCTCGATGAAGAAACGCTCGCTGCCAAACACCTGCAAATAGAAATCCATGAGATGCTCTGCACGCTTAGCATTCCCGGATAGTAAAGCGCGCGGAATCTCGCCCGAGAGGCAGCCGGTGGTGCAGATCAAGCCGTCGGCATGCCCGGCCAGAAAATCGTGGTCAATGCGCGGACGGTGATAAAAACCCTGCAGCTGAGCGGCAGTGGCAATCTTCAAAAGGTTATGGTAGCCGGTGTGGTTTTCCGCGAGCAGTAGCACGTGGAAGCTTTTCGCATCCAACTGCGCCACTCGATCGGTCATCTTACGTGTGGCCATGTAGGCTTCCATGCCGATGATTGGATTGATTTCCGCTCCTCGGCAAGCACGGAAAAAATCAATCACGCCGTACATGGCGCCGTGGTCAGTGAGCGCCAGAGCGGGCATGTCTAGATCGCGCGCACGCGCAGCCAATGCGCGCACATTGCTCAAGCCATCTAGCAACGAATACGAGGAATGAGTATGCAGATGAACGAAGGACATTCGGCAGGTCATCCGCGGGCACGACTCCCGCCCACGGGCCCGGGCCTATGTGCGCAGCCACACCCGAAAACGGACAGCGCTGCCACATGGAGGCCCGAGCGATTATAGCACGCGAGGTAGTTTCGGCGCACGCGCCGGGGCGCGGCAGTGCAAATTATACGAGGACAATCCGTTGTCAAGAGCAGCCCGTGCCGCGGTCACACGCCACAAGCAGCACAGCGGCAACGGTCTTAGCATCGCGCAGCTCTCCGCGAGAGACCTGCGCCACCAGCTCCGCGAAGGGTATCGCCACAACGCTGATGTTCTCATCGACATCTCTCGGGAGAGGCGCCGGGCTCAGGCCGGTGGCCACATAGGCGTGCATCAGCTCGGAAGAATAGCCAGGAACAAGGAAATAGCTTCCAATCGCGCACAGCCGCTCAGCGTGCATGCCGATTTCCTCGCGCAGCTCGCGATGCGCAGTGGCCTGCGGCGACTCACCCGTCTCGAGAGTACCGGCTGGTATTTCAAGCAACGTTTCACCTGTCGCCGGCCGATATTGCCGCACAAGCAGTACCCGGTCATCTGCGCCAATCGGCACAATGGACACACTACCGGGATGTTTAATCACATCCCAGCGCGCGGTCTGGCCGCCGGGAGCCCTAACCGTGTCGACCCGCACCTTGATCACGCGGCCTTCGTACACCGACTCGGTTGAAAGAATCTCATGCATATTTCCTGACCGCGCACCGCGTGGATTGTGTGCGCTAACGATCATCCTCAGACGGCAGAAAGAAGTCGATCAGCACTCGCGCATCATCCAAAACATCGGCATCGACGGGGAGCTCGTGATCTTCGCCAATGCGCATAATCAGGTGCGCCGCCGCCGCGCGGATATGCGCGGGCAAGGACCGGTCGAGAGTGGTTCCCTGAAGATGTCGGTGTGCCGATTGGCCTCGCTGGCCAATTCCCTGCCGTTCCCGCCACCCGCGAATCGCCCATCCGGCCGCCCGCCGGGCGCACACTCTCGCCTTACCTTCGTTCCCGCCGAAGCGCGCGGCAGCGGCCATATGCAACTCTGCGGTGATATCTGCGATCGGGTCAATTGAATCCGCGCTCATACGTATGAATTGTACCAGAGCCGCACATCGAGAATGGGTAATTCGTCTGGCAACAAGCATAATCATCATGTATAGTTATGGCATGTATCCCGATGCGGCCGATCTGCAAGTGTTGATTGCTAAAGCGGAATCCGGCGAAACTGAAGCCGCGCGCAACGGCCTCCGCCAGTTCATCCAGAAGCACCCCAGCACGCTGCTCGCCTGGAAATTGCTTGCCGACGTCGCCGAAAACTCAAAAGAACGTTCCGCCGCAATTCGCAGAGCGCAGCTTCTTGCGCCGGGGGATCCTTGGGTGAAAGAGGCCACAAAGCACCGTCGCCCACCGACGCGGCGAAGGCGCAAGCCGCCCACGGCGCCAGCGTATCAAACAGCAGCCACCACTGAGGCCGCGGAAGCGGTCACCCAGACGGATGTGGAAAGCGAGGCCCCTGACGATGAGCACTCAGCCCAGGCAGATGTAATCTCGCCGCCAATCCGGGAAAACGTGCCCGGCGCAAATATTGCTGCGCCGGGCGACGCGATCCAGGGCCGGCAACCACGCTGGATGGTTTGGGTGGCGGCCGGAATGGGCGCAGCCGGGCTGGCATTGCTGGCGGCAGCCTGGCAGTTGGGCTCATTCTGATTCCGCAAACTTCTATCGACAAACCCACTGCGCGCGGTCGTGCCGCATTCATTCAACAAATCCACCGTTAGCGAGGCGCAATTATGAAAACACGAACACCACGTGAAAAATGGCTCATAGGGGCTTTCGGCGCAGTCATTCTGGCGGGGTATTTTGGCATCGCCGCCATGGGCAACACCGACATCTACAGTCTCACGCGGGTGCTGACCGGCAAGAATCTGGGCTGCAACCTGCAGGGGATTGATTTGAGTGGCATACACAAACCTGAAACCAGTCTGGCCGGCGCGGATCTTGAATATGCGGTGCTGTCGGGGGCAAACCTGCGTGATTCCAATTTCACCGGTGCATTCATGCGCTACGCCAACCTTTCGGGAGCAGACCTGCAGAACGCCGTGCTGCGCAATGCCGTGCTAAACAGCACCGACATGACCAACGTGGATTTGCGCGGCGCAGACATGCGCGGGGCTTATCTCGTCGACGCCGACATGACTGGTGCGCTGGTGACCACCGCGCAGCTGGAAAGCGCCAATACGCTGATCGGAGCCACGCTGCCGGATGGACGCCGGCACAAATAGCCCTCGCCCGCCTGGTTTTCAGATTGCTGCGTTTTAGGGAATAGTGAGCATCTGACCGACGAAAATCAGGTCGGTGTTAGCAATCTCATTTGCCAGCGCCAGCGCCTGCACCGAAGTGCCGTACAGCGCCGCGATTTTGAAGAGATAGTCGCCACTCTGCACAGTGTAACTGCCGGAGGATAGTGGCTGCGGCGTAGCGGTGGGCGCGGGCGTCGCCGTGGCTGTCGCCGTCACAACCGCGGCTGCGGTGGGGGTCGCGGTGGCTGTCTCGGCGATGCCCTCATAATGAAAGTGCGCCATCTCTCCGGCGGAACCATCAAGGTTGGTACTGGAGACCACATAATCCCCACTGCCATTATAAGTCACGGTGATTGACTGCACGCTGTCCACGAAATCATGCTGCAAAGTGACTGTGCCGCCAGAGCCGGAGGCCACCAGAGATTCCAGTTCCGCGGTGAGGATGAGGCCCACGTGCCCTTTGGTTCCCGACCAGAAATCTATGCCTGTGGATATCTTGGTCACGGTAATTGGCGCAGTGCTATACATACGAATGGAGGAGACAGTGTCGTGGCCCACAGTGTTGTTCATGAAATCCGAGTCGTCACAGCAGAAAAATTCGCCGGTACCGCCGAAGTTCGGCAGCGTGTATACATACACAGCGGTATGGGGGCCGACTCTGATGGACGACATGGCGTTGTTACCGATTGCATTACCGGTCAGCAGCACATCATTCACACGGATGACTTCCTCTACCCCAGTGTAATTGGCGTGTTCGTACATCTTAGCCCACACCTGATAAATCTCTGAAGGGGCTGAGCCAGTGGTCTCACATGCGTCACCAGTGCTTGTTCCCCAAGTGTCTTCCTGATACGGGTTGTAGACCAGCGGGCAATTGTCGGCTTTGTTCGGGATGCCGTCAAAGTCGACGCCGAGGTTGGGTGAGCATTTGTCGCCCTCTCCATCTCCATCACCTAGAACCACCAACCACACGTCTGATGTGAAAAGCTCCGTAGTGGTGAACTCCACATCTCCGGTGGAGCTCCACGTATAGTCAGTGCCGGATGTCTTGAGAACGTCGCCTACGAAGATGCGGGTCTTGCTTTTGTCGCTCGGCACCCATATGCTGCTGTAAATAGCGTTGCCCTGCACATTATAACTTCCTGTGAGTAAGAATGCGCTGACATCATCAATCTGATCTGCGTTGGAAACATAAACGCAGTTGTCATCGCTGTCCCCCACGCCATCATCGTCCGCATCCCCGGAGGCGGCATAGCTGCTACCGGAAAACAGACTGAGGGTCACCGCGACGGCGAGAACGCCAGCCACAAGGAATCTGCCGGCCACATCAATGGTTATTTCCGTCTTGATAATCATCAATCACTCACAGACCCATGCACTGCGCCCACACGAACACATGCGTGGGTTCATCTTATAACACAGTTTTGCCAAATCGCGAAGCCCTCCTCTGTGGTCCGCTCCATCAGGATCGCGGAAATTAACCCTCGAAACGGGTTTGACTATGGGCACCCAAATACCACCATTTAACGGATGTGATCACCTCCTCACCCCCCATATAGGCGAAAAACGCTTGTTTTCGGCCCTTCATAGGGTTAGCGTAGGTTAAGCATAGGGCAACACTCATGACTATTGAATGCGCATGTGATTAAATAAATACTAAGGATTGCAACACTTCTTCTCCTCCTTTCTTGAGAGCCGGGCGTCCTCCCGGCTCTCAGCACTTAACCGCCCAGCCCGCATGCGCGAGAGCGATGGCATTTCATCTTCTTCACTGAGTTATAATCGCGCGGGCGCCCCTACATGAGTGCTGAGACAATCGTGAGAGAAGACCGCAACAACAGCCACCCGGCTCAGGCCGCCGGAATAGTGATGGTCGCCTTCATAGCCGCCAACCTTGTGGGTTTGCTGCGCCAGGTAGTCATCAATCGCACGTTCGGAACCAGCACTGTGTTGGATGCGTATTTCGCGGCGTTTCGCGTGCCGGATTTACTCTTCCATGTAATCGCCGGCGGCGCGCTCGGCTCGGCGTTCATTCCCGCCTTCACGGGCTTTCTCACTAAAGACGACCCGCCCGGCGCGTGGCGGCTGGCCAGCGCGGTGGTCAACTGGGTGCTGCTGGTTTCCACCCTGCTTGCGGCACTGGCCGCGTGGCTGGCCCCCTGGCTGACGCAGGATTTTCTGGTGCCCGGCTTCGCCCCTGAGCAGGTTGCGTTGACGGCCACGCTGATGCGCATCATGTTGGCGTCGACGGCGGTGTTCGGGATAAGCGGCCTGTTGATGGGAGTGCACCATTCTCAGCAGCATTTCCTCTCCCCAGCACTGGCGCCGGTGCTTTACAACGTCGGCATCATTGCCGGCGCTGTGGCGCTGGCCCCGCGCTGGGGCATACGCGGGCTGGCGTTCGGAGTGTTGCTCGGGGCCGGGCTGCACCTGGGGGTGCAGCTTCCCGTGCTGCGCGGGTATCACGGCCAGTACCGCCTGACTCTGGGGTGGCAAAACGTGGCCGTGCGTGCAGTCGGCCGCTTGATGCTTCCGCGCGCTCTCGGACTGGCCGTCTGGCAGATTAATTTCTGGGTGAACACAGTCGTCGCCTCTGGCCTGCCCGCCGGCAGTTTGTCCGCGCTGATGATTGCTTTCCAGATTTTCACGTTCCCGCTAGCTGCGATCGCGCAAGCGATTGCGACGGCGATGTTCCCCACCTTCTCGGCACAGGCAGCGCGGGGTGAGACCGGAGCGATGCGCGTTTCTCTGGCCGCCAGCCTGCGCGGCGCGCTCTACCTTTCCATCCCCGCCAGCGTGGGGCTGTGGTCTCTTGGGCGGCCACTCATCGCGATACTGTTCCAAAACCACACCTTTTCGGCTCAATCGACGGAGATGGTAGCCTGGGCGCTGAGCTGGTACGCGCTTGGGTTGGTGTCACATTCTGTGGTCGAAATCGTCACGCGCGCCTTTTACGCGCTGCAGGATACGCGCACACCCGTGACCATCGGCGTGCTGGCAATGTTAATTAACGTGGCTTTGAGCCTGCTATTGACAGCCGCCTTCCGAGCTTATGGGCTGTTGCCGCACGGTGGTCTGGCGCTGGCAAACACCATCGCTACCACCCTTGAGATGGTCGCTCTGCTATGGTTGCTGCGCCCCCGATTGGGAGGGCTGGCTGCCGGGTCAATCCTGAAAAGCGTCGCCCGCACGGCCGCTGGAGCAGCCACAATGACACTTGTCTTGCGGGGTTGGATTGCGCTGGCGCCAGGGTCTACGGTCACCCTCAGCCTAATGGGCGTTGCGCTTGGCGGAGCTATCTTCTGGGGAACGACCGCGGTTTTGGGCAGCGAGCAGGCATTCCGGCTGCCCGCGCTCATCAGACAGCAGCGCAAGCGCTGACGTGCGTGCGTCAATCTTCGTTTTCCGGCGAGATTTCCGATTCGATTTGGGTTTCAGCTGCATCCAGCAGCGCATTACAGCGCTGCGAAAGCTGCTGCCCGCGCTTATACAACGTCAGCGAATCCTGCAGCGAGAGTTGGCCGGCCTCCAGTTGCTCCACGACTGATTGGAGTTCATTGAGGGCCTGTTCAAAGGAAAGCGATTCCGGTTTTGTCTGTTTTCCCATATGTCTCACTCCGCTGGATGAATGCCCGCCACTTTCGCCGTAAACCGTCCCTCGGCCACTCGTACATCGAGCGCTTCGCCCACAGATAGAGCGCCGGCCCGGCGCACAATCTCAGCCGTTTCGGCCCGGGTGACGATCGCGTATCCGCGCGCGAGCGTGGTCTCCGGCCCGAGAGCGAAGAGGGTCTGGTCAATTCTTTGCGCGTCTCGGCGGCGCAGCCGCAGCGTATTCCGCGCACCAGAAAGCGCCTGCCGCGAGAGATGGTGCAGGTGTTGGCGAGCACTTTGTAGCTGACCACGCGGAGAAAGGCCGTGGAAACACGCGTCCATTTCAATTAGCGCTGCGCGACAGGAATGGATCTGTAGCGCGAGAGTCTCAGCAAGCCGTTGCGATTTTCGGTCGAGCACTTGCCGCAATTCGCGCTGGTCTGGTGTGGCCATTTCCGCTGCCGCGGACGGGGTCGGTGCGCGCATATCGGCCGCCAGGTCCGCCAGAGTAAAGTCAGTCTCATGGCCTATGCCGGTGACCACCGGCGCGGATGTGGCGGCAATCGCCCGCACCACCGCTTCAGAGTTGAACGCCCACAGGTCTTCGATTGCACCTCCGCCGCGGCCAAGCAGGATTACATCCGGCTGCGACCGGTCTGCCGCCTGCAGCGCAGCCACGATTTCATCGGGCGCGGCGCTGCCCTGCACCGCGGTTCCCACCAGTTCCACCTGCGCCAATGGCCAGCGCCGGGCGAGCACGCAGCGCATGTCCTGGCGGGCGGCGCCAGTGGGCGAAGTCACCAGAGCTATTCGCGCCGAGAGGGTGGGGAGGGGCTTCTTTCGCTCCGCGTCGAATAGACCCTCGGCCGACAGTTTGCGCTTCAGTTCTTCCAGCTGCACAAGAAGCTCACCCACGCCAGCGGGCCGCAGCGCCGTGGCGTAGAGTTGATAGCGCCCCGCGACTGCATACACGCTTACCTGACCGTAAGCCACCACACGGTCGCCATCCTCGGGCAGAAAACCCAGCCGCGCCACCTCGCTCCGCCACATCACACATTGGAGCGTAGCGTCCGCATCTTTCAGGGAGAAATACAGGTGGCCGGAGCGCGGACGTGAGAGATTGGAGAGTTCCCCGGCCACAGCCACATCGTGCAGCTGGCGGTCGCTCTCGAACATGTCGCGCACATAGTGCGTCAGTTCTGTCACCGACCACTGCTCTCCGGGAAGTCGAATTGCTAGTTGCGTCTGCATGTTCAGGTCCACCCCACAATCGTAATCCAGCGCCACAGCGCTGTCAAATGAAAACAACGCGCATGCTATAATCCGACCATGCTCCGACGTTGGTGCGCGGCCAGCGGCTTGCTAGTGGCCGCATGCACCACCCCCGCGCCTTTCCCCCCTGACCCGACGGCAGCATCCCCACCCGCTGTTGCCAGTACGGCCGAAGCCACTGTCACCGAGACGCCCCGCCCGACCCAGAAGGTGCTGCGACTGTGGGTACAGCCCAAATTTGATCCAAAGGCTGATACGGTGGCCGGGGCAGAATTGTTGGAGCAGCTGCAGCGATTCGAGCAGGCTAATTCCGGCACACAAGTAGAGGTGCGCGTAAAGCGGGCGCTTGGCGCCGGCGGAATGATAGATTCCATCCGCACCGGGTTGACCGCCGCGCCAGGCGCGCTGCCCGATGTAATCGCCATTGACGCACGCAACCTCGATGCGGCCGCAGCTGACGACTTGATTCTGACGCTGGACGCGCTGGTCAACCCCGACATCATGGCGGACTACTACCCGTTTGCTCTTGAGAGTGGCAGCCGCAACGGGAACCTGATGGGCTTGCCTTTTGCCGCCGAGGCGCTTGTGGCTGCCTACGCGAACACCGCGTATGGGCAGCCGCCGACAAGCTGGGCGGCAGTTCTAGAAAACGCCTCTTCGGTTATCATTCCGGCCGCAGATCCGCAGTCTCTCTTTGCGGTGCAGCAGTACTTTTCGCTGGGCGGCAGCCTGCGTAACCGCTCAGGCGCCGTGGCGCTGAACCCTACGGTGCTGACCGAGCTTCTAGAAATTTATGCCGCGGCAGGAGCTGCCGGCGTTCTTACCACAGACACGCTGGACTTCGGATCCGGCGCGGAAACCTGGGCGGCATACCTCGAGTCGCGCGAGCCACTCCTGGTGATAACAAGTGCGCACAGTTACCTGCAAGGCGCAGCCAACGCGACCAACACCGGCGCCGGCCCGGCGCCGACCCAAGATGGAAAGCCGTATACGTTGGCCGAGACATGGTATTACGCGCTGGTGCGCACAGACATGGCACGTGAATCCGGCGCGTGGGAACTGCTCGACTGGTTGCTGCAGCCGCAGAATCTGGGCACGTGGGCTCTGAAAGCAGGTTACCTGCCTCCGCGTGCGGACGCGGTGGCATCGTGGCCGCCGGAGGCGCCAGCGGATTTCGCCCATCTGGTGCTGGCAGCCGCCCACCCCAAACCAGATGCGGAGACCCTGGCCATTATCGGGCCACCGCTGGGAAAGGCGGTGCGCAACGTGATTGGGGGGGACGCCACCTCCTCCGCAGCCGCCCGGGAAGTGATCCAAGAAATTACCGCAGACTGATGACAACGATCGGTGGCGCATATTGACGATACAATTCGGCACTGACGGCTGGCGCGCCGTCATTTCAGACACTTTCACCTTCGGGAACCTGCGCCTGGTTGCGCAGGCCATCGCCGACGCAGTGAATTCACCCGATTGGCTGGACGAGGGTCACCCCGATCACGATCCCCAGCTGATGGTGGTGGGGCACGACACGCGTTTCCTTTCAGACCGCTTCGCGCGCGAAGTGGCGCGCGTGCTCGCCGCCAACGACATCAAGGTACACCTGGCCCACGCTGATGCACCCACCCCCGCAATTTCGTACGCGGTGACCCACTTGCGCGCCGCTGGCGCCGTGATGGTCACCGCCTCCCACAACGCTCCCCGTTACAACGGGATAAAAATAAAAGCGGCCTACGGCGGCAGCGCGCTGCCGACCCAGTGCCGTCGCGTGGAGGTGTGTCTAAACGACAACGAGACACGGGCGCGCGGACCCAACTTGATGGATTTCGACCAAGCAGTAGAGGCTGGAATGATTGCCCGTTTCAACCCCTTCCAACCGTATGCCGAACATGTGCGCAGTATCATCGACATGGAGCGCATTGCCAGCTTTCCAGAACGGCTGCATGTGGTGGCCGACGCCATGTACGGGTCCGGACGCAGTTATCTGAAGAGCCTGCTGGGCGGAACAGGACTCGAGGTGATGGAAATTCGCGGTGAGATGAACCCTGGTTTCGGTGGGGTACACCCGGAGCCAATCATGAAATACCTGGGCGCCACCGCAAGCGCCATCGCCAACGGCCGCGGCGATATCGGCCTGATTACTGACGGTGACGGAGACCGCATCGGCGCAATGGATGGCCGCGGTCAGTTCATCGACCCGCACCGCATAATGTCGCTATGCCTGCGCTATCTGGTGGAAAAGAAGAGACAGTCTGGAGCAGTGGTGAAAACTGTCTCAACCACACACATGCTCAATCGGCAGGCGGAAATTTACGCCCTGCCGCTGTACGAAACACCGGTAGGGTTCAATCACATCTCTGACCTGATGCGCTCCGAACGCGTACTCATCGGCGGGGAAGAATCCGGTGGAATCAGCATCCAAGGACACATCCCGGAGGGCGATGGCATCCTGATAGGGCTGCTGTTGCTGGAAGTTATGGCCGCATATGGGACCTCGCTGCATGAACTAGTGGAAAACCTGCTGCGCGATTTCGGCCCGGTGAAGTACACCCGCCACGATTTGCGTCTCGCTCACCCGGTGGAGAAGAAAGAGTTGGTGTGCCGACTGCAGCGCCGCGCTCCGGACAAAATCGGCCACCTTTCAGTGAAAGATCTGCAGACAACCGATGGGGTGAAATACCTGCTGGAAAACGATAGCTGGCTTCTCATCCGCCCGAGCGGAACAGAACCGCTGCTACGCGTTTACGCTGAAGGGCGCAACGAGGCGGACGTGGAAGCGCTGTTGGATTACGGACGGGAGGTGGCGCAGAGCGCCTGACGCTCCACACAGCGGTGGAAAAGCGGCCGGCGCGTTGCCGGAACATATTCGGCACCACGCCGACGTTATTTTTTCCTGAGTTTATCCGCTGGCGAAGCGTCGTACCGAGCGAGTGACTATCACAACCAATAGTAGTCCCAGCGCAGTGAAGAGCAAAACGGGAATGCCGACTTCGTCAGCGAAACCGGTGTCCGGCAACGCGTCCGCGGATGAAACCGCCACCACCGAGATTGCGGTAGCCGCAACAACCACATCGCTGTTGCCTCTGCTCGCCACCTTATTTGCAGAGGAGCCCGAGGCGCTGCTGGAGGGTTCCGCCAGCTGCGCGATAGCGACCGGTTCCGCCGGCGCCACCACCACGGCCTCGCTCAATTCCGAGCCAGCTGCCGACGCCAGTCGCGCCTGCTGTTCAGATTCCGGCACCATCACGGCGGCCACCAGCGCGACCGAAGTCGCCTCGGCGTATTCCGCCACCTGCGTGTTGCTGGCGTTTATCTCTGCAACCTGGGTTGCGCTGGCGCCGGCCTGGGCGGGTCTGATCTTAAATGCGTACAAACCTAACGCCACCAGACCGGCGACGAAGAGGCCACCTAACGCTACCGACGCAATGATGAAGGGTCGATTGGTCGACTCTTCTTCGGGATACTCCATGACACACCTCCCCTAAATTGGGTGCCGAGACCTTCCGCAAAAACGCACGTTTCGACAAAAAGAAGGAATCTTTTTGTCGGCCTCAGGTGAACGGCACTAAGATTGCTGCCGGGGAAGCATTGCGCCCATTTCACACGACCGGGCCACTTCTGACCAGCCCGGCTCAGGGCCACACCGAATTCTCGATCCGTCTGGCCCCAGCAGGTACAGCGAGAGAAGATGCAATTTTCATGCCACAGCCGATGACAGTTCCCTAACCCTCCAATGCGCACTCTGGAACAAACCTACCTCGAACACGATATGGGGCTGCTGCAAATGATTTCCGCCACTGTTGGGTTGGAGCCGGCAGCGGGAAACCGCCGGGCAGCCGCCCTCGAGCTGGCGGCAGCCATGCAGCAATCTGAGCAGCTACGCATCACCTTCGCTGGTCTGAGTACGGAGGCGCGAGAGGCATTACGAGCGCTGCTCTCATCGGGTGGACGTATGACGGTGGCTGCCTCGGCGCGTCGTTTTGGTGAAGTCCGCCCGCTGGGTCCCGGTGCTCGCCGGCGCGAGCGCCCGGCGCGCGAGCCCGCAAACGCACTGGAA
>DASCOB010000148.1:0-5355 GCA_036011785.1 Anaerolineales bacterium | reverse complement strand
TCAGTGGCCGGGGTGTACAATGGCGACTGCGATGCGGGCGCCTCCTATGTGGATGCGCGCGGAAACATTGAGGAGGATCATCCCGACGTGATGGATGTTCTCGAAGTAATCGCGACCTCGGTGGATATACCCAACGACGGCGTGCAGTACGCGCCGGCTGTTTCGCGTGAACTGCGCGATCAGTTGAATGACGCGCTGATCGCTGTTATGGAAACCGAAGAAGGCGTGGCAGCCATGGACAAAGCATATTCGTGGACGGAGTTGGCATTACACGACAACTCATTCTACGATGACTTCCGTCAACTTCTGGATGCAGCTGGAATGGCACCAGAGGACCTGATGACGGATTGATTTGCCCAACCACAGATAGAGGACGTCTGAAAGTCAAAATGGGGGGACGTAAAAGTCCCCCCATTTTTGTTTCACATATCTAGTTTGGAGGACGCTGAATGCTTGAAGTGCGGAATCTTACCAAGGTATACGCTGATGGCACAATTGCGCTGCGCAATGTCAGTTTTCAGGTGGAGGATGGGGAGTTTCTAGCCATCATTGGATTGAGTGGGTCCGGCAAATCCACCCTGTTACGTTGCATCAACCGTCTGATTGAGCCAACTGAGGGGAGTGTCATATGGAATGGTGTAGAGCTGACAAATCTCAAAGGCGGCCAACTTCGCAAAGTTCGTCGCCAGATCGGGATGGTGTTCCAACAGTTCAATTTGGTTAAACGCTCTTCGGTTCTCACCAACGTGTTGGCTGGACGATTAGGTTATACGTCGACATGGTCAAGCCTGGCAGTAGGTGCCTTCTCCAAAGAAGATCACGAGAAGGCTACGCAGGCTCTTGACCGATTGGATATCACTGACCAAGCACACAAGCGTGCGGATGAGTTGAGCGGAGGGCAGCAACAACGAGTAGGAGTTGCCCGTGCGCTCATGCAGGATCCAAAGATGATCTTAGCTGACGAGCCGGTTGCCAGTCTGGATCCGGTGCTGGCGCACTCCATTCTACGACATATCGAACGCCTAAACCAAGAGGATGGTATCACCATCCTGTGCAGCCTTCACTACCTCGACCTGGTGCAACGTTATGCGACCCGTGTCGTCGGATTACGTGACGGAGAGATCGTGTATCACGGAAGCCGCGCCGACATCCGAGCAATGACCGACACTGAGTTTCGGGAGATTTACGGCGAGGACGCCGAACGCGCCGGCGACCTTACCGGCGAACTAGCCGACCCCAGTGGAGAAAGTCAGTGAGCCTCCGCACGCGCCCACCGGAAACCAGAAAACCTAGCTTGGTCTCCGCGCCGGTGGCAGCTCTGTGCTCACTGGTGATTCCCGGTTTGGGCCAGATGATGGCTCGCTCCATACGCCGGGGTCTTGTTCTTGTGTTCAGCCTGGCATCCAGCACCGCACTGCTGGTGTGGCGAATCCGGGTTGCCGCCCGGCGTGAAGTGGGTTTCCCAGCACAAGTCACGAAAGCCTATGATCTGCAGCCTACATTACTTTACCTGACCATCGCTATCGCGCTGCTATACCTCTGGGTTGTACTGGACGCATACTTGCTTGCCCAGCGCCATCAGTCTAAGCAGTCGGCCGGACCGTTCATACTGATACTGGCCGTTTTCTTTAGTCTGGGATGGCAAATCAGTGAGATAGATTGGGTCTCCTTTGCAACACAGTTGGAGGACGGCAAGCCGACCATCATGAAGATTATGTGGCCATGGGAGAGGGCGCTACATTATCCGAAGGAGTATTTGATAGTCCGCACAATTGTGGAGGTTCCCTGCATCGGTGAGGCCCCGGCGGAGGTTCTCGTTCCGGAGGATGAACCTGCCTTGCATGTGCAACCGAGCTGCGGCGTGCTTACTACCCGTGACACAGAAGGTACCACCATGTCAGTCACAGGAACGAATCTACAACCAATTATCGAAACAGCAATCTGGTGGAAGGACCCGGAACACCAGGAGTTCCGACAGCGACAGGGCGGTGAATCAGTGGTAGTCACAACTGATGGCGATGGCAGCTTCCAGGTTGATATATTGATGCCCAAACGCTTGGTGGGGAGTCAGACTGGGCGCGACTATAGCGCTGCTAGGGAAGCAGATGAATGGGAATTGCAAGCCCGACAGTTGGCGAGTGTGGGAGAGGCGGAGTGGAGTACCGAGATCAAATTAATCGTCGAGAAAATGGTCGAAACCATTTTCCTAGGAATGATGGCCACATTCTTCGGGGTGATTCTCGCCATTCCGATCAGTTTTCTTGCGGCACGCAACCTGATGTCGGCTTCACCAATCACGCTCGGGATCTATTATCTGGTGCGCACCGTGATGAACATCGTGCGATCCATCGAGACCGTTATATGGGCGGTCATCTTCGTGGTGGTGGTCGGACTGGGTCCCTTTGCAGGAACGCTAGCATTGACGATACACTCAATCGCCGCGCTGGCGAAACTTTACTCCGAAGCGATTGAATCCATCGACCCCGGACCCATCGAGGCCATCCACGGCACTGGAGCCAACTGGGTGCAGACCGTGGTCTTTGCAGTCGTACCGCAGATTGTGCCACCGTTCGTCTCCTTTACAATCTATCGTTGGGACATCAACGTGCGCATGTCCACCATTATTGGTCTGGTAGGCGGCGGTGGAATCGGATTCCTGCTGGTTCAGTGGATCCGCCTTCTGGATTACCGTGCCGCCGGCATCGCGGTGTGGTTCATCGCGGTCACTGTGGCGATACTGGACTACGTCAGCGCCGAAATCCGCGAACGCTTCACGTGAGCAAATGAGAGCTGCCCTTTACCGGGCGTTCGCTGATCCCATAACGATTGAGGACGTTCCCGACCCGACTCCGGCTGCGGACGGCGTGGTCATCGAGGTCATGGCTAGCGGGCTTTGCCGAAGCGACTGGCACGGCTGGATGGGCCACGATGCCGATATCACCAACCTGCCACATGTGCCCGGGCATGAGTTCGCCGGCGTAGTGGCCGCGGTGGGAGACGAGGTGCGTCACGCGCGCGAGGGTGACCGGGTGACACTGCCATTCGTGTGCGCATGCGGGCGCTGCCCACAGTGCATCTCAGGAAATCAACAGATTTGCGACCGCCAGTTTCAACCCGGGTTCACCCAATGGGGATCTTTCGCCCAGCTCGTGGCCGTGGGACGCGCAGACATTAACCTTGTGGCGCTGCCCGTAGAGATAGACTTCGTGGCAGCCGCAAGTCTGGGTTGCCGTTTCACAACCTCCTTTCGGGCGATGGTCGACCGAGCCGAGGTATCCCCAGGGAAATCGGTCGCCGTGCATGGCTGCGGAGGCGTAGGCCTATCGGCAATAATGATCGCCTCGGCGCTCGCGTGATAGCCATCGATATAGCGGCCGAAAAACTCGACTTTGCCCGTACTGTTGGCGCGCATCACACTATCCACGGTGATAGGGTGAAAGATGTTGCGGAGCGCGTGCGAGAAATCAGCGGTGGTGGAGCACATGTGTCAGTGGACGCGCTCGGCAACTCAGTGACGTGTCGCAACTCAATCTCGTGTCTGCGTAAGCGCGGCAAGCACATTCAGGTTGGATTATTGTCCGGGGCTAAAAGCATGCCAGCGATACCGATGGATGCAGTCATCTCCAATGAGCTAGAAATTCTCGGCAGCCATGGCATGCAGGCACACCGCTATGCGGCCATGTTAGAAATGATTCTGGCGCGCAAGCTGCAGCCCGCAAAACTGGTGGGGAAGACAATTCATCTTGATGAATTGCCCGCACACCTCGCCAAAATGGGCGGTTTCAGCGGGACAGGAGTGACTGTTGTTGACCGTTTTAAGTAAGGGGATTGCCTTGCCAATTTCACTGGTCGCTAAGCACGCGATACTCCGGCAGGGGCCGCAAACATATTCACGAGAAGTGACCGCATTATCCGCCAGAGAATCGTACCACGGAAACAATCCTAGCCACTGCGAACCAGAGCAAATACAATACCAACACTACAGCGAAATCCAACATAGGAATGCGCACGATTTCGTGTATGGTTCCGATCCTCCCAATAGATCCATAAGACGCGAGAAGGGCTAAAACATATCCGCCAGCCAGAAGGGAGCGAGTTCTTGGACTTAGCCCTAGACCATGCATTTGGGTTAGAATGAACATCGCTCCAAACCCGAAACCAAACATTCACCAACTGTTGCTCGGTTGGTTCATTGCAACTAGTACACCATGAGGCAGCACCAACATCTCCAGCGTCAGAGTCCACCACCGGTTGACATGTGCGCGGTTAAAGATAAGTACCGATTGCCCAGACAACATAAACATGTAGAAAAATCCTGCAAGATGACCTACAGTGGCTTCGGTAGGATGATACCAATACGTGTAAATTATGGCCCATGAAAATAGATATCCATGATATTCTCGTACCAGCTTAATGAAGCGACGCTCGAACCGCAAACGTCTCCCGAACAAGAGACCTCTTCGAGGTGCTTCTAAGATAAGAACCACCATCAGCATCAGCGCAACTGATCCGAGGGCTGTAATCTCAGGTACATCTTGGGCAAGGCCGTCGTAATATAGATGCGTCTGGAGAATATGCAGTCCTACGAACACTCCGTTCCCTGCTAGCATAGCCCAGTTTTGCCATCTGAAACCTTGTCGGTAACGGGGGCGCTCGCGGCGTACCATATATATGACACCCCATACGAACAGATTATGAAGAGCGTATCCAACCCAAGCAGTTATGCGAGCAACAATGTTGGGTTCGACTAAACGCCAGGGATAAACGAAGGGGACTGTGGGCCCACTATTGTGAAACCGGACAGACGGGCAGCTGTCATACCAATTATGCTGGTTATAACAGCCGCTATCACTGTGCCAGTAAAAATAGTGTTCCGGGTACCGCTATGCCAATTATGCACAACTGATGTCTAAAGGGTAAGTGGAAGTTCTCGCATGCGTACACTCGTTGCTGCGAACACCGCGTTAGCAACGGCCGCTGGAACCGGTCCAATAGCAGGCTCACCTACTCCCTGAGGCGGACGATCACTGGGAATAAGATCAACGACTATATCAGGTGCTTCGTCCATTCTAAGCAAAGGGTAACCACCGAAGTTGCTTGTACTAGGTTTCCCTTCCTTGATAACAATCGCCTCTTTCAAAGCAGAACCTATACCCCACATGATGTTT
This sequence comes from Anaerolineales bacterium, assembly GCA_036011785.1. Classification (GTDB taxonomy): domain Bacteria; phylum Chloroflexota; class Anaerolineae; order Anaerolineales; family UBA11657; genus CAJWGI01. The sequence goes on along the minus strand of DASCOB010000148.1, from coordinate 187 downwards.
CCCTGAACTTGGTTGGTGGCACCGTCCGGATTAACTACCAGGCCAGAATCCATTGCCGCCCAAACCCTAGTAACACGAATGTCCCCATTTTCCACTTTCACCTCGGCTATCTGGGCAACTATAGTGCCATAATCAATGCAGCAGGCTACACCCATAGCACTACCATTGTCAGAGATACCTGGCCAAG
>DASCOB010000147.1:0-6735 GCA_036011785.1 Anaerolineales bacterium | reverse complement strand
GGAAACGTGGGAGAGCGTGACTTGCTTGATTTGTGGAATGACCCGGACTACGTGGCTTATCGCTCACATGTACAGAGTTTTGCTTTTCCACCTTGCACATTCTGCGGTGGATGCGATATGTCCGAGTCTAATGAAGAAGATTGCCTTAGCAATCAGTTTCCCGTTTGCGGCGGTTGCTTGTGGGCACAAGGTGTGGTTCAGTGTCCGTGAGAAAGCTGTGAGGCCATAGCTGGGTCAATAATTCGGTAGAGACATCCGCTTATATACTCCGTTATCATGCCTCGCTTCTGTCCGGCTGCCCGTGTGCAGGGCTTGCGACTACGAATCCGTTGTGGAAGCGCCCGAGAGCCCGGCGTTGCGTGATTACGCTTGCAATATCCTCTCCTTGTGCTAAAGTATTGACCTGAATCGCGTGAAAGGAGCGCAGCCATGAGCGACAATGAACAAGGTGCAGTGACCGAAGCACAGATTGCCGTGCACTGGCAGGAGGAGAAGTACTTTCATCCCAGTGATGAGTTCGTCGCCCAGGCGAATATGGTTGACGCGAGTATTTACGAACGCTTCAGCCTCGATAATTTCCCGGATTGTTTTCACGAATACGCCGATATGCTTAGCTGGTACGAGCGTTGGCACACCACGCTCGATTACAGCGATGCGCCCTGCTGGAAATGGTTCGTGGGCGGAAAGATCAACGCCAGTTACAACTGCGTTGACCGTCATCTGGAGGCGCGCCGCAACAAGGCCGCCATCATTTTTGTGCCCGAGCCGGAGGATGAGCCGCACGAGGTAATTACCTATCAGGAGCTTTACGTGCGCGTGAATGAAACTGCGGCGTTGCTGCGTGATTTTGCCGGTCTCAACACGGGCGACCGCGTCACCATTCACATGCCCATGGCCACCGAGCTTCCGGTGGTGATGCTGGCCTGCGCGCGGCTGGGTGTGATTCACTCGGTGGTTTTCGGCGGGTTCAGCGGTAAGGCCTGCGGGGAACGCATCGCTGATTCCGGCAGCCGGGTGCTCATCACCATGGATGGCTACTATCGCAGCGGCAAGATGCTCGATCACAAAGTGAAGGCCGATGATGCCGTAAAGGTTGCGGCCCAGGCCGGGCAGCAGGTAGATAAGGTGCTGGTCTGGCGGCGTTGTGCGGGCGAATACCAATCCGAGACGCCGATGGTGGACGGACGCGATTTCTTTATGGATGAGCAGCTTCCTGCTTTCCGTGGCAAGCGCGTCGAGCCGGTGCAGCTGCCGGCGGAAGCGCCGCTCTTCCTGATGTACACTAGTGGCACAACCGGACGACCCAAAGGATGCCAGCACAGTGTCGGCGGTTATCTCGCCTATGTGACGGGCACTTCGAAGTATATTCAGGATATTCACCCGGAAGACGTGTACTGGTGCATGGCTGACATCGGCTGGATAACCGGCCATTCATACATCGTCTACGGGCCGTTGGCACTGGCTGCCACAAGCGTGATGTACGAGGGCGTGCCCACGTATCCAGACGCCGGGCGGCCATGGCGTATCGCGGAGCGGTTGAATGTGAACATTTTCCATACCGCCCCCACGACGGTGCGCATGTTGCGTAAATCCGGGCCGGACGAACCACGAAAATACAACTTTGAATTTAAGCATATGACCACAGTGGGCGAGCCGATTGAGCCGGAGGTCTGGCGCTGGTACCACGAGGTGATTGGCAAGGGTACCGCAGCCGTCGTTGACACCTGGTGGCAGACCGAGACGGGCGGCTTCCTGTGCAGCACCATGCCCGCGCTGCACCCGATGAAGCCGGGTAGCGCCGGCCCTGCTGTGCCAGGCATTCACCCCATTATCTACGATGAGGACGGCAACACCGTGGCCGAGGGTTCGGGCGTGGCCGGAAACATCTGCATCCTGAACCCGTGGCCGGGCGCGTTCCAGACCATCTGGGGCGACCGCGAGCGCTATGTGGAGACATATTACGCCAAGTATTGCAGAGATGCGCAAAGCAAGAACTGGCGCGACTGGCCTTACTTTCCGGGCGATGCCGCTACGCAGGCGCCGGACGGGTACTATCGCATCCTCGGGCGCGTCGACGATGTGATCAACGTGGCCGGCCACCGCCTGGGAACAAAGGAACTGGAATCAGCCTGCATGACAATTTTGGAAATGGCGGAGGCCGCCGTGGTGCCGGTGGCGGATGAACTGAAGGGCAAAGTGCCGGATGTCTACGTCTCGCTGCAGCCCGGAGTACAGGCAGGCGAGGAACTGGAAACCGCTGTCACGCGCGCGATTGAAACTGAGATAGGCAAGATCGCGCGACCTAAAAACGTGTGGATAGTGCCCGACATGCCCAAAACCCGTTCCGGCAAAATCATGCGGCGCGTGCTTGCTTCCATCTCTAACGCCAGCGATGTGGGCGACATCACCACACTCGCCAATCCGGAAGTGGTCGAGCATATCCGCCGGATGGTGCAGGGCTAACAATCCTGGCGGCCACCCCAGCTGATCTATTTGCCCGCCTGCGGGAACTTGGCATCTCGGTGACCACCCGTGAGCACCCGGCGGTATTTACCGTAGAGCAAAGCCGCGCGCTGCGCGGCAACCTAGCCGGTGGGCACTGCAAGAACCTTTTCCTGAAAGATAAGAAAGACAATTTATGGTTGCTGGTGGCGCTGGAAGATGCATCCGTGGATCTCAAGCAGCTGCGCGGCGCGATTGGCTCGGGACACCTTTCCTTTGGAAAAGCGGAGCTGTTGACCGAAGTGCTCGGCGTAGACGTGGGCGCGGTGACGCCTTTCGCGCTGATTAACGACATTGAACAACGCGTCAACGTGGTGCTGCAGCGCGCGATGCTGCAACATGCGCTCTTGAATTATCATCCGCTGGTGAACACCGCCACCACCACAATTGGCGCGCAGGATTTGCTCAAATTCATCCACGCGTGCGGGCACGCGCCGCAGATAATCTCACTGTCTGCGGCGAAGTAGCCCGCCTTGCGACGCGCCCTTGATTGGCGCCTCCGTTCCCCTCCGACCACTGAAACTCAATAAGGTCTGATAAAATCAATCTAGATGTGGACTCTCGGATTTCAGTTGCAATGGCCGGCCTGTTCAGGATAGGGATGCTGAGGCGATGCTGGATCTGATTGTTGCCGCCGAGCGCTGGCTGGCCGGGGGCGAACAGGTGGCGCTGGCTACGGTGATTGCAACCTGGGGCTCTGCGCCGCGCGGGGTGGGCGCCAAGATGGCCATTTCTGGCAGCGGAAAAATGAGCGGCTCGGTGAGCGGCGGATGCGTCGAGGGCGCCGTGGCCCAGGTTGCCGCGGATGTGCTGCAGTCAGGGCGGCCGCAGCTGCTGCGCTTTGGAGTGGTGGACGAGACGGCTTGGGAGGTCGGACTGGCCTGCGGCGGCGAGATCGAAGTGTTCGTGCAGCCGCTTTACGGGGAGATGCTTGATGCTATTCGCGCCGCAGCGGATACGCCGAGTGTGGCGCTCACTGTGGTGCGTGGCTTGGACGAATCTCTCGGACGGCAGCGGCTTTTGCTCAAAGATGGAAAACTGCTGGGTGCTCTGGGAGCGGTACTGGACGAAGCCGCACTGGAGCACGCGCTCGAGGCGCTGGCGGAAGGCCGCTCGCAGCGGGTGCAGGTGGCGGAGGGCACGGAACTTTTTATCGAAGTCAGCCTCTCGCCGCCCACTCTGGTGGTGGTGGGCGGCGTGCACATCGCCATTGCGCTTGTGGCTATGGCCAAGGCGCTCGGATATCGAACCGTGGTGGTGGACCCGCGCCGCTCGTTCGGCACTGCGGAGCGCTTCCCCGATGTGGACCAGTTAATGCACTCTTGGCCGGACCGGGCGCTTACCGAACTGGAGCTGGATGTCTCCACAGCGGTGGCGGTTTTGACGCACGACCCTAAGCTGGACGATCCCGCCTTGAGCGTGGCGCTGCGCAGCCCGGCATTTTATGTCGGCGCGCTGGGTAGCCGCAGTACAAATGAAAAGCGCCGCGAACGGCTGCTCGCGTCCGGGCTGGCAGCCGAACAACTGCAGCAGCTGCGCGCACCTATCGGGCTCGATCTGGGTGGGCGCTCGCCGGCGGAAATCGCGTTGTCGGTCCTGGCGGAAATAGTGGCTGCGCAGCATCAGCGGTCGGGCGCGCGTGCATAGAGCGAAAGCGGCGAATTCGTCGCTGGGAGCCATATCATGAAAATCGGCCTTACCATCTTTCTCACCGATTATTCCATTCACGTTGTCAGTCTCGCCCGGCGCGCAGAGGCGCTCGGGTTCGAATCCCTCTGGCTGCCGGAACACCCGATAATCCCGGTGCACAGCGCCACGCCGTGGCCCGGCGCGGCCGACGGGGAGATGCCGCAGTATTATCGTGAGACAGTCGACCCGTTCGTGGCGCTGGCGCACGCTTCCGCGGTGACCACGCGGCTGAGAATCGCCACCGGCATTTGCCTGCTGCCGGAACGAGATCCCCTGGTGCTGGCGAAGCAGGTCGCCAGCCTGGATTATTTTTCCGGCGGCCGTTTCATCTTTGGCATCGGTGCCGGTTGGCTGCGCGAGGAAACCGAAATAATGGGCGGCGATTTCGACCATCGCTGGACGCAGGCGAAGGAATCTGTGATGGCGATGAAGGCGTTGTGGGCTGAGGCGGAGAGCGAGTTCCACGGCAAATACTATGATTTTCCGCCAGTGCACTCGTTCCCGAAACCGGCTCAGCGGCCGCACCCACCCGTCATCCTCGCTGGCACGGCTGCCAATGTGCACAAGCGCATTGCCGATTGGGGTGATGGCTGGCTGCCGATTCGGATATCGCCGGAAGAGGTGCGCGCCGGGCGCGAGAAGCTGAACGCGCTGGCCGCAGCGAGCGGGCGCGACCCTGCCGGTCTGACCATATCGATTTATGGAGTGCTGCCGGAGCCGGAAACCGTGCGAGCCTATGCCGATGCAGGGGCCGACCGGGTGGTGCTGCGGCTGGATAGCAGCCCCGAGGCCGAGACGCTGGTGACGCTAAAAGAACTTGCCAAGAAACTGTTCTAGCGTGCGGGGTGATTGCGCCTTAGGAAGGGAGGGTTGAACGATGAGTTTCTGCGATATCGAAAACCGTGTCAGCAAGGAACTTGCTCCGGGAGTGCGTGCGCGTACCTTCTGGGCGGAGAAGATGCTGCTGGCGCATGTGGAGCTAGACGCGGGCGCGCGGGTGCCCAACCACAGCCACCCCCACGAGCAATGCGGCACGGTGGTGGCGGGCGAGATAGTGTTGAGCATTAGCGGTGAAACGCGTACGCTCACCGTGGGCGATTGCTATGTTATTCCCGACGGCGTGGAGCACTGGGCCGCCACCGGCAGCGCGCCGGCAAAGGTGGTGGACGTGTTCAGCCCGGTGCGGGAGGATTACCAGTATTAGCGCCAGCCCGCGCCCGAGTGGCAGCCGGGCAGCCGCCAGCGCGGATATTGCTCTTCGCGGGTTCTCGCGTTAGAGCGCGGCGCGGGCTTTTTCGAGGTCGTCCGCGCCGAGCACCACGCGCGTGTTCGTCGCCAGATAAGCGAGGTCCAGATTGACGCCTGCATCAGCGACGCGCCGGGCGATTTCGCCCAGCGCCCCCGGCTGGTCTTCGATTGCCTCCACAACCAGTACCTCGCGCTCGGCGTCAACGGCCATTCCCGCGGCAGCTAAAGCGGCACGGGCGGCGGCGGCGTCCTCCACCAGCAGGTGGATGATGCCCGCGCCCGCGGAAGTGACAGCGCACATGCCATCGACGTTTACCCCGGCCGTGCCCAGCGCCTCGCCCAGACGGGCCAGTTCACCCGGATTGTGTTCCAGCTTGACGGTGATGTTGGCGGCCATTATGTTCCTCCTTTTTGACGTTTCAGACACTATACCACAGGGAATCCTCACCTCACAGGTCTGACTCCAGGCGAGCCTAACCGCGAGGACAAACAGCGCCCCGGTTTCGGGGTTTTTCCACCATGATCCCTTTTCCAATTCGCGAAATCCACCCTGACAACAGTTCTGAGTTCCTGAACCATCCCTGGTGCGCTTTTGGAATGAGACCGTCATCAGGGTGCAACTCTCACGCGCATTACCTCCCTATGCGCGGTAACTTCTCAGCGTGACTGTTTCGTCATCTCATGGAGTAAGTAATTGACGGCTCGGCGAAGAAATCATTCGAATTGACACGTGGAAATATCCGTATGCGCGGCGGGGCAGAAACGGTGTAAAATAAAACAGTTCACACAGTACACACAGAAAGAGGATTGAAGAGGTTGTCCGTGAAAGCCACTTTGCTGTCTTCGTTACCGCAAGTAAGCTTGCTGCCATCGAGCGCACGTGTGCGCACAGGCTTGATATTCTTCGCGGGGATCTTCTTGATGCTTGCGGTGACCTTTGTCATCTCCGGTATTGTGAGCCGTGGGATCAACCGCGATGAGGTAGTGGTTCTGCTGTTGGAACAGAAAAGTGCCGAAGTAGAGTTGTGGACCGAGATGACATTGGATGGCCCCAAGTCAGCCGGTACAGAGTTGGATGTGGAGTGGCTATTGACATTGCTTATGCATGGGGGGGTACTGCCCGCGAGCGGAGGCATGCCAATGGTCATCCCCCAGGCTGCTGATGTCGGATTGCGCCGCATTCTGGAAGACGTCATGTCAACCTGGAATGAGGCCAATACTGCTGCGCATCAACTAGCTTCTGAACCAAACAATACGGTTGCACGGCAGCAATTTCAAGACCACAACCTGACACTG
>DASCOB010000146.1:0-2103 GCA_036011785.1 Anaerolineales bacterium | reverse complement strand
GGAGCGTCGGCCGCACGGTCTTCATGGCAAGAAGATGCATCTTCGCCTGTTCGCCGCTGCCGATGAAGCCAATGACCTCCGGCGCCTCGGGGGCGAGGTGCTTCGCCGCGATCGCGCCCATGGCGCCGACGCGCAGGTTAGAGGCCAGCGTGCCTTCCATCACCGCTATCGGGAATCCTTTGTCGATCTCGGAGAGGATGAACACGGCGCTGAGGTTCTGCAGCCCGTACTGCTCCACGTTGGGCGGGAAGACAGATACCCACTTCATCCCACACACCTTCTCCGTAAGCAACGTAGCAGGCAGGCAGTTGATGCGCTCCTGCGTCTCCTGGCTGAAGATCTGGACGATCTTGTCCGGGAACATCACCTCGCCGTTCAAGTGCGCCAGCATGCCCTTCTCGGCCGCATCGATGGCGAGGGCAAAGTCGAGGCAGCCGGACTCAAGCAGGTGTTCCTGAGACAGATAGGTGAACTCAATACGGTGCTTGTTGGTTGCGGACATGGTGTCTCTCTTTGCGGGACGTGGGTTATCGCATCAATGGATACGGTAGCGTCAGTCTTCGTCGACAGCAACCGGGGCGCGTTTTTTTTCACGCACCCATTTATTCATAGTCTGCGGTTATCAATATCACGTGTAACTCTTTTGGACCGTGCACCCCCAGTGTCAGCGTCTGCTCAATGTCGGCGGAGCGGCTAGGGCCAGTGACAAACACCAGGTTGCTGGTGCGTCTAGCCGCATCCGGGTGAGCCTGAACAAAATGCGCGATGGTTGGGAAAAGCAAGCGCGTTTCAAGTAAGGCGATATGAATCGGCGGCAACAGTGATGCCAATCGACTGCATCCGTCGCCGCAGCTTACCACCAAGCTACCGGTATCTGCCAGACCCGCCAAGGCCCCGGTGAGACCAATGGGAACATCGGATAACGCCAGGTGAGTCTCCCGGCGTTCAGCAGGCTCGTTTGGGATGGTACTGTCCTGACGCTGGAACCCCCGTTGGGCAAGCTCGTTGTTGAGACCCTTGATAGGGAGAAAATCATCTCTCCAGCCGATAAACCGCGTAGCCTGATGTTGCGCGAGAATATCGCACACGCGTTGGCAGCCGGCTGCATGCGAAGTGACCTGATGCACTTCGCCGTTTACCGCGAGTGCCTGCTCGGTAAACGGGGCCGCCAAATCGTAAGGGTCAAAGGATGAAAACGATTGCACAGGCGGTGCCTGCGATTGCGCCACCGGTAAATAATTGCTTTGTAGGCTATGACGAACATTAGACAAAAAATCCCGCCGGTTCATGATGGATGCTCTGTGGTTGTTCGCTCTGTCCACAATTGGCGGAACGACTTTTTCGCCAGCGCGCGAAAAGCGCGGTGATCCGTCCAGCCGTTCAGAGGGGGTGGGAGGGTGTTCAACCAGCCTTTCTTGGCAAGTAGGCGAGTAGCAACGCTTCCGATGCGCATCCCCAGCCGGAAAAGCCCTGGACGTTGTGCAATGGTACCGTAAATTCTCATCCCTGTCCTCAGCCATGCCGGGCAGTGGTCGGCTCGGATACTAGCATCTCTCAAATGAAGAAGCAGGCGGGGAATATCAATCCGCACTGGGCAAATATCCTTACAGGCGCCGCACAATGTGCTCGCGTGGGGCAACTCGTGCCATTGGTCCAGACCCATTAACGCGGGAGTCACAACCGACCCCAACGGACCGGGATATACGCTGCCATAGGCGTGGCCGCCGATGGACCGATAGACCGGACAGATGTTCAAACAGGCTCCGCAGCGAATGCAATATAGTATCTCGGCCACTTCCGTCGCCAAAGCGTCGCTGCGGCCATTGTCCAAGATAACCACGTGCAATTCCTCAGGGCCATCTGGTTCGCCGGGGCGGCGAGGTCCCGTGATAAGGTTGTTATACACGGTGAGGCCCTGACCGGTGGCGCTAATCTGCAGGACAGGGAGCATTGTGGCTAAGTCAGCCAATGTCGGTACCAGCCGCTCCATCCCCATCAAGGCTACATGAATACGCGGTGTGGTGGTGCAAAAACGCCCATTGCCTTCGTTCGTCACCAGACTGAGCGTGCCCGATTCGGCTACGCCGAAATTGACCCCGCTGA
>DASCOB010000145.1:0-2904 GCA_036011785.1 Anaerolineales bacterium | reverse complement strand
GTTCAATCACGCTGTCGTAAGTCACAGTTGCCATGCCATTGCTCCCCGCTTGTGCAAGTGCTGCAATTATACAATATTATGCGGGGGCTGTTACGGTATAATCAGCCGAATGGGTATGAACGAGAGCGGAGGGGAACTGGGTGCGAGCGTCGGCAACGGTTCAATTGAAGTGGTCACCGGCTCGATGTTTAGCGGCAAGACCGAAGAGGTGCTGCGTCGGTTGCGACGGGCGCGCATTGCGCGGCAGCAGGTGCAAGTGTTTAAACCCAAACTGGACGTGCGTTTCGGCAGAGACAAAGTGAAGTCGCACTCCGGGGCTGAATTTCAAGCTACGGCGGTGGAAGCCTGCGCTGAAATTCTCGACCGAGTGAAAACGGACACTACCGTGGTGGCCATCGATGAGGCCCAGTTTTTTGACCCTGACCTTACCAGAATATGTGACCGGCTGGCGCAACGGGGCGTTCGCGTGATTGTAGCCGGATTGGATCAGGATTTCCGCGGCGAACCATTCGGACCAATGCCTTTGCTGCTCGCTCAGGCCGAACATGTGCACAAGCTGCACGCGATTTGCATAGTGTGCGGTCAGGCTGCATCGCGCACGCAACGCATGATCGATGGCAGGCCGGCTTTTTATGAGGCGCCGATAGTGCTGGTGGGCGGTAGCGAGTCCTATGAGGCACGCTGCCGGGACCATCACGAAGTCCCACATCAGGCTGAAATGCTGGCAGAGGATTAAGGGAGGATGTTGCATGAGCATCACGCTGGAGCAGGTCGCTAAGACAAGCATTGACATACTGATAGATGAGGCTGCACTTCAGGCACGAGTACGCGAGCTCGGTGAACAACTTAGCCGAGATTATGACGGACAGGACCTGCTGCTGGTATGTATTCTGCGCGGCGGAGTAATGTTTCTGACCGACCTGATGCGGCAGCTCTCCATCCCGCACAACATTGATTTTATGGCGGTTGCCTCGTATGGAGAGGGCGTGCGTCAATCGGATGGAATGGTGCGTATTACCATGGACTTGCTCACTGATATTCAAGGTCGTAACGTACTACTGGTGGAGGACATTGTTGATACCGGTCACACGCTTTCGCATGTGCTCGACCTTCTGAGTACACGTAGGCCCGCCAGCCTTCGCGTGTGCTGTCTGCTGGACAAGCACGAACGCCGCGAGGTAAAAGTGCCGATAGACTACATTGGCTTTCAAATTCCGGATAAGTTCGTGCTCGGATACGGACTTGACCAGGACCAATACTGGCGCAATCTACCCTACATAGGCGTGGCTCGCAGCGCACCTGTCTCAGGACCTTGACTCAACAGAAAACTGAACGACAGCCGCTGCGCCCCGAGTTGCCGCATCCTGTCCGTCACCACGGCGAATGGATAACCCTGATCGGTGACAACATTGTCGGCAGCGGGCCCACTGCGCGAGATGCCAGAGAAGCCGCTCTCACGGCGAGACCGAACGAACGTTCACATTTGCTTTTCATGCCGCCGGCCGAAGTGGTGAACGTTAAGCTGCCCGAAACATACGCTCGCGCGTGCGCGGCACTGCCACCGGCGGCGCGCGAGCACACGTGGTTGGTGGGAGGGGCGGTGCGCGCTGCGCTCATGAGCCGTTCAGTGGAGGACCTTGACTTTGTGGTGGGGGGTGACGCCCTCGCCGTGGCCCGCGTTGTCGCGAATGCTCTCTCGGCCAAATATTTCCCGCTGGACGCCGAACGTGGGGTGGGGCGCGTGCTGTCAGATTCGGGAAACGGAATAGTGCTTGACTTTGCGCGCATGCACCCTGACGGTATCGAAGCCGATTTGCTCGCGCGCGACTTCACCATTAACGCAATGGCGCTGCCGGCGGAGGGCGCGTGTAATCTGCTTGACCCGGCCGGCGGCCGCGATCATCTGAGCACAAAGACAGTGTGCATGCTCTCCGAAACTTCGCTTGCGGCGGATCCCGTCCGAGTGCTGCGCGCGGTGCGGCTGGCGGTGGAACTTGACTTCCGCATTGAGCGAGGCACGCGCGATGCGCTGCGGAAAAACGCGGCCGCGCTGCAACAGGTTTCGAACGAAAGGTTGCGCGATGAATTCTTGCGCTGCCTGGGCGGGCCGAATCCGACTAGAGCGATGCGCGTGCTGGACCACCTGAAATTGATACAGTACGTCTTGCCGGAATGGAACATGGCCGATGGTACACGGGCTCTTTCGGTCTGTGCTGCGCTGCAGGCGCTGCTCTCAGTGCTGCGCCCGAGGCATGATGTGGACGCCGCCTCCGAGTTTGCGCTCGGGCTGGTGGCTGCGAGAGTGGGGCGCTTTCGTTCTGCCTTAAGCGACCACCTTTCCCAATGCATCGTCGCGCCACGCAGCCGCGGACAATTTCTCTATCTGGCCGCGCAGCTGCGCGCGATCTGCGCAAATGCTCAGGCGCGAGAACGCGTGCGCGCGCTGCGACTGAGCAACGCCGAATGCAACCTTCTCGCGGCGCTGGCGAAGCCAACGGGCTTGCCGCAGGTGCAGCCGCACCGGGGTCGGGGCAGCAACAGCGGCAGGGCGCCCAAGGCAATGGAACTCTCGGCGCGCGAAGTACACCGGTTTTTTTGCGCGCAAGGAGCAGCCGGAGTGGAGGTTTGTCTGCTTTCGCTCGCAGAAAGTCTGGCCGAGCACGGGCCAGCGCTGCCGCGAAACGAATGGGCGCAAAAGATCGATTGTGTCGTTGGATTGCTGGACGGATATTTCAACCGCTTTGCGGAAGTGATCGAACCGCCTGCGCTGATAGACGGAACTGATCTGATGGCCGCGCTCGACATTTCGGAAGGCGAGCGCGTGGGCGCGCTCCTCTTCGAAATCAGGGCGGGGCAGGCCGCAGGTGAGGTGACCACCCGCGAGCAGGCACTGCAGCTGGCGCG
>DASCOB010000144.1:0-8055 GCA_036011785.1 Anaerolineales bacterium | reverse complement strand
ATGGTATACTCTCCCAGCGGTTTAGCCAATGGCGAGGTAGCTCAATCGGCAGAGCAACGGACTCATAAGCCGTCGGTTGTGGGTTCAAGTCCCACCCTCGCCACCTTCTTCATTCACTCTTGTCATTTTCCCCCTGCCGACTTGCCCCATTATCGCACCACGCGGAAATCGTGCCGCTCTTCACACTCGTCTCGCCACTCAACTACTACTCCATCAACAATGGCGTGAGCGGGCCCAATCTGCAGAAGAGAAATGGAAGCATGAGGCTCAGCGGGCCGCCCACGTGCAACCAGGCGCACTCCGCTCTCCGCATGTTGCGCCAAGCACGTTCGCTAACCGTCGGGCGTGGTAGCGAACCCCACTCCCTGCACGCGTCCACGAATTATGTCTTCAAATCCCGCCAGGGGGTCCATACCGATCCATGCCGCACCCGGTCGTCCGCGTACCTCCGAAACGGCGATTGCGCACAATTCAACATCACCTTGCTCATGCAGTCGTCACTCACCCAGACACCAGCCGCTGCATCACACCGCCGGCATGAACAACGTCCGGAACACAGAAATCAGCTATGCCGTCGGTGCTAACTTTAGGGCCGACAAGAATGGTGGCCATTCCCAGTGACCCCGCCATCTCCAGGTTACGTTCTTGATCATCGATAAGAATACACTCAAGCGGTTCAGCCTCGAGTGTCTGAAAAAGCACGTTAAACGCTCCGAACCTCGGCTTGTTGACGAAATTGGCCACATGCACATCCACAATCACATCGAAATGCTTCTCCACACCCAGCGCAGAGAGCACGTTAAGCGCGTGCGCCCTGTCGGCATTGGTGAAAACAGACTTGGTCAGCGCCAAGTCGTTCAACATTCTCGCCAGCGCATCGTCACGCGCAAGATATCGCTCATAGGGGACATCGTGGATGTAGGCTAGGTATTCCTCAGAATCGATGTCGGAGTAATCGTGCCGAATCCCTCCCAGGCAGGTACCGTACTCCCGGAAATACCGCTCTCGCTGCAGTGGTGCGTCCGCTTCCGGAATGCCCATCCGCTCCACCATGTATGTGTTGATGCGCGTACAAATTTCCAGACGCATGCCACATTCAGCTGAATAAAGCGTGTCGTCAAGGTCAAACACAGCGCACCTGTAGTAGGAGGTCAATTAAAGAATTCACTGGCGCACGGCAATCGTACCCAGCTCCAATCGATTGTCATGAGCCGCCTCGCCGCTTACATGAAGCCTCGTCCCGTCCACCGCAGAATACATCCCAACCGCAAGTATGTACTCGCCGGCCGGTATCGTCGAGGGTAACTGCACTCCGTGTCTGTCAACCACCTGAATGCCCGGCTTCCAGTCAGCAGTCGGAGCGATGCCGCCACCCGGCCCCCCATCGTGCTGTGCCACGGGTGGCGTGTCCGAATCCGAATACACGTGTACGAATATCTTGTAATTGCCGCCGACTTCATCACGTGGGCGCCACGAAAGCGTCACCTGCACGACATCGCCCGGCCAATATGATTCCCGGTCAACGCCGTATCCCACCAATTCAATCACTTCACCGAAAAGTGCATCGCCCGCGCCCATGCTAGCTACCGACCCGTCAGCAAGCGAATAGCTAGCCACCCGCACCTGCCCATACCATTTTTCCGTGGTCTTAAATGAATGCTCGTTCAACCAGCGCTCCACAACTCGCTCCGGGTCAGCCTGTCCTTCACCCCAAAAAAGCACGAAAAACCGATTGTGTTTAGCTGCAATCTTCGTTAGCTCAGCGCGTTGCACTTCAGCATCTAGCGGCCGCGCGCGCGCCACCGGAAACACGGGTGCAAAGTCACGATAATAGTACGAAAACGCCTCTGTCTGATTGGGCGCATCTAGGAGAATGGCGTCGCCAGGCTCAAGCTCCGCCTTGATATCTGCCACAATCGCCCGGTAATCATCTCGACGATATTCCGAATTCCCATACAGATTGAGCATCGCTCGCCAGCTAGACCACAGGGAAATACCCACCGCGACAATCGCGCAGACGTGTGCGAGATTTCGTCTGGATCGTAACAGAAGTGCCACCACGCCACCCGATGCTAGCAGAGGCACCGCCGGCACCGCCAAGAGCATGAACTTGGCGAAGGGTTCGGTAAACAAACCAAGCGATAGCGTTAACCCGGCGGGCACAAGTAACCACATCAGCGTACCTGCACCTCCTCCTCCGAAAACGGCACCAGCCACCACCAATGACGCGAGCGCGAGCGTACCCGGCATTGCATCCGCGGTGCTTATCGTCGGCCCGAATGATAGCCAGCGCCACATCTCAGCGCCAGCGGTCAGCCATGGCAGGCGCACTCGCGGAGCAGGCCAAGTCGTCAGGTGCCGGATTGCCGTGGGCATCCACGCACTGTACAAAGCGACAACGCCAAACTGCAACAGCGCCCAATTGCTCACCTTTATTCTCAGAACTCTTGACCGTCCACGAAAGAATTGCCACAAGGCAGCTACATTAATTGCGATGAGCACGTAGGCAAAGGTGTAGTGGCTGTAAAGTCCAAAAGCCCCGACACCCACATAGGTGAAAGCCAAAACACGCTCGCGTTCCCCGCGCTTTGCTGCCAGTAGCCTACCGGCCACAAAGACCGCAACAGCACCGAGCATCGAGGCCAGCATATACATGCGCGCCTCCTGCGAGTAGTAAACCAACGCCGGGTGCACAGCCCCGAAAAACAGCGCCACCGACCCCCCTGTTGCACCCCACGCATCCCGCGCAAGTCTATAAAGCACACCAAGAAGTACGATTCCAGTAAAGGCAGAGAACCCTCGCAACGCAAATTCAGAGCGGCCAGCCATGCGGCTCCATCCAGTCAGCGCCAGATAATATCCCGGCGGGTGAATATCAGCAGCGGCCGCGGCCACGATTTCGCCCGGTGTGCGGAGCGTCATATGCGCGGTGTTACCTTCATCGTACCACAGCGACTGTGCATCTATCCAGTGAAAACGCAGCCATGTTCCCAACAGCACGACGAGCAACGCTCCATTCAAACCCGGCAGCGCTTGCCGCCCGTCAGCACCATTCTCAGTCAGCGTTCTGCCCATACGGATTCGCACTAATGTAATTCTTCACAGCGTAATAAACCGGCAAGAGCGTGAAATTCGGTTCGGCCATACGGAAGTAATACCAACTTTGGTTCTTCTCCGCATCGTTCGCGCGCTTGAAGTACCAGAAGTTCACGACTCCCATCCACGGCCACTCTTCGCGAGCGCGCTGGTACGCCAGCGGCGCCCAATGCGCCTGCTGCTCAAGCGTCACCCGCCCATAGTGCGCGGGCAAGTCGCTCACAGCCGGAAGCGCATTCCAGTTCATCTCGCTAATCCAGATCGCTTTTTCACTGTCGCCATGCGCCACCATAATGTCGCGAATAAATTGATTGCGACCATAATTGATCGTTCCCGGGTACATTCGGCGGTCAGTCGGCCCGGACCACAACCCATATCCCTGCACCGACATGACGTCAAAACAATCGCCTGCGCCCGCACGATACATCCGTTCCAGAAATACGAAATCGTTCAGATCACGCTGCGTCAACGCGACAGTAGGTGCAAGGGCGGCTGCGAGCACCATTGCATCCAGATTGGCTTTTTTAATTTCGTGATACGTTAAGCAGAGCAATTCGGTGTACGATTCAGGGCTGACCGGCTGCTCGCCCCATTCCGGATAAATATTTGGCTCGTTCCATACCTGAAAATGCGCGACGCGACCGCGATACCTCTCGGCAACCACGCCCGCGTAGTCGGCGAAATCACGATAAGTAACTGGCGGCGCGAACGCACCATCCACGCGCCCGCCGGCATGCGCCCACTCAGGCGGCGAGGACAAGCGCGCGATTATCTCCAGTCCACTTTTCTCGGCCAGCGAGACGATATGGTCGTATTTGTCCCACGCACCCCGGTGGGGTATCGCGCGCCTGTCCTCGAAATCTGCCTTCGCGTGGATCTCAATGTCGTACCATGGAAATTCCTGCCGCATCCAGTGAAACCCAGCCGCAGCGATGAGCGCCACTTGCCGTTCTCTCTTCGCGGCTTCGACCTCCTGTTCGAGAAAAGTGTTGATGCCAAACGGATTCACCCGTGCCAGCGAGATTTTGGAGGAGGCGTTCAATTTCGGGGTGGGCCTCAGCACGTCTCCAACCAGCTGCCACACACCGCGTGCCTGCCCAGCAAGGGTTTCCTCCCCAGTCACCCCAAAGGCCCATATCTCAAGCCTATGCCTGTAACCATACAACAGCACGCCGAAAAGAAAGATGGAAGATGCCAGAAGGATCACTCGCCTGTCCATGCCGCGATTATAGATTACTTTCACTCAGAAAGCCCAGCGAACACTACGGCGTTTCACGCACAGCGCAAAACGCGTGCTCGTTCGGCTCGAAATGCTATAATCCGGAGAATGAAAACGCGCGCGGTAATTCTCGCGGGCGGCGAGGGATCTCGGCTTGGTGTGCTCACCGTTAAGCGCACGAAGCCGGCTGTGTTGTTCGCCGGCAAATACCGCATAATCGATTTCACTCTGAGCAACTGTGTAAACTCGGGTGTTTTCGACGTAATGCTACTGGCGCAGTACCGACCGCACTCGCTTATTGAACACATCGGCGTCGGTCGCCCATGGGATCTTGACCGTTCCCTAACCGGCGGCGTCCAAATTTACCAGCCTTACAAAGACCGTCATGAGTCCGACTGGTATCGCGGCACGGCCGACGCGGTGCGGCAGAACTTCAGTTTCGTCCAGCGGGGTGGACCTGACTTGATCCTGATTCTCTCCGGCGACCACATTTACCAGATGGATTACGACCCGATGATTGAATTCCATCTCGACCAGGAAGCGGACGTGACAATCGCTACGCTGCGCGTCAAGCCCGAGGAAACCCATCGCTTTGGCATCCTTGACGCCGATGCAGATTATCGCGTGCGCGAATTCATTGAAAAACCCACCAGGCCGAGCGGGACGCTTGCCTCCATGGGTATTTATATTTTTCAGCGCGAGGCGCTGAGGCGGGCGTTGCAAATCGATGCGGAGCAGCCAAATTCAAACCATGATTTCGGCGCCGATATCATGCCGCGCATGGTTGCCAGCGGCACACGAGTGTTTGCGTTTCCTTATAGCGGATACTGGGTTGACGTGGGTACACTGGAAACTTACTGGCAGGCACACATGGATTTGCTCGGTGACCCGCCTCGTTTCGATTTGAACGACCGCTCATGGGTGGTTCACACAAAGTCGGAGGAGCGTCCCCCGGCGATGATTCATTCCGGCGCGGTAGTGCGCGATAGTCTAATCGCCGACGGCGCTGTCATACGCAGTGGTGCCGTCGTGGACCGCTCGGTGCTCTCTCCGGGCGTCCACGTGGGGCCGGGCACTCACATTCGCCAATCCATCATCCTTACAGATACCCACATCGATGCAGATACCCAGGTCGAAAAAGCCGTGTTGGACAAAATCGTGTACGTCGGGGAACGAAGCCGCATCGGGGCCGAAAGCGCGGCGCAGATTACCACCGTAGGGAAAGCAGCAAAATTACCGCCCGAAACAGTCATCGCTCCCGGAGCCGAGATTCCCGCCGACTCCCGTCCGGAGGCATTCGTGCCCGAACCACTCCCCCCGACCACTATCTGATGAAACTGGCAGTACTCTCAGACACGCACGACAACATACCAAAACTTGAGGCAGCCCTGCGTATGATGGCGGAAGCGGATGCGGTGCTACATTGCGGTGACCTTTGCTCTCCTTTCGTAGTAGAGCGCATTGCGATGGGTCTTCCCGACATCACACCAGTGCACATTATCTGGGGCAACAATGAGGGCGATATCCGCCTTATCTGCGCTAAAGCCGCCCAGCACGATAACATCAACCTTCACGGTGACTTCGCCGTTCTCATGTTCGATGGGAAAAACATCGCCCTCACGCATTACCCGGAAATAGCCCGCCCACTGGCATCCAGCGGCAATTACAAGTTAGTGTGCTACGGCCACGACCACTGCGCGTACCATAGCCAACTCACGGATTGTACATTATTGAATCCGGGAGAGCTTTTGGGATTGAAAGGCAAGACTACCTTCGCGTGGTTCGATACCACCACAGAGGTGGTACGTTTCGTGGAGATAAAGTGACGCCTACGGTGCCAGCCGCTCCACCTGCCAGCATCCCTGCCGAAGTAGTGTAAAGCGCAAACGTTCGTGCAAACTGCTCGGCCTTCCCTGCCAGAATTCGACCGCATCCGGTTCTAATCGATACCCCCCCCAGTGTGGCGGCCGCTCCACCGGCCTGTTGGCGTATTTCAACGTCAGTTTCGCGAAGCGTGAAATCAGCTCAGCATTCGTTCTTATGGCGCGGCTCTGCGGCGATGCCCACACGCCAAGCTGCGCCGCCCGCGGTCTTGCGCGAAAATACTCGTCTGATTGTTCATCTGAAAGTTTCTCCACCCGCCCGCGCACCCGCACTTGCCTTTCTAGTCTATCCCAGTAAAACAAGAGTGCGGCCTTGTCGTTGTCGTGGAGTTGACGTCCCTTATCGCTCTCGTAGTTGCTGAAAAACACAAACCCCTGCTCCGCACTCCAATCTTTTAACAACATGGTGCGCGCGCTGGGAGCGCCGTCCGCGTCGGCAGTCGCAAGCGCCATTGCATTCCCAACAACGAAATCCGCGTTCAAAGCCTCTTTGTACCACATCCCGAATTGTTCGTACGGATCCCCCTGTAGCGTCCGCCGCGACAGGCCGATGCGCCCATACTCCTTGCACAGCGATTTTGCCCCGGACAGCACCACGCGGCCGGTCGCCGGCAAAGCGAACGCGCCCATTGCCAAGAAGCCAACCATGGCAACTCCGTGCATCCCCCGAATCCATACTTGCACGGAGACAAGCACCCAAAGCAGGGAATATGCGGCCACCGCCATGCTGCCGCCCCAACCGGGCGCGGCGACTCTCTGGCCAGGCGCGAGTTTGCGCGCCGTCCACCGATAAAGCAGCAGCATTACGAATGCCGTCCCGAGCCAGCCGGCGTAGTTGGACGTCGGTATTCCAAAATAAGCGCCTTCCACCGCCCACTCCCAGTGCCCTACATCCACCATCATCGGGTCAGCCATCAGGTCCCATGCGGTCACCGCCAGCGCTCCGACGCCGGCCTGAAAGATGTTTCCACGCGCGCCCAGCAGCCGTTCAGCAACCATGTTGCCCAGATACAAAAGGGTAGACCACATCAGCGGTACCGTAAGTGGGACCGACAGAATAAGTACCGTCCCAAAGTTTCGCGCGTAACCATATTGCCCGAACGGCCAGCCGGTGGAAACTCCCACTACCTCCACCGCCAAACCGCCCAGCAAGCCAATCGCCAGCAGTATGCCCGCCCGTCTGCCTCCCAGCACCGTGAGCGAATCGACCACGCAAAAACAAAACAGCATCAACGGCCCTGCGGCCATGGCGCCGAATACCACGCCGCTCGGCAGAAGCGTTTTCAGGCTGCCCAGCACCACCGCCGCCACGTAGAAAAACAACAGCCCGGCCGCAACAAGCCGGCCGGGCTTTGGAGTGCCGTCTTCTTTCATTTCGGTTGTCTGAGCACGACCCCTTGTCCAGGGACATCCCTTCACGCCGTGACCGCGACACGCACGTTTTCGAGCTTACCCGCAGAGAGCAATTTTCCGCTCTTGTGTGCGGTAAATTGCGCATATTCCTCAACCATGATGACGCCCGGTTTACGGAAATCGAACACCTCCGGCTGGTCGCGGAAAAACTCTCTATGCACGCGCGTCCACACCAGACGCCCATCCGTGTCGATATTAACCTTGGTAACGCCGAGTTTCACCGCTCGCGCAAATTCATTTACGTCCACGCCACGCGCCGATGAGTCCAGCCCGCCGCCGGCAGCGTTGATTCGTTTAACCTCTGACTGCGGGACGGAGCTGGAACCGTGCATCACTAGCGGAAAGCCGGGCAGGCGCTCTTGAATAGCTTCAATACGGTCGAAATGCAGACCCTGCCGCCCACTGAATTTATAGGCGCCGTGGCTAGTGCCAATCGCCACCGCT
>DASCOB010000143.1:0-2614 GCA_036011785.1 Anaerolineales bacterium | reverse complement strand
TGTATAATCGCTGCATCTGCACGAACAAGGGGCAAAACACATGGCAAGTGTGACTTACGACAGCGTTATTAAATGTTTCGGCGACGTGACCGCGGTGGATGACTTCTCCATCCACGTAGAGGACCGCGAGTTCCTGGTGCTGGTTGGTCCATCGGGCTGCGGCAAGACCACGGCACTGCGGCTGCTGGCCGGACTGGAGGAGACCACCGATGGCATCATCACCATCGGCGAAAGGGTGGTCAATGATGTCGCCCCGAAAGACCGTGACATCGCCATGGTGTTCCAATCGTATGCGCTCTACCCGCACATGAGCGTGTTCGACAACATGGCCTTCGGGCTAAAACTGCGCAAGGTGCCGCGCCCCGAAATCGAAACGCGCGTGCGCAGTGCCGCCGAGATTCTGGGCATTGAAACGCTGCTGGAGCGCAAGCCTAAGCAGCTCTCCGGCGGCCAGCGCCAGCGCGTCGCCGTTGGCCGCGCTATTGTGCGCGATCCCGCCGTCTTTCTATTCGACGAGCCGCTCTCCAACCTGGATGCCAAATTGCGCGTGCAGACTCGTGCCGAGATCTCCAAACTGCATCAACGCCTGCAGGCCACCTTCATCTACGTCACCCACGACCAGGTGGAGGCGATGACCATGGCCACGCGCATCGCCGTGATGAACGACGGACTCTTGCAGCAAATTGACACCCCGCAGCAGCTCTACGACCACCCAGCTAACTTGTTCGTGGCCGGCTTCATTGGCTCGCCCAGCATGAATTTTTGCGACGCCAAACTGGCGCAGTCTAACGGCGACCTGATAATGGATACCGGTGCCTTCACCCTTACAGTGCCTGCCGGCCGGCGCTCAGCGTTCGCTAGTTCCATCGGCAAACCCATTGTCTTCGGCATCCGGCCAGAGGATCTGCACGACCCGCATTTCGTACCTCCGGGCGTGAATCAATCCGTCATCGAAGCCAAGGTGGATGTGGTGGAACGGATGGGCAACGAGATATTCGTCTACCTGAAAATTGGCACACAGAATATCATCGCCCGCGTCGACCCACGCACGAATTTCGGCGTCGGCGATTCCGTGCAGGTCGCCGTGAACATGGACAACATGCACCTGTTTGAAAAGGAGAGCGAACAGGCTGTGGTCTGAGGGACGTCCGATTATTTTATTGCGGGAGGGGGGGGGAGAACAGAGCGGGCATGTGCCCGTCTTTTTTTGCGGCAAAAATGGCTGATTTAGAATTGATACGCGCGCTTTCGCACCCGAACGATACCAAACTGGTGCTTCTGGTTTTGGACGGGCTGGGTGGTCTCGCGATGCAGGCCGGCGGCCCCACTGAGTTGGAGGCCGCACTCACCCCGCAGCTCGACCGGTTGGCGGCCGAGGGCGTACTCGGCCAGATCATCCCTATTCGGCGCGGCGTCACTCCCGGTTCCGGCCCGGCGCATCTGGCGCTTTTCGGCTATGATCCGCTCATACAGCAGGTGGGGCGCGGCGTGCTAGAGGCCAACGGAATGGGTCTTTCGATCGGCGCGGCGGACGTGGCCGCGCGCGGCAACTTCTGCACCCTGGACGCCGCCGGGCGCATCAGCGACCGCCGCGCAGGACGCATATCGAGTGAAATCGCCATCCCACTCGTGGAACGGCTGAGCGCGGTCAGCGTGCCAAGTGTGGAGATCGAAATACGCCATGTGAAGGAATATCGCTTCGCCATGGTCATGCGCGGCGCCGACCTGCATGCCGACATCGCCGACACCGACCCGCAACAGACGGGCGTGCCGCCGTTGGCGGCCGTCGGCCACTCCGATGGCGCACAACACACTGCCGCACTTTTCAACCAGTGGATTGAGACAGCCCGACCGGCGCTGTCAGACCAGGCGGCCGCAAATATGTTCACACTGCGCGGGTTCTCAAGTGACCCGCAGTTGCCCACCTTCGAAGAGTTGTACTCACTTAACGCCGCCTGCATCGCGGCGTATCCCATGTATCGCGGCGTGGCGCAGTTGGCGGGAATGCAACCGCTGCTATCAGGTGATGCGCCTGAAGAACAGTTCGCGACGCTGCGCGCCGCCCGCGCTGATTACGATTTCGTCTTTGTGCACATTAAGTCAACCGACAGCCGAGGCGAGGACGGGGATTTCGACGGCAAGGTGGCGGTAATTGAAGCGCTGGACAGGGCGTTGCCGCAGTTATTGGAGTGCCGGCCGGACGTGCTCGTCGTCACCGGCGACCACTCCACCCCGGCGCGCATGCGCGCCCATTCATGGCATCCGGTGCCGCTTCTGCTCTGGGCTCCGGAAACAGTGAGGTCCGATACAGCTGCCGCGTTCGGAGAAAGCACTTGCGCCTCGGGTGGACTGGGCACTTTCGCGGCCACCGATTTGCTTACGCTCATGCTGGCCCACGCCGGCCGTCTGCGCAAATACGGCGCTTAGACGAAACGCGCCGCCGCCCACCACAGCAGCACACCCTCCAAAAGAGAGGCGCCCCCGATCAGCAGCGCCACATCCGACCAGAAACGCAGCGGAAACAACCGAATGAGCGTGTCGGAATAACTAAACATCCAGCTGCCGCTCTCGAAAAACACGCGGTGAAAATTGGTGAAGAAACTGTTAAAATTCA
>DASCOB010000142.1:0-29098 GCA_036011785.1 Anaerolineales bacterium | reverse complement strand
CACTCGCTCGGACTTCTGTATTCTGCGTTTACCGCTTTTCTCGGATTTCGCGTCAACAATGGCGAATACAAAGTCATGGGTATGGCGCCATACGGAGCTGCCAACCGCGTTGACGATGTGCATAAGGTGGTGCGGGTGGGCGCAGACGGCGGTTTCCATCTGAACATGGATTACTTCAGTTTTCATCGCTCCACTGCGCGCACTTTCTCCTCGAAATTCGAGACGCTTTTTGGGCAGCCGAGGGTGCACGATTCAATCTTTTTCACACCCACCACTCACCCCGACCGGGATCACCCCGATTGGGACGAGGCCACGGCGGCGCGCAATCAGCATTACGCCAACATAGCGGCTAGCGTACAGCGCGTGACTGAGAAGACACTGCTGAAAATGGCGGCATACGCGCACCGGGAGAGCGGGCTGAAGAACCTGTGTCTGGCCGGTGGGGTGGCGCTCAACAGCGTGGCCAATGGGCGCATTATGCGTGAATCTCCCTTTGAGAATGTTTTTGTGCAGCCCGCGGCCGGGGATTCTGGTGGCGCTTTGGGCGCCGCTCTTTACGCATACCACGTGCTGCTGGGAAGGCCGCGCAGCTTCGTACAGGAACATGGGTACTGGGGAAAAGGCTATGGGGCAGATGAAATCATCAGCGCTATGGATGCCGCTGGAGTGGAGTACCGGCGGCTAAACGATGAGGAAGCGCTGGCGCGGGCGATGGTGAGCGATTTGGTGGCGGGGAAGGTAATCTCGGTGGCGCGGGGGCGGTTCGAGTGGGGGCCGCGCGCGCTTGGTAACCGGTCAATTCTTGCTGACCCGCGGCGGGAGGACATGAAGGAAATCGTCAACACGAAAATCAAGTTCAGAGAACCGTTTCGGCCTTTTGCTCCAGCGATTCTCGAAGAACGCGCGGCGGATTATTACGAACTCTCCGATGCGGACAGTAGTTATCCGTTGCGCTACATGCTAGCCGTCTATAAGGCCAGAAAGGATAAGCAGGCAGCCATCCCGGCGGTGACGCATACGGGCGGTACCGGGCGATTGCAGACTGTGCGGCGGGAGTGGAACCCGCTTTATCATCGTGTGATAGAGAGTTTTGGTGAGCAAACTGGCGTGCCGGTAGTGTTGAACACATCCTTTAATCTCCGCGGTGAGCCGATTGTGAACACGCCGGCGGACGCACTGAGCACATTTGCCCGCAGCGGAATTGATACGTTGTATCTGGGTGATTTCGTAATCCGGAAATGAGACGGACGGTGTCACAATGAAACAGGTATTCTTCGATGGGAAGGGCGAGCTTCTTCTGAAGGATGTGCCCGCGCCGTCATCCGCGCCTGGGCATCTGCTGGTGCGCTCGGCGTACTCTTTGATCTCCACCGGCACTGAAGCGACGGCATTGGCCGGGGGCGGCAGCCTGTTGAAACAGGCACTGCGTCGCCCGGATTTGGTACGGCGTGCATTGGGTCTGGCGGCGAGCAAGGGGGTGAGAACGGCTGCTGGACTTGTGCGGGACGCGGCCGAGAACTGGTACCCGCTCGGCTATAGCGCCGCCGGTACGGTACTCGAGGTTGGGGAAGGGGTTGACGGGTTCTCGGTTGGCGACCGCGTGGCATGTGGCGGCGCCGGCTACGCGAACCACGCCGAATTCATCAGCGTGCCAATGAACCTAGTGGTCACATTGCCGGATGCTCTCTCCTTCGGCGAAGGCTGTTTTGCCACTGTCGGCGCGATTGCCCTGCAGGGCGTGCGCCGCGCGGAACCGACGCTCGGTGAGACCGTGGTGGTGATTGGAGTCGGGTTGATTGGGCTGCTGACCGCGCAGATTCTGCGCGCCAACGGTTGTCACGTGATCTGTGTGGACGTGGCAGTTGAGCGACTGAAGCTGGCAGCCAGCCTAGGAGTGGAGCACACTGTGCGGGCAGGGGCGGCCGGGGTTGCTCAGTCTGTTCTGGCGCTGACGGGCGGCGACGGCGCGGACGCGGTCATCGTTGCCGCGGGCACAAAGTCCTCCGAGCCGGTGAATCAGGCTTTTGACATCTGCCGCGAGCGCGGTCGCGTGGTCATAGTGGGCGCAGTGGGCATGGAACTGGAGCGGGAGCAATATTACCGCAAGGAGATTGACCTACGCATTTCGCGCTCGTACGGGCCGGGGCGTTATGATCCGGAGTACGAGCAGAAAGGGATGGCGTATCCACTTGGCTATGTGCGCTGGACCGAGACGCGCAATCTGGCTGCTTTTCTGGAACTGGTGGTAGCAGATAAGGTGGCGGTGCAGCCGCTCATCAGCGCGGAATACGACATTGACCAAGCGGTGCAGGCCTACGTCGCTGCTACTGCTGGCACCGAGGAAACCGTAGCAGTGCTCTTTCGCTTCGCACAGGAGGAGCAAGCGGAGCAGCCGCCGAAGGTGTGGCGGCAGCCGCAGCAGCTGCCCGCGAAAGGTGGGCGCGTGGGACTGGCGCTGGTGGGCGCGGGCCACTTTGCGCGCGCTGTCCACATTCCCAATCTGAAATCGATGGCCGCAAATGTGGCGGTGCGGGCGGTGGTCGGTGGCTCTGGCGGCAGTGCGCGCCGGGCCGCCGAAAAGCTGGGAGCGCCGCTTATCGCGACTGATTTGTCGGCAGCGCTGCGGAGCGAGGAAGTGGATGGAGTGTTAATCGCCACACGCCACCATTTGCATGCAGAGCAGTGCATCGCGGCGGCGCGGGCCGGCAAGCACGTTTTCGTCGAGAAACCGCTCGGATTGACCGGTGATGAATGCCGTGAGATTCTGGCGGAAGTGGAACAAGCCGGTGTGCTTTGCGTGGTCGGATTCAACCGGCGCTTCAGTCCGCTGGCGACTGCGCTGCATAAAAGTCTTGAGGGCGTTTCCGGTCCCAGACAGATTGTCTGTCGGGTGAACGCCGGCCCGCTGCCGAAAGAGCACTGGCTGCGTGACCCGAAAATCGGCGGCGGCCGACTGCTAGGCGAAGGATGCCACTTTTTTGATCTGATGGCATGGTTGGCCGACGCGGAGCCGGTGAGTGTCAGCGCGCAGGCGGTGGGCGATTCATCGGATGACGTTGTCGCGACAGTGAAACATGCCGATGGCAGTGTGGGTACATTGATATACTCTGGCTTGGGCGATCCGGCTTACCCGAAAGAGCGCATTGAAGTGTTAGCCGGTGGTGGGGTCGCGGTGCTGGATGATTTTCGTTCTCTGACCCTTTCCGGGTGGCCCGGTAAGTCGCGTAAATTGCGCGCGCAGGATAAGGGCCATCGCGCGCTGCTAGCTCATTTTGTGGATACGGTGCGTGAAGGGACTGCGCTGACGGTCACTGCCAAAGACGGGCTTATGGCCACGTTGTGCGCGCGGGCGGCCTTGCGGTCTGTGGCTCAGCGAGAGACAGTTTCCATTCTCTGACAGAGAAAGTCAAATAGTGACCACTGACTGCGACATTCTTATTCTCTCCACTCAGGACTGGGACGCGCTGCCCACGCGCAAGCACCACTGGGCGCGTAAGTTCGCCGCACGCGGAAACCGCGTACTCTACGTGGAACAGCAGATGCACTGGCTGGGCTGGCTGGTGGATTTCCGCCGACAGTTCAGGCGCGTGTGGCGCTGGCTTTCTGGCCCGCGACAGGTCTCCGAGCGGCTGTGGGTGTTTACGCTGCCGGTGGTACTACCTTTTTTTCAGATGTTTGCCCTGATTAACGCGCTCAACAACCGGCTGTTGGCGCCGGTGTTGCGCTGGGCGCTGCGCCGCATCGGCTTCAAAGATATCGTCTTGTGGGCGTACACTCCGCACGCCGCCGGATTGGTCGGCAGACTGGGTGAGCAGTTCATGGTATATGAATGTGTGGACGAGTTCAGCGCTACGCGCGGGCTGGTGCGCGGAGAGACAGTTACGGCTCTGGAGAGGCAACTACTGCGAATGGCTGACCGGGTGATAGTGACACATCCCAGCCTGTTACGATCCAAAACGGTCCGCGACCGGCGGCCGGTACTGGTGCCAAACGGGGCTGACATAAACCATTTCGCGCGCGCAGGCGCGCCGGGGACGAGGCCCGCGGCGGCGGTGGCCGCGCTCCCTCGCCCGGTGGTCGGCTTTCATGGCTGGATTCAATACTGGATTGATTTCGACTTGATAGCGCATTCAGCCCGCAAACATCCGGAGTGGTCGTTTGCGTTGATTGGGCCGGTCGAGCCACTGGCGCGCGTGGACAAAGTGCGCGGCCTGACGAATGTGCACTTTCTGGGCAAACAACCGTACGAGCGGATGCCTGAGTTTCTGGCGGGCTTCGATGTGTGTATCAATCCGTTTGTGCTCGGCGAGTTGGCCGATGCTGTCAGCCCAATAAAGCTGTATGAGTACCTTGCGTCGGGCAAACCGGTGGTCTCTGTGGATATGCCCGCCGCGCGCGAGTTTTCCGATTTGATTACGCTGGTGCGTACCCCGGAGCAATTCGTGCGCGCGCTGGAGGATGTACTCTTCCGGGCACAGAATGGGATCATCGCTGCTGGGGCGGCTGCGCGCCGGCAGGCTGCGGGCGGTTTTTCGTGGGATGCACGCTTCCAACAGGTCGAAGAACAGCTGGAAGGGGCGCTTGTGGAGCGGCCTCGGCGTGGGTAGATCAGGCGCAATGAATGTCTCGGAGGACACGAAAACCCTGGTGATTATCCCGGCTTACAATGAGGAGGAAAGCTTGGCGCGGGTGGTGGCCGGGGTGCGCGCTGCTGTGCCCGGAGCCGATGTCGTGGTCATAAACGATGGCTCGCATGACCGTACTCCGCTGATAGCCGAGCACGCCGGCGCGACCGTGGTTTCGCTGCCTTATAATCTGGGTATTGGCGCGGCTATGCAGACCGGCTTTATGCTGGCGCAGGCGGGCGGTTATCAGGTGGCGGTGCAAGTGGATGGTGACGGCCAGCACGATCCTGGTGAAATCGGGGTGCTGCTCGAGCGATTGCTGGCGGGCGAGGCCGACGTGGTGGTGGGCTCCCGCTATCTGGAAAAGCGCGGATACATCACGCCGTGGCTGCGCATGCTGGGCATAAAGATTCTAGCTGGCTACGTCTCGACGCTGGCCGGGCAGCGCTTTTCGGACACGACCTCGGGGTTTCGGGCGAGCAACCGTCGCGCGTTGCAGTTGTGCGCGATGAATTATCCGGCAGACTATCCGGAGCCCGAATCGTTGCTGGCGTTCCGCAAAATGGGTCTGGGCGTTTTGGAGGTGGCGGTATCCATGAACAAGCGCTATGGTGGCCAGAGCTCGATAACACCGTTCTGGTCAGCGTATTACATGATAAAGGTCATTCTGGCTGTTTCCATTTTGTTGCTGCGCCGCGCGCCGCGGCGCGGGGAGAGCACATATGTTCCCTGACCGTCTGACATTGTTCGTTTCTGTGGCTGCGTTTGGATTGCTGCTGCTTGTGCTGGAGATGGTGCGACGACGTGCGCTGGCGGAGAAATACTCGCTGCTCTGGCTGCTAATGGCCGGGGCCATTCTCGTGCTGGCTTTGGCGCGACCGGCGCTTGACCGCATTGCCCCGGTGCTGGGGATTTATTATGCGCCCTCCGCGCTCTTTGTGGCCGGTTTCGTCGGCCTGCTGGTGATTCTGCTTTATTTCTCTGCGGTAATCACGCAGCTGACACGCCAGAATCGCATCGCGGCGCAGCAACTCGGCATTTTGCAGGCGCGCATCGAAACTCTGGAGAATGCGTTGGCGCAAGCCCCGAATGACGATTGAGACGAACGCGGGCGCTGGCGCGCCCTGTGCCCGGGCAGCCATGCCGGCGCAGCAGCGCTGTTGGCTGGCCGCGCTGCTGCTGCTAGCGCTGGCGTTGCGGCTGGGTTGGGTACTGCTGATTGACCCGGAGCCGAAACTCGAGGGCGGCGATGGGCCTTTCTATTTGCATCTTGGCGATCAGATAGCCCGAGGGCGGGGACTGCGTTATGGTGAGCCGGTGGCTGTGGTCGGGCCGGTGTATCCGGCGTACCTGGCCGGGATGCAAATGCTTCTGGGACCGGAACGGGTGGTGGTGGCCGCGCGGGTTGGGCAATCTTTTATCGGCGTGGCGCTGGCGACGTTGCTGTTTGCGCTCGGACGGTGCTGGAAAGGTCCGCAGGCCGGGCTGATGGCAGCCGGGTTGGTCGCTGTCGACTTTCGCTTCATCGTGGAAAGCGGCTCGATTTACACGGAAAGCCTGTTGACCACGCTCTTGATGTTCGGCTTGTGGCTGTATGTGCTGTCACTGGAGCGAGACCGCCCCCTCTGGTGGGTGCTGGCCGGCGCGGTCATTGGGGCGGCGGCGCTGACGCGCGGAGTGGTGCAATTGCTTCCGCTGGCGTTGCTCATGCACTTGCGCGTGAAACGCACAGGGCGACGGTTGTGGCGGGCTTGGGGCCTGCTGCTGGCCGGATTCGCGCTGGTGGTCAGCCCGTGGATGATTCGTAACTGGCTGATATTCGGGAGTCCCAAGATTTCACATGGCGGGGCGGCACATTTTTGGATGGGCGCGCGGAGCGAGGGCCGCTCGCTGCGCAAGGACGAAATGCTGACCGAAATTGAGTCACTTCGCATCGAGGACGGAGGCGCAGACCGTTACAGTTACTTTGCGGATGCAATCGGAACCATCGCGGCCGATCCGCTGCAATTTGTGCAACTGCGCGCCCGCCGGGTGATGGAGGCATATTTGCAGCCTTTTGGCACAGTGACGGTCGGCGTGGCCCTTGGCAACGAGAGCGTTAAGTCCATGTTCGGGAAGGACAGAGGGCATGCACTGAGCGAGGTCGTTGCATTGCCCGCATCCTGGCCTAAAATGTGGATGTACATGCTGCATTTTGGCTCCATCGGTCTTGCGGCTGTTTATGTGCTTGCGCGCTGGCCGGAGCGGCGAGAATGGGGCCTTTATGCGATTCCCATTCTGTATTTCAGCTCGGTGTACGCGCTGCTCACCATCATTCCGCGTTACCTGTTCCCCATCATGCCGCTTTATATGCTGCTGGCTGCAGGAGCGGTGGCGGATTTCAGGATAACCACAGCGATGTGGCGGCGTGCAGGGGTGACAGAGGGATCGGCTGGACCGGCCATGCCGCCGGGGGGACGGCGCACATGAATCGCGTCGTACACATCATCAAGGCCACCGGAATCGCCGGAGCGGAGAAACACTTGCTGACGCTGCTGCCGGCGCTGAACCGCGAGCGTTTTGGAGCGCAAGTGATTGTGCTGACTGAACCGCGAAAACCGGCGTCGGAGTTCTTCTACGCCTTACAGGCCGCGGGCGTGAGCGCGGAACGCGTGATCATTAGCGGCCATGCAGACGCCACCCTTCCGCCTCGCCTTGCGCTGCGGCTTCGTGCGCTTGCACCCACCATGGTCCACACGCACCTGCTACACGCTGATTTGCACGGCACATTGGCAGCGCGGATGGCCGATGTGCCGCTGGTGATTTCCACTCGGCATAACGATGACCCTTTCCGCAGGCGCTGGCCAGTTTCGTTTTTTCTACGCATCATCAACCGGCGCACCGATCATTTTGTGGCGATTTCAGAGCACGTGCGTGCGTTTACGATTGAGGTGGAGCGGGTGACCGCATCGCGCGTGGATACCATCAATTATGGTCTGTCGCCAGGCGGCGAAACCCGCCCGGTAGACGCGCGCGCTGAGTTCGGAATTCCGGAAGGCCCATTGCTAGTCTGCGTCGCGCGCCTGATCGAACAGAAGGGCCACCGCTGGCTGCTGCCCGCGTTCAGAGCGGTTGTGGATGAGATCCCTCAGGCCACGTTGCTGTTGCTAGGAGATGGCCCGTTGCGCGCGCCGCTTGAGCGATTGGCATCGAAATTGGGTTTGAGAGAGCGTGTGCGATTTGCCGGGTGGCGTACTGATGTGAGCGCGCTGCTGCCGGGCGCAGACTTGTTTGTGCTGGCCTCTGAATGGGAAGGTTTTGGACTAGTGCTGCTCGAGGCCATGGCCGCAGCGTTGCCGATTGTGGCCACGCGAGTGGGCGCGATTCCGGAGGTGGTACTCCACGGGGAAACCGGCTGGCTGGTGGAAGCGAAAAACGCGGCCGTCTTCGCAGATGCAACCATCAGCGCCCTGCGTGTGCCGGGACAAATTATTGCTTTTGGGCAGCGGGGCCGGGCGCGGCTGCAGAATGAGTTCTCGGCGCAAAACATGGTGGCCGCAACCGACCGTTTGTACGCGCGGCTGTTCGCTCAGCTTCTGGCCGGCAGTGAGCGCGGTCAGCCCAGCAGGATTATTGATTCACAGAAGGGAGCAAAAAGGGACACGATTTGACACGAAAATACCTTGTGACGGGAGGAGCTGGGTTCATCGGCTCGAGTATCGCAGCGGCGCTGGTCGAGCGCGGAGAACAGGTGCGCGTGGCCGATGACTTCTCCACCGGTCAGCGCGAGAA
This sequence comes from Anaerolineales bacterium, assembly GCA_036011785.1. Classification (GTDB taxonomy): domain Bacteria; phylum Chloroflexota; class Anaerolineae; order Anaerolineales; family UBA11657; genus CAJWGI01. The sequence continues at coordinate 20,702 of DASCOB010000142.1, read as the reverse complement.
CATGGCTGAATTCGAAACGCAGATTGAATTGTTGCAGGGCGATCTGGCGGAGCTGGATTTCGCCCGGCGCGCTGTTGACGGCGTGGATTACGTCATCCATCAAGCGGCCATACCGAGCGTGCCGCGTTCGGTGGCTGACCCGCTCGGAAACAATCGCGCCGGAGTCATTGCAACACTGAATCTGCTGCTAGCGGCTCGTCACGCCGGAGTGCGGCGCATGACCTACGCGAGTTCATCGTCGATTTATGGGGAAGCCCGTGATGGGGCAGCCAAACGCGAGGACATGCTGCCGGCGCCGCTCTCGCCGTACGGCGTCAGTAAACTTGCTGCCGAGCAATATTGCATGTCGTTTTACACGGTGTATGGTTTTGAGGCGGTGGCGTTGCGTTATTTCAACGTTTTTGGGCCGAGGCAAGACCCAAAATCTGAGTATGCTGCCGTGATTCCGCGATTCATCACCGCCTTGCTGCGCGGCGAACCGCCCACGATTTATGGCGATGGCGAGCAGACACGCGACTTCACCTTTGTGGGCAACATCGTCAGCGCGAACCTGCACGCACTCGAGCATCCGAACGCGCCGGGACAGATATTCAACATTGCCATGGGCGAGGTGAATAACCTGAATCAACTGGCGGCAGCATTGCGGGAGTTAACCGGGGTGGACATTGCGCCGCAGTACTCCGAGCCACGACCGGGAGACATCCGCCATTCGTTTGCGGACGTGAGCAAAGCGGCGGAGCTATTGCAATTTGAGTCTCAGATTAGCCTGGTGGAGGGTCTGCACGCCACCATAAACTGGTATCGTGCGCGGAGTGCCGCGCTAGACGCGAAATGACGTATGGACCGACACGCGTTGTGCAGGTGATTGCGCGCATGAATATTGGCGGCCCGGCAATTCATGTGGCCGAATTTGCCTCCGGGCTGACGCGTCATGGTTTTGAGACCATGCTGGTCTCCGGGCAGCACGGCGCCGCTGAGGGGGATATGAGCGATTTGGCCCAGGCGAATGGGGTGAACTTCCAGCGGCTCAAGCAGCTCGGTCCGAGAATAGCACCCTGGGACGACGGGGTTGCGTTCTTGCGGTTGTTCCGATTAATGCGCGACATCACTCCGGAAGTCGTGCACACACACACTGCTAAAGCCGGAGCACTTGGGCGGCTTGCCGCGCGACTCGCCGGTGTGCCGGTGGTGGTACACACCTTTCACGGGCACGTGTTTCGCGGCTACTGGGGCCCGACAATGTCCCGGTTGGCGGTGGCAATCGAGCGTTTGCTGGCGCGGTTTTCCACGGTGATTGTGACAGTGAGCGAGACCGTCCGACGAGAATTGATCGGACATCGTATTGCCCCGGCAGATAAGATTCATGTGCTGCCACTAGGGTTGAATCTAGATAGCTTTGTGAGTTGCGCCGAAAGGCGAGGTGACTTTCGCGCTGAGCTGGGCATTGAGGCGGACGTGCCGCTTGTCGGTACCGTGGGGAGGCTGGTACCCATAAAGAACCAGCAACTTTTCCTACGGGCTGCTGGCCGACTGGTCGCGGCCGGCTTCAACGGCCGTTTCGTGATTGTCGGCGGCGGCGAACTGGCCGCGCAGTTACAGCAGTTGGCCCGAGAACTTGGCATAGCGGACAGTACTGTGTTCACCGGTTGGAGGCGCGATCTGGACAGGGTCTATGCGGATCTCGACGTGCTGGTCAACACGGCACTCAACGAGGGCACGCCGGTCGCGCTGATAGAGGCTATGGCCGCACGGGTGCCGGTAGTGGCCACCGCGGTCGGCGGCGTGCCCGACATGATAGACTCGGAGCGCAGCGGTTATCTTGTGCCGAGCGAGGATCTGGACGTGTTGGTAGAGGTGATCGGGCGCGCGCTCGCTGCTCCGACCGCCCTCCTCGATGCCGCGCAGGATTATGTGGTCGAGAATCACAGTCTGGAGCGGATGTTGGCCGGTGCGGCAAACCTATACGGGAGGTTGCTGCAGGGAAAAGGATATGTTCTCTGAACCGGTCGTTCGGTATTCCGTCATTGCGGTGGTGGCTGCCCTGATTGCATTTGTGGCCACGCCGGTCACTTTGATGGCGGCCCGCCGTCTCCGACTGACCGACCAGCCCGGCCCGCGTAAATTTCACCTCGCTCCAGTTCCTGTTTTGGGTGGACTTGCCATCTGGGCAGCGGTGGTCGGTAGTCTGCTGCTTTTCGGGGACGGCCGGGAATTCCGTGAACTGGCGGCGATTGTGGTCGGGGGTACGTTAATTGCGCTTGTTGGGCTGGTTGATGACCGCATTGGGCTGGGGCCGCGCGGCAAGCTGACCGGGCAAGTGATCGCCATGCTGCTTATTTCACTGACGGGCGTAAAGGTCAACCTGTTTGCTGAAGCGTGGTTGAACGTGGCGGTGACGGTGTTCTGGGGCGTTTTTGTGATAAACGCCATAAATCTTCAAGACAATATGGACGGGCTGGCAGCGGGAATTTCCGCTGTGGCGGCGAGCGCCTTCTTGCTTCTGGCGGTACTGAATGGGCAGGTGTTGGTGGCCAGCCTGGCAGCGGCGCTACTGGGCGCGTGCCTCGGATTTCTTTTCTATAATTTTCAGCCGGCGGTCTCATTCATGGGTGACACCGGTTCGATGCTGCTCGGCATTGCACTGGCGGTTTTGGGCATTAAGCTCACTTTTCCGGGCGTTCCGCACTCGCAGACTTGGCTGGTGCCTGTGTTTGTGCTGGGGGTGCCGGCATTCGATACGCTTCTGGTAGTTATCTCGCGCGTGCGGCGCGGAAAGGCATGGTGGCAGGGCGGCATTGACCACACCTCGCACCGCATGGTGCAACTAGGGCTTAGCCATCGTCGCACCGCCTTTGCTCTCTACCTTGCGACTGGAATACTTGGTCTGCTGGCGGCGGTGATGGTGTATCTGGCTTCGCCAACGGTGGCATGGCTCCTGACGGGGGGCACGCTTCTGCTTGGATTGGGGTTGATTTACGGTATGGAGTTGCTGTGGGAAGGAATGCGCGAAAGTCGCTTGAAAGCGGACATCAACATAACCGTTATCGGCGGCGGAGAGGATTTCCTGCCGGCTTTGCAGGCAGTGGCCACTGTGGGCAGGAGCGTCGCGATTGTGCTCACCCCGGTGACGGCGGAGGGTGAAAGCGCCACTAGCTTGCGGGAGGTCGACCGGCAGCGGATGGCTGAATTCGCCACCCTGGTCGCGGAGCATCCCGGTTCAGTGCGGTGCATATTGAAAACTATGGGTGAATGGGACGCGGTCAACCTGCGCGAGCGTGCAGCGCTGATGAATGCGGCCTTTCGGCTGCGCGGGCAGCTGTTGGTGAATCTATCTGCGGCTGCCGGCGACGACCGCTCGGCTGCTGCCAGCCCGGAAGTATTGCGCGCTATCCGCGAAACGGATTTGATCGTGGTGGGCGGAGACCTGAGCGAGAATGTGATGCCCACTCTGGCGCTGCCCGAAGTGAGCCGGGCACTGATGCGGGCAAAGTGCCCTCGCGTGCTGGTGCATGCGGACCCCGGACAGGCGCTGGAAAGGCTGGTGTCAGCGGGGGTGGCGGATGTGTTTACGCATGCAATCGCCCCGCAGCAGCTGCGCGGCCCCTGGCACGCAGTTGAGGATTTACGCGATAGCGGGCAACTGGCTCTGGCGCTTCACGGCATATGGTTAAAGCGCACCCGACGCAGCAGCCTTCCGCAGCCGCTTGGTGTTAGGCTGCATGGCTGACGCCCGCGTCTCAACGCAGTGGTCTCCCTCTGACCGCACGGCCGGATGGGCCGTGTTCGGGCTGCTCTTTCTGGTGTACTGGCTCACGGCATCCCTCACTTTCATCGGCACGGACGAGTGGTTCCTTTTTGACACCGCCGAGAGTTTCGCACGGCGCGGCAGCGTGATGCGCAACATGACGGCGGACTTAGACTGGCCGGGGCATACATATGTGGAACCGCTGCTGCCGCTGTTAAGCGTGCCGCTCGTTTTGCTCTCCGACAGTGTGCGCGGAATTGGTGTCGCTCACACCGTGCTTCTGTTCAACATGCTCGTTACGGCTGTGACCGGGGCACTCCTCTTCCTTTATGTGCGCAGCTTGGATTACGAGTACAGGGTGGCCACGGCACTGGCGCTGCTTTTTGGGTTGACTACGATTGCCTGGCCTTATAGCAAGACTTATTTCCGGGGACCGGTGGCCGGCTTCGCGTTGTTGTTTACTGCCTACGGGTTGCTGCGCTGGCGACAGGGGCTGCGCGCACGTGCTGAGTGGCCGCACGGCTGGCTGCTGCTGGCAACCGTGAGCGGGGCTGCCAGCGTGCTCGCCAAGGAATCCGGGGCGGTGGGTCTGCCGATGCTCGTGCTAATTCCGCTGGTTGGGCGGCGTTATCTGCCGCGCTCTCGGCGGCAGCGCTGGCAGCTCAGTCTGCTGGTGGCCGCGCTCGTCGGCCTGGCTTTTGGGGGTATGTATGCTTACACGAGAGTACTGGGCGCGGGAGTTTTCCGCTTTCAACCCGTCGCGCGTGTTTCAGAGGCCTACAACAACCTTTTCCTCGCTGGCGAAGGCGCGCTCGGATTTCTTATCAGCCCGGGCAAGGGTGTCTTCTGGCACTCCCCGGTTTTGCTGCTGGCGCTGGCAGCGCCATGGCTGGCAAGCAGGGAGCGCCGCCTCGACACCAGTTGGCCGTTGTTGATGCTCGCGGCTTTTGTTGCCGTCTATGCGTTGGTGCGGGGTGTCGTCTGGTTTGGCGGCACAAATTGGGGCCCGCGCTATCTCACCCCGGTAACGCCTTTCGTGATGCTTGGAGTGGCCCCGGCGCTGCAGCGTTGTTTCGCTGCAAACGGGCGAGGGCGCTGGAGTTTGGCGGTAGGGTTGCTGGCGCTATTGGGATTAGCGGTGCAGATTGGAGCGGTGTGGGTGAATCCACTGGATTACTACGCGGTTCTGGATGAGACCGGAATCCCGGGAGCACCGTGGACAGTGGCGATATGGTCCCTGGTTTTTGCGCCAATCGCGGGCCACTGGCGTATTCTGTTGGCTGGCGCTATGGCGGATTTTGCGTGGGTGCAGGCCGGCGTGGACGGGCCGGATTGGGCGCTAGCGATTGCCCTGCTGCTGGGTGTGGCAGCATTGGCTCTATTGCTGCGCCGGTTAAAGCGAGCCGAAATAGGCCGCTCGTCCGCTACCGCTGCAACGGCCCTAATTATATTGGCGCTTCTCGGCATTTCACTGCTTATGCTGCGACGCATCTATCGCGACCAACGCTATCGGGGTGAAAATGTCGCTCTGCACACCATGCGCGCCGAACTGGAGACCACCGCGCTTCCGGATACGGTCATCTTCCTCAACAATCGCACTTATTTCGATTATATGCTCAATTACTACAAGGGCGACGCGATGTGGTACACGCTGCAACTGAACCCGAATGAGTTAATCCCCGCCGGTGGCAGTGCACCGGACCACGCTACTGACCCGTTCGACTTGCTCAACCCAGATGCGTGGAGCCCGGTGGATTATTTCGGACGTCAGCATCAGACTGTGGTACTGCTGATGGAGAGCGGGATTTACCACCGGAATGTGGTCCGGCCGATGGAATGGTGGATGAACACCGAGTTTCACCGTATTCGCGCACGCGGTTACGCTGACGATGTGCATGTAATAAGCTTTTCCAGCGTGACCGCTCCGCCGCGCGAGGCGACGCCCGAGTTCCGCCTGGAGGTTTTTCTCGGGGATGGGATTGCACTGCGCGGATATGACCCGCAGCCGCCGCCCGGTCTGGTGAGGCCGGGCAGCGTGTTGAACCTTTCAATGCAGTGGCAGGCGCTGCGAGATGTCCAGCAGAACTACACGATCGGTACGTTCCTGATGAACCCGAAGGGAACGATCACGTTGCAGAACGATAGCCAGCCTGTGGGTGGGTTCTGGCCGACAAGCAGCTGGCGCGAAGGTGATGTAGTGCGCCATAATGTTGCCTTCGCGCTTCCGGATGATTTGCCGCCCGGGCATTATGAGCTATGGACAGTGATGTACTCGTCCGTGGATGGCGTCCGGCTGCCGGTGAGCGACGCCAGCGCCACCACGATTCGCGACCACGTCACGCTGTACAGCGTGGAGGTCGCGCGCTGAGATGGCAGCGTCAAGCGGAAGAGAGTATGTGCTTGACTGCTTCGGCGAGGTCGGGCAGAAACGGTATGTGCCCCAGACCCGCGGAGGTCACTTGGAGGGATGTCCCGTGACCGCGCCCGGTGGCCACCAGAATCGGGCCCACGCCCGCTGCGGCTGCAGCTTGCAGGTCGGTAAGCGAGTCCCCAATCATCCAGGAGCAGGTCAGGTCCAGATGCAATTCGATGCCAGCTTGCAGCAGCAGGCCGGGTCTGGGCTTGCGGCATTCACAGGCGTCTTCCGGGGCGTGCGGACAGAGGTAAAGCGCGTCGATGCGGCCGCCGGCCGCGTGGATTCGTTCGAGTAAGTAATGATTTATCTGGGCAACGGTTTCCGCAGATACCAATCCTCGCCCGATTGCGGACTGGTTGGTGATTATCACGATGGCGTGCTCGGATTGCGCCAGTCGCGCAAGCGCCGGTAGGGCGGCCGGGAAGATGTGCAGCTGCTCAGTACTGCGCACGTAATCGATGCGGTTCTCGTTGATTACGCCGTCTCGGTCAAGAAACACTGCGCTGCGCGCGCGGCGCGGCGAAATTGAATCTGTGGGCATGCCGGCAGGATTCTAACACGCGGAGATGAAACGCATACTAGTGACGGGCGGGGCTGGCTTTATCGGCTCGCACACGGTGGATTTGCTGTTGAGCCGTGGGTATCAGGTGCGCGTTCTCGACAATCTCTCTCCGCCGGTGCACCGCAGTGGCCAGTTGCCCGATTATTATGCGGAGCAGGCGGAGTTCATGGCCGGCGATGTGCGCGAGAAGGCGGATTGGAAGCGGGCACTTGAAGGCATTGATGCCGTTTTCCACCTGGCGGCTTATCAGGATTATTTGCCCGATTTCTCCAAGTTTTTCCATGTAAACGTCGTTGGCACAGCGCTGCTGTATGAGGTCATTATGGAACACGGTTTTCCCGTCCGTAAAGTTGTGCTCGCCTCTTCGCAAGCTTCATATGGTGAGGGGAAATATCTCTGTGCTACGCATGGCGTCCAATATCCGCCACCGCGTGCGACCGAGCGACTCGAGCAACAGGATTGGGAGCCACAGTGCCCACTGTGCGGGGCGCAGCTGGAGGTCGTTGAGACCGACGAAGCGCGCGTGAATCCGCATAATTCTTATGCGATGAGCAAATACACGCAGGAGATGATTGCGCTTGTGCTTGGCCGGCGCTACGAGATTCCATCCGTGGCATTGCGCTATTCAATCGTGCAGGGCGCGCGGCAATCGTTTCGCAATGCCTATTCGGGCGTGCTGCGCATTTTCGCGATGCAGCTGCTTGCTGGTGAGCGTCCGACGGCTTATGAAGATGGCGAGCAGATCCGCGACTATGTTTACGTGGGCGATGTGGCGCGCGCGAACCTGGTGGCTTTGGAAAACGCACGCGCTGACCTCCGCGCGTTTAACGTTGGCGGTGGCCGGCGGGTGACGGTAAACCAGTTTGCGCGCACAATGGCGGAGGCGATCGGGCGGCCGGAGTTGATACCGGTTTGCCGGGGCGAATATCGCTTCGGAGACACCCGTCACATTAGCTCTGATATCGGGCAGCTGGGTGAACTGGGATGGCAGCCGATCGGGACGGTGGAACAGAGCGTGGCTGAGTACCTGGAATGGGCGCGGCGACAGCCTGATTTCGGGAATTTCGCTACGCGGGCGCGGGAGGACATGCGCAAACTTGGGGCGGTGCGAGGCGGAGAAAAGTGAGTGATTCGCCAGGAGGGTAATCAAAATGAGTTATGTCGATGAATATCTGACCGGTCTGGAAAAGGCGGTGCGGAATCTTTCTCGCCCTGACGTTGAGGCCGTGGTCGATACGATGCTGGATGCCTGGCGGGAGAATCGCCAGGTTTTCATCATCGGCAATGGCGGCAGCGCTGCCACTGCGGCGCACATGATGAACGACTTGTGCAAACTGACCGTCGTGCCCGGCAAGCGGCGCTTCCGCGCGATTGCATTGACGGACAATGTGCCGCTTCTCACAGCGTGGGGAAACGATGCTTCTTTTGAGGATGTGTTCGTGGAGCCGTTGCGCAACCTGATGCGCGCGGCCGATTTACTTGTCATCATTTCCACCAGCGGAGAATCCCCAAACCTGATAAAGGCGATGAGGTGCGCACAGACCGAGTTCTCTGGAACCGTAATTGGCATTACCGGGAGTGACGGCGGCCGGTTGGCAGCCGGGGCTGACCTGGTGGTGCGCATCCCCAGTGACCATATCGGCCAGCAGGAGGACGGGCACCTGATCGTCAATCACGCCGTCTCTAACGCGCTGGTGGAGAGATTGCGCGCGCTCGAATGAGCCCTGCCCCCAAGAAGGCAGTGGAGCTTTCCGTCATCGTACCGACTTTTAATGAGGCCGCGCGAATTACGTCTGGCGTGCAGGCGATAATGGGTTTCCTGCGCGATGCAAGGCGTTCGTGGGAGTTGATTGTGGTGGATGACGGCAGCGCGGATGCGACCCCGGAGATTGTGGAACAGGCTATCGGTGGGGAAGTGCGCGCGCGTCTGATTCAATATCGACCGAACCGCGGCAAAGGATTCGCGGTGCGCACCGGGGTTCTGGCAGCCACGGGCATGTGGATTGTCTTTCTCGATGCCGACCTTTCTACGCCGGTGGAGGAAATAGACCGCGCGATGCCCCGGCTGCAGTCGGGAGTTGATATAGTGGTGGGCTCGCGCGCACACCCGGATGCGCGCATTGAGCGTAAATCACCCCTTTTTCGGCGCATGGCGTCAGCGGTGTTCGACCGCATGCGCAACGCCATTGTCGGTCTACGCCAGTTTTCCGACACGCAATGCGGCTTCAAGGCCGCGCGCGGCGACGCGGTGCGACCGCTGTATGAGCGCGCTGTAATTGAACGCTTCATGTTCGATGTCGAGATTCTTTACCTCGCTGAGCGGGCCGGCTTGCGGATGGAGGAGCTGCCGGTGCGCTGGGCGGATTCTTCGGGCAGCACGGTACGAATATTTCCCGGCGTGTATCGAATGTTCCGTGATTTGCTGCGTATTCGGCGCGTGCACAGTGGTGCGCGCGTGCTGCCAGGCGTTCCCACGGACTCGACTGCGTAATTCCCCGAAGTTCATCTCACTGCTTGCCCATCCCACGGCGGACACCGAAATGCAAGTAAATTGAAAACTGAATAGCGCGCGGCGCTCACCAATCGAGGCCGGTGCATACCGGATTGCCGCTGGTCGGCTAGGGCGTTGGGCTCGGTGTGGGAGTTGCTGTGCTGGTGGCCGTCGCGGTGGGAGTTGGCGTGGCGGGTTCAGTCGCTGTCGGTGATGGCGCGTCAGTCGGTGTGGCCGTGGCAGTTGCCGTGGCTGTCGTAGTGGCCGTGGGCGTGTGAGTCGCAGTCTCTGTGGGAGTGCTTGTGTGCGTGGAAGTGGCGGTGGCCGTGCTGCTGGCGGTAGCTGTCGGAGTACTGCTCGGGCTTGGCGTGGCTGTGGCGGTGGCCGTTGGCGTAGGCGGTATCTCCTCTGCCACTGGCAGTGTCTCAGTGGCAGAGTTTATATCAACAATAGTCACGGATATCCACCCCTGCTCGCCCGTCCCTTTGACCCCCACTCTGAGCCAATCAGCGAACTCGTCTCTCTCCAGAGGGGCCAATTCCGTGCCTTCGTCAAGTTGAGCCACGACTACGTAGACCGTGCCTGGCCCGGAACGCAGGTTGCCCCAGTCAACATTCACTATTGCCAGAGGTTCTGGTGTTGGAGGTACAGAGGTGTCCGTCGGCGTGGTTCCCGGTAATATTGTGCTCACTTTGGGCGGTGCTGTGGTGACAGTTGGCGTAGGCGTGGAGGCGACTGCCCTGGCTCCCGGGTCGGGAAGGAACTGCAGCGCGGCGAAACCGGCCACGTAGAAAGGAACCGTCAGCAAAATCACCGTAATCAGGGTTCTGTGTAGCCTGTGCCTGCGGTCTGGTTCAGCGGGAGTTGCCATGTCATTAAATTGTGCCCGGGAAGCGGCCAGCGCTGCGCGGAAATCACTCGGCTGACACGGGCATAATAGCAGCGCAAGGTGTGCGCGTCAATTTGGCAGGCGCTTGCAGCTGGATTATAATCCGCCACGGTGATCCGCTATTCTCGAGCCCTATTAATCCGGGCCTTTCTTGGGTCGTGCCCGCAATGTCGTTAGCCATCTTCGCCCAGAGCGCATACGTGTTTTCAGCTTCTGTGTTGGCGCTCTATGGATTCAACATGCTTGTGCTGACGCTGCTTTTCCTGCGCAGCCGTCAATTGCGATCAGTCCTCCGGCCCCCGAGCGACTGGCCGCGCGTGACCGTGCAACTTCCACTTTTCAATGAGCGCCTGGTGGTGGAGCGTTTGATTGACGCGGTCGCACGGCTGGAGTATCCACCGCAGCGCCTGTCGATTCAGGTGTTGGATGATTCAACGGATGAGACCACACTGCTCGCGCGGCGGCGAGTGGCTTTGTATCGGGCGCGGGGTGTGGATATCATTTGCCTGCATCGCGAGCACAGAACGGGAAACAAAGCCGGGGCGCTTGCAGCCGGCTTGCGGCGCGCTGCCGGAGAGTTCATCGCGGTGTTTGATGCTGATTTCGTGCCGCCGCCGGATTTCCTGAAGCGCACCATGCCACATTTTTCCACGTCGCGGGTGGGTGTGGTGCAGGCACGCTGGGGTCATCTGAACGCGACCCAGAGTGTGCTCACGCGGGCCCAAGCGCTGGCCCTGGATGGCCATATGGTAGTAGAGCAGGTGGCGCGTAGCGCCAACGGGTTGCTGTTTAGCTTCAACGGTTCCGCCGGGGTGTGGCGCCGGGAATGCATCGAGAGTTCAGGCGGCTGGCAGGCGGACACCCTCGCTGAAGACCTTGACCTTTCTTATCGTGCGCAGCTGCGCGGTTGGGAATTCCACTATCTGCCCAATGTGGTCGCGCCCGCGGAAGTGCCTCTCGGTGTGCTGGCTTTTAAGCGGCAGCAATTCCGTTGGGTGAAGGGTTCGGTGCAATGCCTGCTCAAGCATGCTGCCTGTGTGGTTCGGGCTGAGTTTTCGCTCTGGAAGCGTGTTCAAGGCCTGCTGCATCTGGGCGGTTATCTGATGCATCCCATGATGCTCTGTCTGCTCCTCGCCAGCATGCCGGTGGTGTTGCTGGGCGAGGCCGGCAATGTAATGCCGGGACTGCTCGGCCTCGCCGGTCTAGGTCCGCCGGTGCTTTACGCTGTGGCCCAAATAAACGCTTATCCGCGCGGCATCAAGCGGGCACTCTGGTTTCCGGCACTAATGCTGCTGGGCGTGGGAATTGCGCTGAACAACACCCGCGCGGTCTTGGAAGCGCTTTCTGGGCATCGGCCGACCGAATTCTTGCGCACCCCGAAGACGGATGCAGGACGCGGCCCGGACGGGCGCGCATACGCTCTGAGCACGGATTGGTCAACCTGGGTCGAGTTTGTTCTGGCGGGGTATGCGCTCGCGGCCACCGCCCTCGCGCTGCAGCGGCTGCCGGGATTAGCCCCGTTTCTGCTGTTGTTCGCGCTGGGTTTCCTCATCGTGGCGGTGATGAGCCTACTTGAATCGCGGCAGACGGCGGCTGCGGCGCAGTTCCGTCTTCCGGCGCGAGAGCTGGCCGGGCCAGGGCCGACGCGCGTGCATAAGTGAATTCCGTCTCGGTGGGCCTCACTCGAGATTTGCTTGACGGCAGTCTCGGTTTGCACTACAATTTCAGGCGTTTGTAACACAGTTCATCGGAGGAAAGCATGGCGGCAAAGCGGGTGGCAGTATGGGTTATATCTCTCTCAATTGGGGCATTGGCGGGCTACGCTACCGTGGCGGTGTTTGGCACCAGTGTGGAGCGGTACGCAGTCGATTTGAACTTCGGAGTATTGGATATCATCCTGAATAATTTCGCTTTCCTGTGTCTGGCCTATGCCTCCCTTGTCTGGATCTGGCTTGATTTCTTTCTCGACACAGAGATGCTGCCCGAATAACAGTTGTCATGGCCGGCGATAAACGAATCCCCGCGCAGACGGGGATTTTCGTTTAATGCTTCCGCGAATCTGGAAAAGCAAAGTACGCATACGTTCAGGCATTAGCGATCTGAAAGCGGGCGCACTGCTCGTGTTGAGTCTGGGCCTGGCAAACTGTGCGCCGCAGCCGGTGCAACGCGTGGCAGCCGCCCCGACGGTGGCGGCTACTGCCGCAGCCACCACCATGCCTTCACGTGTGCCGAATACCGTGGTTCTATCCTTGGTCCCAGCGACGCACACGGTCGCAGCCAGCAGCACACCCACGGCGGTGCCGCCAACGGTGACGGAAACGCTGACGAGCACCCCAACTGCCCCCGTCCCGGCCACGCACACGGCAACGGCCAGCCCTGTGCCCACTAATGACCCACCTACGCCCGTGCCTACCCCGTGGCCCACGCCGGACTCTCATGCAGCCGAGCGCGTGGCGCATGTACCCATTCTGATGTACCACTATGTTGAACCGCTTCCGGAAGACGCGGATGAGTTGCGGGTGGGGTTGACCGTGCAACCGGGAATCTTCAGGCAGCAGCTCGCCTATTTGCACGCGCGCGGCTATCGCTCGGTCAGCCTGTATGACTTGCTCTATCACCTTACGCATGGGAAAACGCTTCCGGAAAAGCCGATTGTCTTCACATTCGATGACGGTTATCGGGGATTGTACAAACACGCGTTTCCGCACATGCAGGCGTTTGGCTATTCTGGCACTGTGTTTCTACTCACCGGCCTGATGGATGAGCGCCATCCGGCTTACCTGACATGGGAAATGGCGCGGGAACTGGCCGCGGCCGGCTGGAAGCTCGAGCCCCACAGCAAGACGCATGTGCAACTTTCCAATCGTCCTTTCGAACTAGTGGAGTTTCAAGTGCTCGGTTCCATGCAAACCCTTCAGGCGCACATCGGCAGGCAGCCGCGTTTTTTCTGCTACCCAAGTGGGCGATATGACCAGCAGGTAATCGATTACTTGCGGGCGCTCGGGTTTTGGGGCGCGGTGACCACTGAATATGGGGTCGAGCACGACCTCTCCGGCGCATTTGTCTGGCAGCGCGTGCGCGTCCCCGGGCGAGGATCCTTGAGCGATCTGGTCGAGTACCTTGGCGAGGACACATCGCACTGACGTTGCGAAGCTGTGCTGGGGCCGTTTCGAGAAATAACCTGATAGCTTTTGAAAGGGTTTCCGCATATTCTTCTTGCTTGGATGCCGAAAACGCTTTGGCGTTTTTCATGTCAGCCACTGACGCTGGATTGAGTCCCATGCAGACTACCTCCCGATTGCCCGGCTTTTACGATCTGGATACGGAGCAGCGGATGCACAACCTGTCCGAGCGCGCCGAGTTGACCGTCAAGCAACAGGCTGCCCTGCTCGGCGCGGCGGGTCTTACCCCCGAGCTCGCCGATCACATGATTGAAAACGTGGTGGGCGTGTTCGCGTTGCCGCTCGGGGTGGCTGCTAATTTCGTAGTTAACGGCCGCGAGGTGCTGGTGCCGATGGCAATTGAGGAGCCATCTGTGGTGGCGGGCGCCAGTTTCATGGCGAAACTCGCGCGCGCCGGCGGCGGTTTTCGCGCTGAGTGCTCGCCGCCGGAGATGATTGGCCAATTGCAGATTCTGGATGTTGAGGATGTCGAGGCGGCGAAAGCGGCTCTTCTGGAGCAGAGGGCGCGCGTTCTCGCGGCGGTAGAGGGCATCGACCCTGTCATTTCGGAGTTGGGCGGCGGCGCGCGTGATTTTGAAGTGCGCGTCATTGAGCGTTCGCCCATCGGGCCTTTTCTGGTGGCTCATCTGATTTACGACACCCGCGATGCCATGGGCGCGAACGCCATCAACACGGCTACCGAGGCGCTGGCACCGCTGCTGGAGCAAATCACCGGCGGCAGGGTGCATCTGCGCATTCTTTCAAATCTGGCGGACCGTAGACTGGCACGCGCGCAAGTGTCCATTCCGACGTCGGAATTGGTGTTCGGTGGGTACAGTGGCGAGCGGGTGCGCGACGGGGTAATCGAGGCGTGGGCGTTCGCGGCGACTGACCCTTATCGGGCGGCCACTCATAATAAGGGCATCATGAACGGGGTAGACGCGGTGGTGATTGCGACCGGAAATGACTGGCGCGCGATCGAAGCCGGCGCGCACGCTTTTGCCGCCCGCAGCGGGCGCTACAGCAGCCTTTCGCGGTGGCGCAAGGATGAGAATGGAGACCTACTCGGCGAACTCGAGATGCCCATGGCGGTTGGCACGGTCGGCGGCGCCACGCGGGTGCATCCGGGGGCACAGGCGGCTTTGCAGCTGCTGGGGGTGGGGTCGGCCGCAGAATTGGCCGAAATCATAGTGTCCGTCGGGTTGGCGCAGAATCTTGCCGCGCTGCGGGCGCTGTCTACTGAAGGAATCCAGCGCGGGCACATGGGGTTGCATGCACGTCAAGTTGCGATTGCAGCTGGTGCGGAGGGCGCTGAAGTGGAGCGGCTGGCGCGGCAGCTGGTGGCCGAGGAAAAAGTACGCGTGGACTGTGCCCGCGAGCTGCTGCAATCTTGGAGAATAGGGGGAACGGAAATGCGCAGGGTGGAGAGCAATGATGGCTGAGCACAAGCGAATTGCGGACGTGATGCAGCCTGCACGCGCCGTGGGCATTGTAGGCTACGGCGCGTATCTGCCGCGCTTCCGCCTGCCCGCGGCCGAGGTCTCGCGCGTGTGGACGGAGGGATCAGCCGGACTGCCGGTGGAAGAAAAAACGGTCGCCGGACTGGACGAGGATGTGGCCACAATGTCTATCGAGGCGGCGCGCAACGCAGTGGCGCGCGCCGAGGTGGACCCGGAGCGAATCGGGGCGGTGTGGGTCGGTTCTGAATCACATCCTTACGCCGTCAAACCCACTTCCACGATTGTGGCAGAAGCCATCGGCGCGGTGCCGAATACGCAGGCGGCTGACTGGCAGTTCGCGTGCAAGGCCGGCACCGAGGCGATGCAGGCCGCCATCGGCTTTGTCGGGTCGGGCATGACTGACTACGCGTTTGCGATCGGAATGGATACTGCTCAGGGGCGGCCGGGTGATGCGCTGGAATACACTGCTGGGGCGGGCGGGGCGGCGTTCTTGCTCGGCGCGGCCGAGGAGGCCGTCGCGGTCATAGAGGGCACGTATTCCTTCGTCACTGATACGCCCGATTTCTGGCGGCGACAAAACGCGAAATACCCGCAGCACGGGCAACGCTTCACCGGGGAGCCGGCTTATTTCCGCCACATCACCGCGGCCGCCGAGCGGTTGATGCAGGCAATGGGCACTGCGCCACAGGATTTCTCTTGTGTGGTTTTTCATCAACCGAACAGCAAATTCCCGCAGCGGGTGGGAAAGCAGCTCGGTTTTTCTCCGGAACAGCTGCAAGTCGGGCTGCTGGCGCCGCTTATCGGCAACGTTTACGCTGGCTCGGCACTGGTCGGCCTGACCGCGGTGCTGGACGCGGCCGAGCCGGGCGACCGCGTGCTGGTAGTCTCGTTCGGTTCGGGCGCGGGCTCGGATGCGCTGCAGCTGCGCATCACGGACAGGCTGCCCGCACGCCGGGGGGCTGCTGCCAGCACCCATGATTATGTGCAGCGCCGCACCGAAATCGATTACGCTACATATGCGCGCTACCGCGGCAAGTTGACGCTGGAGTGAGAGCGGTGAACGAGGTATTCATCACTGGCACCGGTCAGACCGCGGTTGGCGAACACTGGGAAACCTCGCTGCGCCACCTGGCGTGGCAGGCGATAGAGCCGGCGCTGCAGGCGGCGAAGGTGGAAAAGCCGGATGCTATTTTCGTCGGCAACATGCTCGCGGCGCGCATTTCGCAACAGCAGAATCTGGGCGCGCTGCTGGCGGATTTTTGTGGGCTGCGCGGCACTGAGGCGGTCACGGTGGAGGCGGCCGGCGCATCGGGCGGCGCGGCGATGCGGCAGGCGGTGCTGGCGCTGCGCAGTGGCGAAATCAGCACTGCACTGGTCGTGGGTGTGGAGAAAATGACCGATAAAGTCGGCGCTGATGTGACCGCTGCGGTCGCCGCCGGCGCGGATAGCGACTGGGAACTGGCGCAGGGCGCGACCGCTCCGGCCATCGCCGCGCTCATAATGCGGCGCTACATGCATGAGCATGGAGTGCAGCTGCAGCAGTTCGCCGGGTTCCCGGTTAATGCCCATGCCAATGCGCGCACCAACGCGGACGCGATGTTTCGCCACGCGCTCGATGAGTCACGCTACGCGCAGGCCGCCATGATTGCCTCTCCGGTGAATATGTTTGACAGCGCGCCGGACGCCGACGGCGCTGCTGCGCTGGTGCTCGCAACCGGGGCGGGAGAGCTGCAGCCCGGGTTGAGCATGCGCGTGGCAGCTTCCAGCCTTGCTACTGATGCCCTCGCCGTGCATGACCGCCGGGATGTGCTTGTGTTTGCCGCCGCCAAACTTTCGGCGGACCGCGCTTTGCAACAGGCCGGCCTCGCGCACGAGCAGATTGACGTTGCCGAACTTTATGATCGCTTCAGTGTGTACGCTGCACTCAGTCTGGAAGCGTGCGGGTTCGCCCGGCGCGGGGAGGGTTGGCAACTGGCGCGCAATGGCGCAATTGGCCGCGCCGGGGGACTTCCGATTTCCACTTTCGGCGGCCTGAAAGCGCGCGGGAATCCCGGAGGCGCGACCGGCGTCTATCAGTTGGTGGAAGTGGCGCGGCAGCTCGCCGGCATGGCGGGCGAGAACCAGGTGGCCGGCGCGAAATGGGGTCTGGCGCAGTGCCTGGGCAGCAGCGGGGGCACGGCGGTCACGCACATCCTGCAAGGAATTGAGAGCAGTTAGGCACGAATCGGAGAGTTTTTGATAGCTCTCGCGCACTAGACTCGCTGGAGTTCACGGTATGGAGAACGTATAGTCATGGAGATTACGCGGCACTGGAGATTGCAGAAACAGCGATATGGCCTGGTGGGCGAGCAGTGCCATCACTGCGGAGTGAAGCTTTTCCCCCCCCGCGATGTTTGCCCGGAATGCGCGCAAGAGGCGCAGGAGTTGTACCGCTTTTCCGGGAAGGGCGAGGTGTTTTCGTATTCCACCGTTTTCGATGCCCCGGCCGGATATGAGAGTATTTCTCCATACACTGTGGCACTGGTGAAGCTGGAAGAAGGCCCGCTGGTCACCGCGCAATTGACCGATGTGGATAACGACGGCGTCGAAATCGGAATGCCGGTGGAGATGGTCACGCGCAAACTGCGGGAGGATGGAGACGAAGGTATCCTCGTGTACGGCTACAAGTTCCGCCCGCTCCTCAGGCAGGAGGCCGCTCTCCCCGCCTAAACCCGGCAGCAATGCGGCAACACGCATTATAGGGCGCCGATTGTCCACGCGATCGGCGCTTTTTGATTCGAATTTACGATTCTTGCAAGCGGCTAATTGGGGGAATGCCCACCGCAGGCGCACATGCCACCGCAGCATCCGCCGCTGGCACCGTTTCCTGCAACAGGTGCGGCGCTTTCCTTGCCAGAAGCACTGCCGCTGAAAAACATCGAGAGCGTCCGCATGACCTGCTGCCCGCTGCAATCCGGGCAGAGGATGGAGTCATCCGCATTGGCCATCGGGCGCAGTTCATCGAAATGGGTGCGGCAATCTGAGCAGAAGTATTCGTACAGTGGCATGCGATTATTATAGCACGGGAAAGCAATAACGTTCGGGTACCTTAAAAATAGAACAAATGTCTTGACACGCGGACTGCAGTTGTATAGAATGTGGTCAGGTTGTTACGGCGGATAACTGAAAATAAACCAATACCTTGCATCCGTCGGAAAGGAGATAAAAATGTACAACCGAGTGATATTGGCCGGTAACTTGGGGCGTGACCCTGAATTGCGCTACACGCCCAGCGGGCAGGCGGTGGTAAACCTGAGCGTGGCCACCAACGAGAAGTGGAAGGACAAGGAAGGAAACAATCAGGAGCGTACCGTTTGGTGGCGGGTGGCCGTCTGGGGTAAACAGGCTGAGACGTGCAATCAGTATCTCAGTAAGGGACGCCAGGTGCTGGTGGAGGGCCGCATGAACTCTGACGACAGCGGTAATCCGCGCACCTTTCAGCGCAAAGATGGCAGCTGGGGCGCGACCTTCGAGGTGACCGCGCAGGCGGTTCGCTTCCTTGGTGGCCGGGGAACAGGTGGATCTCAGACTGGCGGCGCGGATGAATATGATGGCCCGCCCCCTGCGACTGAGGAAGATATCCCCTTCTAACCCAGTCGGCTTCTCAACTGAATATGAGGCACAATGACAACAGCCGCCGGAAGCGTACCGGCGGCTGTTTCGTTTTTTTTTCAATCGGATGGTGTAAAATCGGGTGGGGTATCAGAGAGAGATGGGCATAAACACAGCCGCTGAAAAGCATACACTGGCCGCGCTGCAGTCGATCGGCGACCGGCTGCGCACAACACTGGCGGCGAAGAACGAGGCGCGGGATACGGCGCTGCGCCATTCGCGGACGCTCGTGCGCTATTGCGCTAACACCATTCGCGCCATTCACAGAGGGGAAATGGAACAGGCACAAGAATTGCTGGTGCAGGCGGAGGAAACCGCCGCTGCGCTCCGCGCGGCCGTGGCGGATGACCCTGACCTGTGTTTTGCCGGTTACACGCAGGATGGACTGAAGGAATTCGTGGAGGCCAACGCGCTTCTGGCGCTGGTCACCGGAGCGCAATTACCCACCCCGGAGGCGCTGCAGGTGGAGGCGTCCACTTATCTGAGAGGGCTTGCCGAAGCTGCCACAGAGCTGCGCCGCACTATCCTTGACATCATCCGCGAGGACCACTCCGAGCAGGCCGAGCGTTTGTTGGAAGCCATGGACGAGATTTACAGCCTGCTGGTGACCATCGATTTTCCGGACGCCATCACCGGTGGCCTGCGGCGCAGCACCGACGTGGTGCGCGGGGTGCGCGAACGCACGCGCGGCGACCTCACCATGAGCTTGCGCCAACAGCGCCTGCAGCAGGCGCTCCGACGGGCTGAAACCGAGGGAAGCGAATGAGAAAGCAAGCCGTCATCGGGGCAGCGGAGGCGGGCGAATATGTTTTCTGCCGCCGGGCATGGTGGCTGCGGCGCGTGCAGGGGGCGACCCCGGCCAACGAAACCGAACTGCGGGCCGGCGCGCGGTTGCATTCCCGGCACGGTGGCCACGTGCGAACGGCGGCATGGCTGCATTATGGCGGCTACATGCTCGCGCTGCTCGCTGTCCTGCTTGCCGGATTGTGGTTGCTACCATATTTTCTCTGACATGGCTCGCCAAGCGGCGCGGGACGCGCGCATGCGACCGGAGAAGCTAATTGCTCAGATTTGCCATTATTCTGCTGTTTTGCGCGCTGCTGCTCATCTGGCTGGGGCGGCGCATCCGTCGGCGCGCGGGTTTGCCGGATGGCCGGGTGGTTTATGCGGACACCGTTGGCTGGCAGCGCGTGCGGCGGCCGCTTTTCTCGGAGCGGCTGCGCTTGAGCGGCAAGCCCGATTACCTTGTGCGCAAGGGGCACTGCCACGTGCCTGTCGAAGTCAAAGCTGGGGCGATGCCGCCGGGTGGCGCCTATCGCTCGCATCAATTGCAGTTGGCGGCGTACTGCCTGCTTGCGGAAGAGCGTTTTGGCGCGCGCCCAACACACGGATTAATCAAATATGATGATGGAGTGCACACGGTGGAATATTCTCCTGAATTGGAACATGCATTGATTGACACACTCGGCTGTATGCGCACTGACCTCACCGCCTCGGAAGTTGCGCGCTCGCACCGCGCCGTGGCGCGCTGTCGTGGTTGTGGCCTGCGTGCCGATTGCACCCACAGTCTGGCCTGAGATCGTCTTCGATGACCATCTCCCCCGTCCGTTTCCTTATTTTCCATAACCCGCAGGTGTCTCGTTCAGCGGAACTGGCACGGCAGATTGAGCACTATCTACAGCAACAAGCGCGCGCGCGCGCGGAATGCGCTCTGGTCTCGGATGTGAATCAGGGCCCGCCCGAGGGTGCTGATATACTGCTGGCAGTGGGCGGAGATGGTACCATGCTGCGGGTGGGCAGAGTGGGCGCACGGGTGGGCTGCCCAGTGCTGGGTTTCAACCTGGGGCAGGTGGGCTTCCTGCCGCAGGTGCCCGAGCATGAATGGCGCGCTGCGCTTGAGCGGGTGCTCGCTGGGGATTTCGAACTCGAGCGGCGCATGCTGGTGTTTGGCGAACTGGTACGCCATGGTGAGACCCTCACCGGGCATCATGCGCTTAATGAGATTGTGGTCACGCGAGGGGCGTTAGCGCGGCCGGTGCGGCTGGAGACCGAGGTTGACGGCGCTGCGCTAACGAATTATGTGGCCGACGGCCTGATCGTTTCCACCGCCACTGGCTCGACCGCGTACGCCCTTGCGGCCGGCGGGCCCATTCTTCCGCCCACGCTGCGCAATCTGGTGGTGACGCCAGTCTCTCCGCACCTGAGCGTCGGGCGCGCCGTGGTGTTGGCCGAGGGTTGTACCATCACCATCACTGTGCGCACCGACCATCAGGCCATTCTCAGCGCGGACGGTCAGACGGAGATGGAGGTGCTGGATGGCGACTGCG
>DASCOB010000141.1:0-13472 GCA_036011785.1 Anaerolineales bacterium | reverse complement strand
CCAATGTGTCAACCCCGGCTGCCCGGTGATCTACGGTGGTTTCATCACGCCACTCGACATGCAATCCGGAGCAGTGCCATTTGGCACACCAGAGGCAACGTGGACGTTAGCGGCCGGGGCCCAAATGGCGCGCCATGTTGGGCTGCCCTTTCGTAGTTCTGGAGCCCTGACGACGTCACAGCTGCCAGATGCCCAGGCAGCATACGAATCGCTCTTCAACTTGTGGCCAGCCGTCATGGCCCACACCAACGTCATAACGCAAGCGGCCGGTTGGCTTGATGGCGGATTGGTCGCCTCATTTGAGAAATTTATGCTCGATATTGAACTGATCGAACGTCTCTTTGCTGTCTATCGCGCCCCCCGGGTAGACACGACAGCGCTTGCCCTGGACCAGATCGATGCCATCGGTCCCGGTGGGCATCACCTCGACTCTGACTATACGAGGAAACGATATCGAAATGCATTCTTCCGGTCGACACTTAGTTCACTCGCGCCATACGAAACTTGGCGTGAGAAAGGTGGGTTCGATGCCGCTCAGAGAGCCAATCGGGCCTGGAAGGCAAAACTGGCGGCGTACAAGCCACCGCCAATCGATCCAGGTGTCGTAGAAGCGCTCGACGCCTACAAATCGAGACGTATCAAGCAGATCATGGGAGCTGAAGGTGACACGCTTTCAAGTAGATGAGGACCCAGGAAGTCAAAACGCGTAGCGATTGTCGGCGGCGGCGCCATCGACCGGTCCCAGCGCCGACGCAACTCAGCGCCTGCAAGCTAGCATAGCCCGCTGCCCCGAATATGAGGCTCGCGATCCTGATGTTGAATGTCTGCCGCGGCAGCGGCGAGATCGCGCGCTAGGCGGCGGGCGGGTCGTCGTCATCGGCTCTGAGAACGTGCCGGCGCTGGGACCGGGCGGTGTGGCCTCAGTTGGCTGGTCTGTGGTGTAACGCAGCGTGAGCGGCTGCCAGACGGGCGACCGGGATTCGAAACGGAGAACAACTCACGTAATCCAACCCAATCAGGTGGCAGAAATCAATCGAATCCGCATCGCCGCCATGTTCTCCGCAAATACCCACCTCCAGGTCGGGGCGCGTGCGGCGGCCGCCCTCGACGCACATGTGCATGAGCTGCCCAACGCCTTCCCGGTCTATGGTCTGGAAGGGGTTGTTCGGCAGGATGCCGTCCTCCACATATTTCAGTAGGAAATTGCGCTCGGCGTCGTCGCGGCTGAAGCCGTAAGTCATCTGCGTCAAGTCGTTGGTACCGAACGAGAAGAACTCCGCCGCCTCGGCAATCTCCGCGCCGGTGATTGCGGCGCGGGGAATCTCTATCATGGTGCCGAACTTGTATTCCAGTTCAACTCCCTTTTCATCCATCACCGTGCGCGCGATGCGCTTCAGGCGCGGCTGGATGGTATTGAGTTCATTCAGGTGGCCCACCAGCGGTATCATGATTTCTGGATGCACGCGGGTGCCGGTTAATTCCACGTTGGCGGCCGCTTCGACTATTGCACGCACCTGCATTTCCACTATCTGCGGGAGCATGATGCTCAGCCGCACGGCGCGCAATCCGAGCATCGGGTTGTTCTCGTGCAGTTCCTGTACACGGGAGAGCAGCCGTTCCAGTTTGGCGACATCGTCCGGCGTTTCTTGCCCGAGCAGATAGCGCGCCAGCGAGGTGACCCGCTTGCTGACCACTTGCTTCCAGACCTCGTACTCGTCCGGGAGGAACTCGTGCAACGGCGGGTCCAGCAGCCGGACGATGACTGGGCAACCCTGCATGACTTCGAAAATGCCCTCGAAATCCTCACGCTGCATGGGCAGCAGTTCGTCCAGCGCGGCCTGGCGCTCGACCGGTGTCTGCGCAAGGATCATGCGCTGCACCACTGGCAGCCGGTTTTCCTGAAAGAACATGTGCTCGGTGCGGCACAAGCCTATTCCAGTGGCTCCGTACTGGCGCGCCCGCTGCGCGTCGGCCGGATAATCGGCGTTTGCCCACACCTGCAGCCCGCGCGAGGGCCATCCGTCCGGGCCGGCGCGCATGCCGGTGGTGGCACACACCTCGTCCGCCCATTCCAGCAGGGTGAGCAGCTCGCTCTGCTCCTCCAATACGGCCGCGCGGGTGGCAATGCGTCCCAGGAACACATCTCCGCTGGCGCCGTCAATTGAAATCCAGTCGCCCTCGTTAACCGCCACATCTTCAGCGCGCATGCGTCGTTTATCCAGATTGATGCGAATACTGGCGGCCCCGGCCACGCATGGCACTCCGAACTGGCGCGCCACTACAGCCGCGTGCGAGGTGGCCCCGCCCGCACTGGTAAGGATGCCTTTCGCCGCCAGCATGCCGTGCACGTCGTCCGGCTTGGTGAACGGTCGCGCCAGAATGACGGCTGCGCCGGTCTCCTTTACCATCCGTTCGGCGCTGTCCGCGTCGAAGTACACCTGACCCACCGCGGCGCCAGGGGATGCGTTCACACCGGTGGCGTACAGGCGACCCTGGCTCCGCGCTTCTTCCATGGCTTTCGGCTCGAATTGCGGGTGCAGCAGCGTGTTCACCTGTTCGGCGGTGACGCGCTGCAACGCCTGCTCGCGCGTTATTAATGCCTCATTCGCCATGTCCACCGCGATGCGCACGGCCGCCCGAGCAGTGCGTTTTCCATCGCGCGTCTGCAGCATCCACAGTTTGCCCTGCTCGATGGTGAACTCGACGTCCTGCATCTCGCGGTAATGGCTCTCCAATTTTTCGCACACATCAACAAGCTCCCCGTGAGCCTCCGGCATCTCGGTCTCCAGCTGCTCGATGGGTTTCGGGTTGCGGATTCCGGCGACCACGTCCTCGCCCTGCGCGTGCAGCAGATAGTCGCCAAACAGACGCCTCTCTCCGCTGGAGGGGCTGCGCGTGAAAGCCACGCCGGTGCCGGAATTTGCGTCATGGTTTCCGAAGACCATAGTGACTATGCTCACCGCGGTGCCGAGATCATCGGCGATGCCGGCCGCGCGGCGATAGTGTCTGGCGCGGCGACCGTGCCATGATTTGAAGACAGCTTCTATCGACTGGCGCAGCTGTGTGTGCGCGTCCTGCGGGAAGGGCGCCTGCGTGTACTGTTGCACGAGGTTCTGGAACATGCGCGTAACCTGCTGCCAGTCCTCCGTCGTCAGGTCGGCATCTGTGGCGCGCGCGTGGTTCAGCTTGTAGTTGTCCAGGGCGTCTTCAAAGACCTCGTCCGGCACGCCAAGCACCACCGAACCGAACATTTGCACCAGCCGACGGTAGCAGTCGTAGATGAAGTGGGCATTGTCTTCGCGCTGCGCCATGCCTCGCGCGACCTCATCGTTCAGGCCTAGATTCAACACCGTGTCCATCATGCCGGGCATAGAAACCTTCGCGCCAGAGCGGCAGGAGACGAGCAATGGCTTTTGCGGGTCGCTGAATCTCTTCCCGGTCGCGGTCTCCACCGTCTCGAGCGCGGCGGTTACCTGTTCCCATAATCCATCGGGGAGCTGCTGGTTCGCCTGCAAGTAGGCATTGCAGGCCGCCGTGGTGATGGTGAAACTGGGCGGCACGGGCACCCCCATGCGGGCCATGTTGGCCAGGTTTGCCCCCTTGCCTCCCAGTAGGCTGCACACGGCCTCCCACGACCCATCCAGCTCTGCTTCCAGTTGGGCAACTTCACCAAAGGGGTACACCCATTTTGCGACTGTCACTTTGTTCTCACCCTGTTACGATTGTCTACATTAACGGGAGTATTTTACCATCCAATCCTGTGGCAAAAGGCCGCGGTCAGAAGCGCAGCCCGACGTTTGCCCGCCCGACTTTCGATAGTATATACTGACTGAGTGCCGGAAGGCTCTCCACGAGATCAACTGGAGGGCAGGGTGCAACAATGTGGGAGGGGCCATGGATTTTACTAATCGAGTAGTGCTGGTGACAGGCGCGTCAGGGGGTATCGGTCGAGCTATAGCGCAGGCATTCTCGGAATCTGGTGCGCGCGTGGCGGTGCATTACCACCGGAACAATGAAAAAGCTACTGAAACTCTGACCTCCCTCCCGGCGGGAGGGCACGCCCTTTTTCAGGCAGACCTTTCCCGAGCGTCCGAAGCGCAAGCTCTGGCGCGCACGGTGGTTGAAGAAATGGGCGCCATCGACATTCTGGTGAACAACGCCGGCATTTTTGTGCGGCATGCGCTGCCCGAGATTGGTTACGGGGAATGGCAGCGGAGCTGGCAGCGCGTGCTGGGCGTCAACCTTTTCGGCCCTGCTAATCTCACTTTCTGTGTTGTGGAGCACATGCTCGCGCATGGGGGCGGAAAGATTGTGAACGTCTCCTCGCGGGGGGCGTTTCGTGGAGAGCCTGACGCCCCGGCCTACGGTGCCAGCAAGGCTGGTCTGAACGCGCTCAGCCAGTCGCTGGCGCATGCGCTTGCGCCGCACAATATCTTCGTGCATGTGGTCGCGCCCGGTTTCGTGCAGACCGAGATGGCAGCCGAGACCCTCTCCGGCCCGCGGGGAGAATCCATCCGCCGGCAGAGTCCGCTGGGCCGCGTTGCGCGGCCGGATGAAGTGGCGCGTACGGTGCTGTTTCTCGCCTCTGAAGGCACGGATTTCCTTACCGGTTGTATCGTGGATGTGAACGGCGCTTCATACTTGCGCTCCTGAGCGCGGTCCTTCAAAGTGGCTGGCCCTTTCATGCGCAGTGACCCTGATTCAACAACCAGCGTAGTGCAAGAATCACGCGTCCGGATTGTAGTATGGTGTGCGCTCGCGGCCATTGTAATCTGGTACTTGCACGCCGAGTTGCACACTGTTTACGGGCCGTTTCTTAGGCTTAGAGACTGGGGGCCGCCGCCGCCCTGGGCGCTGTTCGTGCAGCAAATTCGCTGGTGGGTGCGGGGAATTGCGACGATGTGTCTTTTGGCGCTTGTGGTGCTCGAAACCCGATGGCAAGTGGTCAGCGATATCCTGCGCCGTGTCGTGAACCGGCCTGTTGGCGTTGGCATTGTTGTGACAAGCCTCGGACTGCTATCGGGAAGCTATTTCCTTCTCCCCGGATATGTAACTGCCGCAAGTGATGGTATTTATTACACCACGTTGGCCTGGATCGTCAAAGATGTGCTCACGCATGCACAGTTGCCTATATGGACTAACTGGGGGGATATGGGTGGTCCTGTAATGCAGTTCTACAGCCCTTTGTTCTTCACCGTGGTCGCTCTGGTAAATACCGTCATCCCCAACATATGGGTCGGAATCAAACTGGTTTTCCTCGCGTTGCACATGTTGTCCGTGTATGTCATCTACCTTTACGTTCAAAACCTGACAGGGTCAAAATACGCTGGTCTGGCGGCAGGGTTCGCCTATGGCTTTGCTTACTATCGATATCATGTCATCGTTTACGTGAACAAGCTCCCGCTGGTGCCCACCTTTCTTCTGTGGCCTTTGCAGCTGTATTTAGTTGATAGCCTGCTAGTTCGCGTAGGTCGGCGGCGTGCAGGCATTGGGTTAGCGTTTGTTACCGCGATCGCGTTGATATCACATGTTTTTTTGGGTGGATACAGCACTATTTTTGCTGCAATATACGGTGTCATTCGAGTGCTTACCCTTCGGGAGACTATACCGTCAGCTGGTTACAAACTGCAGGCCGTTAAGCGGCTGGTATCCTGGTGTGGGTTGGGGGTCTTGTCCTCGCTTTATTTCACCTTGCCGCCACTCCAGGAAGTCAACCTAACAGTGATACCGGGTTGGTATCCGGAAGGTTATGTGTCCCCGGATGATCCCCTATATAACACGCCCTGGGCTGCCACATTCACTTTTGCTGGAAGTCAGGGCACTGGGTGGGTGTACGGATACGTCGGCATTAGCATCATGACCCTGGCATTGGTTGGTGGGGTCGTGGCGTTAATTCGCCGGAAATGGCAGCTGCTAGCGCCTTTGGCACTGTTGGGGATGGCGCTGTTCTTGGCGCTTGGACCTTTCTCGTTTTTTCTTACTGCTCAGGGGCAATACCTCGTTTTTGTGGTGGTTATAGGGGCAGCCGGGGTAGGAATATTGGTAAGTGAGATTGAAGATTGCCTGCTCAAATCAAGATTCAAAACCCTGCGATTGTGGAGAGAGCTGCATTTGCGCAAAGCCGGAATTCTCGCGTTAGTCTGCGGGTTGGTTGCGGTAGATATGCTAAGGCACCAATTGTTCGTGAACTATCTGGTGCCACCCACCCCCAATGGTAGTCCGGGCGGCAGGGTGACAGCGCATCAATGGTTGTTGAGCCGCGGCTGCAGTTTGCTCCCCTCGCCCGCGAGATGAGCATCGACCGGGAAAGCGGCGCAGCCGCCTTTATCCCAATCCTTGCCGTGGAAGGCCCCCGTGGAAACTCGACCCTTTCCGGGAGCACTCTGACGGCCAGAGTTGGCGAGCATTTGATGGAGTCGCAATATGTGCGCATGGATTACGAACTGTCCTCCCCCGCGTATCTGCAACTCAGTTACTCCTATTACCCGTACTTGCGCGTCACGCTAGACGGGGCGGAGGTGGAAACCTCCCCAACCGCCTTTGGGCTCATCGGGCTGCAATCCCCGGCCGGAAGTCACATCCTCGAGATTATCCCTTACCTTTCGCCATTCCGGAGAGTGGTGCTGGTTGTCAACTTGGCGGCTTTGCTGCTGCTGGCCGCGCTCTGGTTGCTCAGTTTCCGGCGGCCACCTGCCCGCCGCGCCGTGGCCGATTCGTGCTTGAAGGTTTCAATCTCCGGCCGCAGATGAACACGGCACGTGTCACCGCCGAGCGGGGGTGGCAAGGCCCCACTTTTCCCGACCTTTTTGGGCCGCTGATTGCCCTTCGCGCGGCATAACCCGCACATACGCGATGCTATAATCCCCCCGTGTCCGCCCCCCTCACCGCTGCCGAGTGGGACGCTTTCGTTGCGGACTTCCGGCAGCAGCCGCTCGAACGGGCTACGCCCGTTGTCAGCGCCCACATTCTGCAAACATCCACCTGGGCCGAACTGAAGTGTGGCTTCGGTTGGGCGGCCACGCGGGTGGTGGCGCGGCACGGGGACCGGCCAGTGGCGGGGGCGCAGATTCTTTTCCGGGCGCTGCCGCTGGGTCTCGGATCCGTGGCATATCTACCCAAAGGCCCGCTGCTGGATTGGTCGGATGCGGAACAATGCCGCTATGTTCTGGCGCTCTGCGACGAGGCCGCGCGCGCGCGGCGCGCCATCTTCTTGCAAATCGAGCCTGACATGCCCGAAACCGGTGCGGCGGCTCGCGCGCTGAGCGATCTCGGCTTGTCTCGCGCCCGCCATGCCGTGCAGCCGCGGCGCACCCTCATTGTCGACCTCACCCCTCCGGAAGACGAAATACTGGCAGGCATGAAGCAGAAGACGCGCTACAACATCCGTCTGGCCGAGCGACGGGGCGTCAGCGTGCGTGCGGCGACGCCGGAGACAGCCGAGGCGGACCTGGCCGCATTTCAGCGGTTGCTGCAGTCCACCGGTCAGCGCGGCAGCTTCGGGGTGCATTCCGCGGAGTATTACCGGGACGCATACCGTCTGTTTTCGGCGCGACAGCAGGCGACGCTGCTGCTGGCCGAATATCAACGCCGCCCGCTCGCTGCCCTGATGGTCTTCGCGTGCGGGGAGCGCGCCTGGTATTTCTATGGCGCATCCAGCGAGCAGGGGCGCGAGCGCATGCCCTCCTATGCGCTGCAGTGGGCGGCAATGCGCTGGGCGAAGGCGCGTGGCTGTGACAGCTACGATCTGTGGGGCGTTCCGGATGTAGAAACGGACGTGCTTGAATCCGATTTCGCCACGCGGAAGGACGGCCTCTGGCCCGTGTATCGTTTCAAGCGCGGGTTCGGGGGGCGAGTGGAGCGCAACGCGGGCGCGTGGGAGCGCGTGTACCTGCCGTGGGCGCACCGACTGTATCAACGCTTTGTTGCGGCGCGCACCGGAGTACAGGCGTGACCAGGTTAATGCACGCAGTGGCAACCCGAGACGAGTGGCACGCGACGCTGGCGGAGCTGCCCGCTGCGGATTTGCTGCAATCATGGGACTGGGGGGAATTCAAATCACGGCACGGATGGACGCCGCAGCGCTGGGTCTGGTGGCACGAGGGACGTCCGCTGGCGGCCGCACAGCTGCTGCGGCGCAGCGAAAAGCGTTTCGGGCTGCGCGCCACAATCGCGTATGTTCCGCGTGGCCCGCTGCTCGACTGGGCCGACGCCGACCTGCGTCGGCGAGTGCTGCGCGATTTGCGCTCTCTGGCCTGCCGCGAGGGCGCACTCCTCTTGAAGGTTGACCCGCAAGTGCCCGTGGGTTATGGCGTGCCCGATAGCGTGGAGGCGCAGGCGGATGCGCTCGGGCTGGAGGTAGTGGGGGATCTGATGGCCGCGGGTTGGCGCGAATCTCGGCAGCAGGTGCAGTTCCGCAACACGGTGCTGCTAAATCTGGCGCAGGACGAATCCGCTTTGCTGGCTTCCTTCCGGCAGAAAACTCGTTACAATGTTCGTCTGGCCGCGCGCAAGGGGGTGACGGTTCGCGCAGGCACGGACAGTGATCTCGAATCGCTGTTTGGGCTGTATGCGCGCACCGCCGAGCGTGACGGTTTCGTCATCCGGCCGCAGCGTTATTATCGTGATGCGTGGGGCAGTTTCATGCGCACGGGCTCGGCGCAGCCGCTGCTGGCGGAGGTGGACAGTGAATTGGTGGCCGCGCTTATCATGTTCACCTTTGGTGGGCGTGCGACCTACATGTATGGTATGTCCAGCGGGGCCCACAGCGAGAAAATGCCTAACTATCTGCTGCAGTGGGAGGCGATTTGCCGAGCGAAGGCATCCGGCTGCAGCGTCTATGATTTCTGGGGCGCGCCGGACGAGTTTACGCCCAGTGACCCGCTTTGGGGAGTGTGGCGCTTCAAGGCCGGTTTTCGCGGGCGTGTCGTGCGCACGATGGGGGCGTGGGATTATCCGTGCCGGCGCGGGGCGTATTGCCTTTGCACGCGCATGCTACCGCGCGTGCTGGCGGGGATGCGCACGATAGGCGCGTGGTAGTTAACGCCGGGCACGGGTTTCCCAGAAAGGAAGGCAATGATGCGGGCAGAGGTTAGATGGAGAGAGGGACTGGATTTTTCCGGCTGGGCCGACAGCGGGTATGCGGTTGAACTGGCCTCTGGCGTGGCCGAGACCGGCAGCGGCGCATCGCCGATGGAACTGGTTTTGATTGCGCTGGCGGGATGCACGGCCATGGACGTGATTTCAATCTTGCAGAAAAAGCGGCAGCAGGTAACCGATTTCGAGGTGCGCGTGCAGGCCGATAAAACTGAGCAGCACCCGCGCGTCTTCACCGCGGCGAGGGTTGAGTATGTCGTAACCGGCGACTCCGTGCAGGCGGATGCCGTGGCACGCGCGGTAGAGCTTTCCACAACGAAATACTGCTCGGTGCACGCGATGTTGAAGCAGGCTATGCCGATTGAGTTTTCGTACCGGGTGGAGGCGGTATCCGCCTAGTCGCTGCCGCTGGCAGCAACTCCCAAATCGTAAACCGTTAGCCACGATTCGCCCCCTGGCCGCGTGTACCTCTGCAGCGGGCGCAAATCCAACTCAAGTGTTGCCAGATCAGCGTCGTCTTTGGGGTGGTCGAGCACTAGCAGCGTGGGAGCGCTACCCGGTGTGGAGACGAGTGCGGCGGCGAATTTGTCTGGCGGAACCCATACCGGCGTGACCGCAGAATCGGGGGGTAGATAGGCCGCCAGGCGCTGCTGCCCGCCCAGGTCGAAGGTCAGCAACCGTTGCGGCTGGCCGTGCGCGTGGTATTGCGTGGCAATCTCACGGAATCCATAGCCCGAGGGCCAGCCACTGATGTACTCCCATTCATCGCGCCAGGGTAGTTCCAACGCGGCCGGCTGGCTGAAAGCCTTTGACATGAACTGGGCGCCCGGGAAAAGCGTCAGTAGCGCGAGTGTGACGACGACGATGCGGACAGGCGTGACCGCCCGCACCACAGGCTGCCACAGCGCGGAAGCCCCAGCGGCCATCAGTAGGATGAGCAGCGCCACATAGGGCAGCGCGAAGCGCGCCTCCAAGAAGCCTGTGCTGCTTTTGGCAATCAGCGGCAGCAGACCAAAAAGAGCTATGGCACAAACGTACAGGCTGGCTTGCGCGCGTTGCCAGAGCGCGATGGCGATAGCCGCCAGCCCCGGCCACCACAGCCACGGCGTGAACAGCGTGCGGAAAAAGATCCACGTCATCGGGCCTGTCATCTTCGCCTGAACCCACATCTCGGCCGGGGAACCGGCTGTCTTGCGGGCGAGCAAATCCAACCCGAGGTCGGAGCGGGCAATGATGCGCAGCACCACCAGCACCGGCAGCAGCAGCGAGGCCGCGAGCAGGTAAGCATGCAAGGTTGCGCGGGCGTGCACCCGCCAGCGGGCGCGGTGGCCGAAAACGAGCGCGGCCAGAGCTGGAACCGGCACAAACACCAGGCTGGTCAGTTTGGAGAGCAGGCCTGCTGCCAGAGCGATTGCGGTGAGGACTTTGTCGCCTCGCCTACGTGGGGAACGCGCAAGTTCTGCGCTTGACCAGAGAAGCAATATGGCGCAGGCAGTCGCGTACACATCGGGGAGCTGCATACGCTCGAAAAACAGTGCGAAGGGCACGAGAGTGTAGGTGACTGCAGTGACCGCGGCGGCCGGCGGCTCTAGAAAGCGCCGGGCGAACGCCAGCAGCGCAGCGAAACCGACGGTGGTGAGGAGCACAGTGGCGGCGCGCGCCACCCACACGCTACCACTGAACGGCCAGAAGACCGATGCCCAGAGCACATTCAACAGGCGTCCATCCGAGGCGGCGTGGAAGGGCTGCCAGTCCCACGCTAGGCGTGCCCACCAAATGTGAGCCGCTTCGTCAAGAAAGACCGGCAGCGCGCCTAAATTGTGCAGCCGCGTCCACCAGTAGAACCAGAGCGCAGCGAGCCAGAGATAGCCTGGCTTCAGTCGAGGCGCCATTCACTCAGAATGCCGGCCAGCAGCGCCGTGCGCGGGGCGAGGCTCTCCAGGGTCAGAGATTCATTGCGGGTGTGCGCGCCATTTCCTTGTGGGCCTAGGCCGTCTAGAATAGGCACGCTGAATGGCGCGATCAGGTTCGCGTCCGAGCCACCACCGGTGCTGCCCTCGTTTATGCCTATCCCCAGCGCCGCGCCAATCTCACACGCACGATGGTAAGCCGCCGCGATTGCTTCTGTGCGCGGCATGGGCGCTCGCTCCAGGCTGCCGGTCACGTGCAGCTGCGCGCCGGGTAATTTCGCCTGTAGGCCCTCAAACAAGGCGGTCATGCGCTCCGCTTCCGCCTGCGTGGTTATGCGTAAATCGACAATCAGGCGGCACTCGTCCGGCACCACGTTGCTGCGCGTGCCGCCAGTGATTTTGCCCACGCTGACGGTGCTGCCGACCTCGTAATCGGTCAACGCCTGCAGTGCCAGTACCTGGTGCGCCATCTCCTCGATTGCATTGACCCCACTGCGGTGATTTGCGCCGGAATGTGCGGCCTGTCCGCGCGTGACCACCTCGAAGTTGGCCACGCCTTTGCGCGCGGTTTTCAGCGCGCCGCCCGGAAGCGCCGGTTCCATGCACAACACCAACTCGGCCCGGCGACCGAGTGATTCAATCAGCGGACGCGCGCCCTCCGAGCCGACCTCCTCATCGGAGGTGAGCAGCAGGGTGAGCGGCCACTGCGGCCAGCGCTGCTCGGCGCGCAGCGTCTGCAGCGCAAAGAGCATCTGCACGATGCTAGCTTTCATGTCGATTGTTCCCGGCCCGTACATCTCGCCCGCCTGCACGCGCACCGGGTTCTCCGCCAGCATGCCGATGGGGTGCACGGTGTCGAAATGGCAAAGAATAAGGAAACCACCCTTGACGCGGCCGTTGCTGCCCGGCCAGCGCGCCACGATGTTGTCCCCGGCGACCGGCTGTGCGTCAATCTCGATTTCGGGTTCGAGCGGGCGCAGCAGTTGCGTCAGTTTCGCACCCATACGGTCCAGCGCCGCTTTGTCAGTGGAGGGTGATTCAATCTCCACCAACTCGCGCAGCACGGCCTGCATCTGTGGTAGCTGTTCATCGAAGGCGCGAACGGTAATCAGATTCATTGAAAGTGAGTGCCTCCGTGCAATGGGTTTTCTGGTATATTCTACTCCCGCGCGAGGGCGAGACCGGACAGACTTCGTTCCCGGCCTCACCGGCCGCCAACATGATCTGCCCACAGACAAATTGGCCGCCGGTGAGGCGGAAATTAAGTGTGGTGTAAAAGATGCACATCAGTGTCCGCCAAGCCGGACAAGGGCCACCCGGCAACAAAGATTGTGTGTAGAAGGATGCCTTCCCCGTTGGAACGGTAGCTCTCACCGTGCACGAGGGTCTCGTATCACTTTTTGTCTGTTGTGAGCTGCTCTACTGGCGACTTTCCGCCAGGGGAATGAAGTCGCAAAAGCGTAAAAGTACCAACGCAGATATTCGGGCAACCACCTGATCACCCGAAAGCGGCTTTTACGTCCGGCTCGCTCAAACCACAGTGCTGGTATCTCACCGATTCTCCAGCCCATCCGATGACATTTCACCAAGAGTTCAAGACTGTAAGCGAAGCCCTGTGAACTCTCAATTTCAACCTCTTCAAGCACTCTGCGAGAAAAGAGGCGAAATCCATTGGTAGCGTCCCGGGTCGGGAGATGGACCGCATGGTAGAGTGTGAAAGCGGCCATTCGCACCAGAAAAGCCTTTAACCAGGGGGCTCCGTGCATGCACCCGCCCGGCATAAAACGACTCGCTGCAACAATGTCGCACCCTTTTTGGAGTTTCAGGACCATCTGGTCAATAATACCGGCGTTGTAAGTGTCATCCGCGGGCATTACCAGTACGCTCTCCGCAGTGCTGCACCGAAAACCACTCACAACCGCTCCATGTGGTCCATCCCCGCTATTTTTGACGAACTGGATCTCAAAAGGAGGGTTGTCTCGGTATCTCTGCAGCGCTTTTAGTGTAGTATCAGTTTCGTGATCGTAGCAAATTAAAATGCGAAACGGTGTTTGGACCGACTGAAGAAGAGCTTCCAAAACTTGGACAATATTCTTCCCTTCATTGTAAGCAGGAATAACAATGTCCAGTGTACACATTCGGATTAATACCAGAAATGGAGGTTCCTATCACGCCTCAATGATCTTTGGCATTGGTAAAGGAACAATGAACTTACCTCGGTATCCCTTTTGCGCAAGCTTTGGAATCAGCTCATCCGCAATGTGCCAAGACAACAGCAACGCGTACTCTGGCTGATCCTGGAACAATGGTGACTCTTGAACGACCGGAATAAGCGTCCCGGGCATGTACTTGCCAATCTTGCGAGAGCCTTTGACCTCGAGCACACACTCTAGAATTCCGTCGTCCAGCCCCACATAATTGATTAAAGTGCTGGCGCGTGACGGAGCACCAATGCCATAGATGCGTCCC
>DASCOB010000140.1:0-32020 GCA_036011785.1 Anaerolineales bacterium | reverse complement strand
CTGCGGGACGGAGCTGGAACCGTGCATCACTAGCGGAAAGCCGGGCAGGCGCTCTTGAATAGCTTCAATACGGTCGAAATGCAGACCCTGCCGCCCACTGAATTTATAGGCGCCGTGGCTAGTGCCAATCGCCACCGCTAGGCTGTCGCATCCCGCCTCCGTTACGAACTGCGCAGCCTCATCCGGGTCGGTCAACATGGCATGCTTCTCATCCACATCTATGTCTTCTTCCACACCCCCGAGCATTCCCAGTTCCGCCTCCACGCTGATGCCTTGCGCATGCGCCCTCTCCGAGACTCTGCGTGTGATTGCCACGTTGTCATCGAATTGCTCATGCGAGGCATCAATCATCACAGAGCTATAAAAGCCCGAATCGATGCAGTCATAACAAGTCTGCTCATCGCCATGGTCGAGGTGCACCGCAAAAATATTATTCGAATACATTCCCTCGGCCGCACGGATGATAGCCTCTATCATGGTGGCACCGGCGTATTTTCGCGCGCCTTTTGAGATCTGCACTATAAAAGGCGCTTCAGCGCGCGCGTTCCCCTCAAACAACCCAATTGCCTGCTCCATGTTGTTTATGTTGTACGCGCCCACAGCGTAATTACCATAAGCCTGCTCGAAAAGCTGTGCAGTGGTGACAATCATTTGTTCATCTCCTTACCTGTCCTGCGGGATTGTTTTGATATAAGTCTGTTGCCTCCGCCGCTTCGCGAATTGCGCTGATATTCCTCTCAATGGAGCCTTCTCCTCCAAAAACCGCGCTGCCAGCCACGAGGACGTCAGCTCCGGCCGCAGCAACCACTCCCGCATTGCCGGCTTTGACGCCGCCGTCCACCTGCAGCTCAGCCCCCGACCCGATATCATCCAGCATAGTGCGCAATTGGCGAATCCGCCCGATACTCCCAGGAATGAAAGATTGTCCGCCGAAGCCCGGATTGACCGACATCACTAGCGCAAGGTCGATTTCCGGCAGCACGGGCTCCAGGGCTGCCAGGGCAGTCCCAGGATTCAAGGTCGCGCCGGCGCGCACCCCAAGCGCGCGGATAGCCTGCACCGTGCTGCGCAAATGTGGGCACGTTTCCACATGAACAGTGAGAATGCCCGCGCCGGCCTCGGCAAAATCATGCAGATAGCGCTCCGGAGATTCAATCATCAAATGCACGTCCATCACAGCGTCGTACTCGGAGACAAGCTTTCGCAACGCGGCCACGATGGGCGCGCCAATGGTGATGTTGGGTACGAAATGTCCATCCATCACATCCACGTGTACGTACTCCGCCCCTGCCTGCAAGGCACCCTCCACTTGCGCGCCAAGGCAGGTGAAATCTGCAGAAAGAATGGACGGTGCGATCTTAACGTTACCCATCCTTCAAATCAAGCGCTGCGCCGCCTCCGCCACCGCCGATCCCGTCAGCCCCAGTTCCCGAAACACTCTGTCGGAGGGAGCAGATGCGCCGAAACGGTCTATACCGACAATCGCGCCGCCTCTGCCAACATAACGCTCCCAGCCCGTGCTCACGCCGGCTTCCACAGCAACTCGCGCAGTTAGCGAAACAGGCATCACCTCCTCGCGATAATCGCGCGGCATTTCATCGAACAACTCCCAGCTCGGCACCGACACTACTCGCGCCTGCACCCCGCTATCCGAGAGCAGCTGCCGCGCCTGCAGTGCGATATGCACCTCCGAACCGCTGCCCATTAGTATTACCTCCGGATGAGCGCAATCGGTGAGCACGTATGCGCCGCGCCGCAAGCCTCGCGCATCAGCTAAGTCAGCGCCAGAGCCGTGCTGCAGCACCGGCAGTTTCTGGCGGGTCAGCACCAGCGCTGTCGGGCCGGCACGTCGCGATAACGCCGTCCGCCAGGCCTCGGCGGTCTCACCAGCATCAGCCGGTCTAATAACGGTCAGCCCTGGTATGGCACGCAATGAAAGCAGATGTTCAACTGGCTGATGGGTAGGGCCGTCCTCACCCACCCCGATTGAATCATGCGTGAGGACATATATCACCCGCAATCCCATCATGGCAGCCAGCCGCAGGCTCGGACGCATGTAATCGGCAAAAACCAGAAACGTGCCGCCATATGGCACAACGCCTCCGTGCAGCGCCATCCCGTTCATCACCGCGCCCATCGCATGTTCGCGCACGCCATAATAAAGGTAACGCGCGCCGAAATCAGACGCGGTAATGGCACGCTCGCCGGGCACTAGTGTTTTGTTCGAACCGGTAAGGTCCGCCGATCCACCTATCAGGTTAGGAATCTCCGCCCATAGTCTCTCGAGCACTTTCCCCGAAGCCGCTCTCGTGGCGATAGCGTCAATCCCGGAAAACCCGGCGCCCAACCCATCCAGATCCGCTTGATCTCCCCCGGCGATTATCGTTTCAAATTCAGATGCTTCCTCCGGGTATTCCTCCCGATACGCAACCAGCAGTGTCAGCCACTTCTTGCGCCGCTCAACCCCACGAAGTGCAGCCTTGCCAAGCGGATCCCCAGCTCCCTGCGGAACATAGAAACTGCGCTCCTCCGGCAACCCCAGCGCCCGCTTGGTCAGCCGCACTTCATCCTCGCCAAGCGGCTCTCCATGCGCCTTCGCCGTGCCGGCCCGATTAGGGCTTCCATACCCAATCACGGTGCGGCACGCAATCACAGACGGCTTCGCAGACTCCGTCCGCGCCGCTTGAAGCGCAGCCGCCACGCTCTCCGGGTCATGCCCATCAGCGTCGCCGGTGTGCCAACCATAGGATTCGAATCGTTGCAGCGCGTTCTCGCCCGTCGCCAGTGAGGTCGCACCGTCAATGCTGATTCCGTTAGCGTCCCACAGCACGATTAAGCGTCCGAGCCCCAAATGCCCGGCGAGAGAACATGCCTCGTGAGAAATGCCCTCCATTAAGCAGCCGTCACCGGCAACAACGTACGTATAGTGGTCGATTAGCTCGAAGTCAGGTTGATTGAAGCGGGTGGCCAACCATCGTTCCGCGATCGCCATTCCTACGCCATTCGCCAGGCCCTGACCCAACGGCCCGGTGGTAGTTTCTACTCCAGGGGTATGCCCGTATTCCGGATGACCAGGGGTGCGGCTTCCCCACTGCCTAAATTCCCTGATGTCATCAAGGGAAAGATCAAAGCCACTAAGATGCAACAGCGCGTACAGCAGCATGCTGCCATGGCCCGCAGAAAGCACGAACCGATCACGGTTTGGCCACTTCGGGTCCGCCGGGTCAAACGAGAGAAAGCGCGACCACAACACCACGCCAGCTTCCGCCATACCCAGCGGCATACCCGGGTGTCCAGAGTTCGCACGTTGCACGGCATCCATCACCAGTCCGCGCACCACATTTGCACATAGGCTCTCGCTCTGAAGACCCATCAGCTTGACCGACTCACCGTTGTACCCCATCAACGTCAGTCATCGCCCCAATTTCATCTGCAATCGCACTGGCGGCCGAGGTGGCCGCCAACCGCCGAAGTGCCGCGACCGGTGCAGCAAACGGCATATCTGTAAGGTCTCTGTACTTGCGCAACACATGGTATACGAGCAACAGTTGCGTCAGCGCCAGCGGATGGCTGTGCCGCACCGCCAACTTGTCTTGATAATCACCGAACTCATCCTCATCAACGGGCTGCAAATCCGGGAGATGCTGCCAAATTGCCAACTCAAGCTCAGCAGCTTTTTCAGCCGTTACCCCGCCTTCGATTTCAAGAAAATCCACCGGGCGACCGTTATCCCGTCCCAGCTGCAAGCTAATATCCGCAGACGACCCCCTGTCGTTGTCGAACAGATAGCTTAAGTCCGGATGCGGTATTGTCGGCCGCAGAACCAGGCTCACATTCAGATTAGCGCCAGCATCCTCAACGGATGACCCCTCCGGCGGAAAAAAGCGCACCACTATGTCGGCGAATTCCCGCTGCGGCATAATACTCTTCTCCGTATCTTCTCTCCGCTTCGCCAGCGAGGCGCGCACCTGTTTCACTGTATAGCCTCTGTTGGCAGTGTCGCGCCTAATTTTCCACAGTTCGCGCAGCTCATCCGCCGGGTCCAGGAAGACCTTCACATCATAAAAACCGCGCAGCACCGGCGTGGCGAAACCCAGCAAACCCTCGACAATAACCACCTCCGCCGGCTCCACGTACTCCGGCCGGACCAATGAGCCGTTCGAGTGATCATAAACAGGCTTTAGAATAGGCTGTCCATAGTGCAGCCGTTCCATGTGAAGCTGCATTATGTCTAGGTAGTTGCTCTGCGGATGCAGGGCAGACACTCCCAACTCGGCGCGTTCACAACGGTCGTACCTGTGGTAATCATCGCTACACACATGCGTGACGCGCTCTGTTCCCAGTATATTCACCAAGCCTTGCGTCACCGTAGTTTTGCCGGCAGCGCTGTCGCCAACGATGCCGATAATAATCGGCCGCTGTGCTCTCATTTTGTTACCTCGAAACTCACTTCTGCCCAGAGGTCCATAGCCTCGCGAAGCTCGGCGCAGCCCTTGGCGGCATGCTCCAAGGTTTGCCCCGACGCAATAGCCTCGGTGGCCACCCGGTTGGCCGTGGCTCCGGCCCGGCTACCGCGTGGGTGCCCATGCGTGCCACCGCCAAACAACCAGAAGACGTCGTTCCCGTATATCTGATGTAGTTCAGGAATATGATGCACATGGATTCCCCCGGACGCGGTCGGCCACGCCGTCTTCAAACCGCCGAAATCCTGTTCAAAGTAGATTCCCCGCTCATGATTTACAGGCACAACGCGTTCGCGCAGAAAATCAATGATGCCTAGGGTCTCGTTCCACGAGCCTTCCAGCTTGCCCACCACAGTACCGGTGTGCAGATGGTCCCCTCCCGTCAGCCGCAACCACTTGGCCACCACGCGCATGTGGATTCCGTGATTGATCTGGCGCGTGAAGACAGCGTGCATCGCACGGTGGCAATGCACAATCATATCCAGTTCGCGCGCGCGCTTGAAGAAGTCGGCAGAGGCGGCGAAACCGGCGGTTAGAAAATCGAACATGCACATTCGCGCACCGAGGCTGTGTGCATACTCCAGCCGCCGCAAACACTCCTCAGTCGAACCGGCAGTACAGTTGTGCCAATGGCCCTTGAATTCAGCGCTCTCATTCATGACATTCTGTACCGCCTCTTGAGCATACATGAAGCGGTCTCGCCAGCGGCTAAAAGGCTGGCTGTTCATATTCTCATCGTCTTTTGTCGTATCAAGACCGCCCACAAGGCACTCGTAAATGATGGTGGCATACGCCTTCGGAGGCAGTCCCAACTTCGGTTTAACCGTGCCGCCGAGCAGCGGCCGATCCCACTTGTCCGACCACACCCGTTCGTCATAGATACCGACACCCGGTCCGGGAAAGGTCTTCACCAGTGCGACCGGAATGCGCATGTCCTCAAGACGCAAAGCGCTCACAGCCTTAAATCCAAACACATTGCCGACAATCGACGACATGATGTTCACCACGCTGTTCTCCTCGAATAGGTCCAGAGGATACGCGATAAAAGCGATGTCCTCCTCAATTCGATAGACTTTCGCCTTGTAGAAATCAAGGTCGGTGAGGTGGCGCGACCAGACCTCTGTCCAGGTACCGGTAGACGATTCCGCTGCCACCGCTGCCGCGGCCTCGATTACATCCACGCCCCCCTTAGGTTGAATGCGAAAGGCACACAATAGGTCGGTGTCCGCAGGAACATATCCGGGCACATAATAATCGCGTGCATACGCGCGCACCCCGGCCCTGTACTTCTCACTAACCTTCGCGCTCACCGGCCCACTGGAGGCCGTTGTAGTGTTTGCCATAATGTACTCCCTTCGTTAGTTTGGCGCCCCGCGCCCGCTGCCCACAGAGGCAGTCTTCAATTCTAATAAGGTATGTCGCTAATCTCGTGAAGCTTCTCCCAGCGATGATGCGATTCAACCATACGCCATGTGCCCGACCGCGACCGCGTAACCACCGAGGTGGTCACCGCGCCATCACGTGTGTAACGCACGCCTCGCAGAAAGTCACCCTCGGTGATTCCGGTCGCGGCGAAATAATGATCGTCCCCGCCCACCATTTCCTCAGTGGAAATCTTGCCTTCAAGGTTTAGACCGGCCTTCATTACGCGCTTGCGTTCCGCGTCTGATTGCGGGGCCAATCGCGCCTGAATCTCTCCCCCGAATCCGCGCATCGCGCAGGCCGTGGCCACGCCTTCCGGAGTGCCCCCGACACCCATCAGAGCGTTCACGCCGGTTCCGGGCAGCGCGGTCATTAAAGCGGGGGCCACATCGCCATCGGTAATCAGTCGAACGCGCGCACCGGCTTCCCGTACAGCGGCGATTTTCTGCGCGTTTCGGGCCCGATCTAAAATCACCACCGTGATTTCCTCCATGCGCATGCTTTTTGCCCGCGCTATGGCATGTAGGTTCTCTACGACCGGGGCATCGAGGTCAACTTTTCCAGATGCGGTCGGGCCTACAACCAGTTTATCCATGTAAAACGCCGGCCCCGGCTGGTACATTGTGCCGCGCGCAGAAACCGCAAGTATCGCGATGGAATTGTGCACGCCTTTGGCCAGCAGATTAGTTCCTTCTACCGGATCCACTGCAACGTCCACTTGCGGGCCGCTGCCGTTACCCACACTCTCACCGTTGAAAAGCATAGGCGCGTTGTCTTTCTCGCCTTCGCCAATAACGATGATCCCGTCCATCCGCACCGTGCGCAGCAACACACGCATCGCATCCACAGCCGCGCGATCGCCAGGTTCCTTCTGGCCCATGCCCACCCAGCGCGCGGCCGCCAGCGCCGCGGCTTCGGTCGCGCGAACTAGTTCCAAGCCTAAATTACGGTCGGGTTTTTCACTCATGGCCACCACCATTCAATTCAATGCCCCCGTGAATGCGCTCACGAATACACCAATGATATCGAATCCGGACTCGCTATCCTATATGCGCCCGAATGGTTCGCATCGATGAAAAGGATGGTCACGCGGCTACCCGTTTGGGTGAGTGAGCACACGCACAGACGCACCCAGCCCTCACCATGTTAGTAAATCAGTTGCCCTTACGTAATTGACGTGGACTCTATTTGTAAGCGCAATCCTTGGAGGTTGGAACAGGTGGTAGGCTGCGGTAGCATCGGACCTTATTAGACCAACCCAGTCAAAGGAGCACAGGTGCGCGAACCTACACACAGCTCACCCAGAGACGAAGATGCCGGATTTATACGCTTCTGGAAGCGGGTCCAAGTACTTTCCCAATAAGCACGTTTTTGATGCCATCACTGGGGAGGATATAAAACGTATCATGCAGAGACTCAACAACAGGCCTGAAAAATGTCTCGGATTCAAATCAGCTACCCTTTAGTCGTTCACCCGCCCTTGTACCAGATAGTTGAATCTGTGCACAAAAAACTTGTGGTAATTCGTAATTTCGCAATACCAACGGTTGCGTGTGCAATCGGGTCGACTTCCGGATTTCAGCCGGTGCACCGCCGATCAGGTATAGCGCTCAAGAAACTTACGACTTGCTTCCGTACGGTTCGACACATCAAGACGGCGGTAAATATTCCGCAAGTGGAACTTCACCGTGTTCTCCGAGATGTGCAACCGCAAGGCCACCTCGGCGTTGCCCATTCCCTCGGCAACCAGCGAGAGCACCTCGATCTCGCGCTCAGACAGCGCGGCGGGCTCGGCGTCACGGCCATCGTACAGCCAGCGTCGCGCAGCCGCAGGGAAGACCAGCTGCCCGTCCGCCGCCTGACGTATGGCATTCACCGTGCGTTCAGGCGGGTCCGTTTTCAAGACAAGCCCGTCAGCCCGCGCAGCCATTACCGATTGCAACGTCTGACCATCATCATACGCAGTCAGAATAAGCACCTTAGTTCCGGTATGTTTCTCGCGAATGCGCTGGAGACAAGTCAGGCCATCCATGTACGGCATGCGAATGTCCACTACCGCCACATCTGGCCGAAAGCGCTCTACGGCGTCGAGCAAGCGTTCACCATCAGTGGCAGTGGCAACCACGCGG
This sequence comes from Anaerolineales bacterium, assembly GCA_036011785.1. Lineage (GTDB taxonomy): Bacteria > Chloroflexota > Anaerolineae > Anaerolineales > UBA11657 > CAJWGI01. The sequence continues at coordinate 24,006 of DASCOB010000140.1, read as the reverse complement.
ATGCCTTTCTGTCCGCCAAGCAAACTGCGCAGGCCCTCCAGCACCAGCGCGTGGTCATCCGCCAGAACAACCCGAACCACATCACGCATGTAGCGGTATCTCAACCGACACTAATGTCCCGGCGTTCGTAGCACTCTGCACAGCGAGCGTGCCGCCGACGAGCCTCACTCGCTCACGCATGCCCACGAGTCCAAGTCCATGCTGAGATTCAACCGAACCATCCCCTCGAAAACATGTTGGACGGAAACCCGCCCCATCATCTTGAATCTGTAGGCAAATCATTCCATTTCTTGCTGCGATTGACACGCGTTGGTCAGTGGTGTTGGAGTGCCTATACGAATTCCACAACGATTCCTGGCAAATCCGGTACAACACAATTTTCGCATCCAGTCGCACTTCCTTCGGCACTTCATCGTGGGTGGTAAGTTCTATCCGGCAGCCCGTGAGATTCTCGTGCTGCACAATCAACCCCCGCAGGATGTCAACCAAACCACGAGTCGAAAAGTCGGGCGGGCGAAAAGATCCGGCGAACACACGAATCTCGCCTAAAGCCGCGCCCGCGAGCCCGGCCAGGCGACGTAGAAACTGATCCAGTTCCGCCTTTTTTATCCGCTCTCCACGCTCCAGCCGGCTCTGCATTACGCTAATTTGAGACTGCGCCGCGAACAATTGTTGTACCGGCCCATCGTGCAAGTCAAGAGCCATGCGGCGCAATTCCTCCTCAGTGACCGCCAGGATGTCGCCGCCGAGCGCACCTCCTTCCAGCGAAGTATTATCACTTTCCGTATTGTCGTTCTGCGCGTCCATCCCGGCTATTATAGCGGCAGCTTCAGTACCCCATGCGCGCGACATGCCGCCGGTCATTACGCCAATCTTTGCACACCTTCACTTGCGTGCTTAGATGGACCTTCACGCCGAGCATGCTAGCTATTTCGCGCCGCGCACGCGTTCCAATCCGTTTTAGCATTTCCCCCCGTTTTCCGATGACGATTCCTTTGTGCCGTTCGCGCTCCACCGCGATAGTGGCGGAAATGCGCGCGGCAGCACCATCGGATTCCTCGAACGCATCAACTTCCACTCCCACACCGTGTGGTATCTCCTTTTCCAGGTAATACAGGGCGGCTTCCCGCAGCAGCTCTCCGGCCAACTCCCGCATTCTAGTGTCCGTCACCTGGTCATCAGGATAATAGCGCGGCCCTACCGGAAGTCCTTCCGCAAGTTGCTCCAGCAGCACGGAAATGTTGTCGCCCCGCGTCGCCGAGACCAGCATCCAGGCAGCCTGCGGAACTAGCGCGCGAAAGGCCTCAGTGTGCGGCAGTACGTCGCCAGCCCGCAGCCGGTCGCTCTTGTTCATCCCCAGCACCAGCGGCGTTTCATCTGCATCCATGCGCAATCTGCCCACAACATTTTTGTCCGCTCCGGTCGGCATGTGCGAGATATCCGCCACCCAGAGCACCACATCCGCATCCCTCAGTGCCTTAGTGGCATTCGCGAGCATGCTCTTGCCGAGCGCATGGCGCGGCCGATGTATTCCGGGGGTGTCGTAGAACACAAATTGTTCGCGCGCAGTGGTATGAATGCCACGTTGCAGCCGCCGAGTGGTTTGTGGTTTCGGCGAAACTATTGCGATCTTCTGACCAATGATGGCATTTATCAGCGTGGATTTGCCCACGTTTGGCCGGCCCACGACAGCGACAAAACCGGATTTGAAGCCGGTCGGTTCAGCATTCACCATACAGCGCCATTAGTGGTGCACTCACCGCGGAGAGATAACGATAGCAAACATTACCGAGGTTTGTGACCTCGATGGGCTGACGCTGCTGGGCCGCGTCGCGCAACCCTCCCACCGCCTGGGGACTTTCCCGAATCGGCATCTTGACCATGATTGCACCGTCACGCTGCGTACCAAGGAGTTCACCTGTGTTTGCCCAGCCATCAGGCAGCCCGGCTTCGCCGCGCTCACCATCGAATACGTCTCCGCTGAGAGCATATTGGGGTCGACGTCGCTGAAACTTTACCTGTGGCTCTGCCGCAATGATGGCGTTTTTCACGAACACGTTGCCAACGCAATTCTCGACGGCCTTGTGCAGGCGCTGGAACCGCGCTGGTGCCAGGTCACGGCTGCATTCTCGACGCGGGCCGGTGTTGGCATCACCGTCGATGCCGAGCATCAGCGCCCGCCCGCTTGAGCCACAACCGGATTCTCGGCACCGCCACGTGACTCCCACTTGCGCAGTCGAACCGCCGCCCACATGCGGCAGAACGCGCATTGTCCTGGCGCGGTCGTCGGCTGGCCGCAGCTCTCGCACGACCTGAGCCCTTCATCCTCCTTCGCGCCGGCGAAGAAGCCGTCCTCGCGGGCCTGCAGGAACGAAAGGTAAAATTGCAACTTGGCGCCCGGACGCTCCGCTTCAAGCCGGCCTAGCATTTCCTTGTAGTAAATCGTGTTCGCTCCAACGGAAAACGGGCACTCAGCATACATGTAATCGATTTCGCGAAGCAACGCGTAGGCCGCGGTCTCTCGCTCGTAGAAGCGGCACAACGGTTTTACCTTGCGCACAAAGCCGGCGTCGGATGCCGGCAGCACGGGTGCCTGACGCGCCAAATAGCCGGTCTGCCAGTGCAACGTGTTCTGGAAAAGCACCGCGGCCTCGTCATCAAGATTGTGGCCGGTTAGGAGAACCGCATAGCCTCCCTCGCGCGCCGCGCGGTTCATGATGTAGCGCTTGCTCACGCCGCAGACCGAGCACGGTTTGTCTTTGCCACGTCGGGTGAGTTGCGCCAACTCTGGAATTGTCGCACCATATTTTGGGCGCATATCGACAGTGATGAGATGTGCGCCGTGCGCATCAGCGAATTTCCGCACGCATGCCCGTGAGCGTTGACCGTACTGCATATCCCCATCAATCCCCAGCTCAATGTAGAGTCCATCAGCTGCAAATCCGAGCCGCAGAAGTATGTCCCAAAGCGCGAGCGAATCCTTGCCGCCGGAAACCGCGAGCAGCACGCGTTCGTCGCGAGCAAACATTTTGTATTTCTCTATAAACCGCTCAGTTTGGTCCGGAACCCACTGCAAAAAATGCTCGCGGCAGAGCGCGAGCTTGTGCTGCCGCATGTTGATAGCCGCCTTCTCGCCACACTTGCGGCAGCGCATCAATTATCCCCGCCGCTCACCACCGCTACCACACGGTAACTTTCGCCAGCTTCCACAATGCGATCGTCCGTGACCAGTTCACCGCAAAGCACAAACAAGTACAGCTCCGGATTCAAATCTACTGCCTGCAACGAGGCGCGCACTGTCTGGCCGGCCGCCACCTTGTATTCCTTTCCGCGTAGTTCGAAGACGGCGTCTGGCTTCGTGTATTTACCCGATTCCATCGACCTGCCTTGCGCACAGCCGGTTTCCAGTCGTGTTTCCATTCAAGATGCCACCGCTATTCCGCGCGTTATTTGCTCTAGGGCAAGAGCCGGTTCTGTCATGGCTGAAATTCGCACCACGGGCAGATAATTGTCCGCTCTCAACACGGCACTGGAATTCCCACAACTATCGCCCCCGAGATGCACGCTCGCAGCCACGCGGCTACCAGGGAAATCATCCGCGTCCGCGCTCACGAACACTGTCGGCCCAACCGCCAGGTCAAGCTCGCGCAACATGAATGTAACCGCCGACCCGTCATCACACAGCCCGATTGCATCCGCACGTGGGTGCTGCAACCCGCTCTTCATCATCCAATCAAGCGCCGCGATGCCATCGTAAACGCGGCCGTAATCGTGCACCGTCCGCGCCGGCATGAAAATCCCCCGCCCGGCAGCCATGACCACGCCGTAGCGAACGAAGATTCTCGGGCCGCAATAGTCGGCGCCAAGAGAAGCAATTGCTTCCGCGCCATCGCCGCTGAGAAGGAAATTGTGCTCTCTGTGTTGAACGAAATACGCCTGCAGTTTCTCGACTGGAGGGGTGAGCGCCGCCACCGCAATTACACCCTTGGGCCGGCCGCCACGACCTCCGCAGAGACATCGTCTGCAAACTGCGCGAAGTTGGTCACAAACCGCACCGCAAGGTCCAGCGCCTGCGCGTCATACGCATCTTTGTCAGCCCACGAATCGCGCGGGTTGAGCACCCCAGCCGGAATTCCGGGACACTTTACCGGCATGTTCACCCCGAACAGCGGATGCTCCTCGGTCTTTATCTTCGCGAGTTCACCCTCGAGTGCGGCCTCCACCATCGCCCGCGTGTACGCGATTTCCATGCGCGCGCCCACTCCATATGCGCCTCCGCTCCAGCCGGTATTCACCAGCCATGCCGCCGTTCCATGCTTGCTCATCTTTTCGCCGAGCATTTTCGAATAGACGGAGGGATGCAGCACCAGAAAGGGTGCGCCAAAGCAAGCCGAGAATGTGGCCTCCGGTTCGCTGACCCCGCGCTCTGTGCCGGCCACCTTAGCCGTATAGCCGGAAAGGAAATGGTACATTGCCTGTTCAGGGGTCAGGCGACTGATTGGCGGCAGCACCCCAAACGCATCCGCCGTCAAAAAGAGCACATTGCGCGGATGCCTGCCTTGCCCGCCAGGTACATGGTTTGGGATATATTGGATCGGATACGAAGCGCGCGTGTTTTCCGTGATTGTCGCGCTATCCAAATCAAATTCGCGTGTATTCGCGTCCATGTCAACGTTTTCCAGGATGGTGCCGAAGCGACTCAACGTGGCGAATATCTCCGGCTCCGCCTCCCGCGAAAGGCTGATGACCTTGGCATAGCATCCGCCCTCGAAGTTAAATACACCGCTGTCGCTCCACCCATGCTCATCATCGCCAATCAAGCCACGGTTCGCGACGGCTGAGAGCGTAGTTTTTCCCGTACCCGACAATCCGAAAAAGATCGCAGTCTCACCGTCCTCGCCGACATTGGCGGAGCAGTGCATCGGCAACACTCCGGCGCCCGGTAAAAAATAATTCAGTACGGAAAAGATGGATTTCTTTATCTCGCCCGCGTAGCGCGTGCCTACTATCAGCACGGTCCTCTCTCCCAGGTTAAGCACTATCCCCGCTTTAGTGCGCGTGCCGTGGCGTTGGTTGTCCGCATCCATCCGTGGAGCATGCAGCACGGTAACGTCAGGGCGAAAGTCCTTCAAATCATCCTCGTGCGGCTGCAGAAACATGTTGTGTACGAACAGCGACTGCCATGCGCCTTCGGAGATCACGCGCACCTTCAGGCGATGCTCCGGGTCAGCGCAAGCATACACATCCATGACGTACAGCGTCCGCTGCCCCAGATAGTCCTGCACGTCAGCGCGCATCGCAGAAAATTGCACGTCATCCAGTGCCACGTTGGCATTCCCCCACCAGACATCTTCGGCCGTACTGGCCTCACGCACGAGGAAGCGGTCATTTGGTGAGCGGCCTGTATGCGGGGTGGTGATGGCGTGGAATGGGCCCAAGTTGGTGAGTTTTCCCTCGCTGTTGCGCACAGCAGCCTCCACCAGGGCTGCCGGTGTCAGGTTCCAATGTTGTTCGGCATGCGCCAATCCGAAAGCGTCTAGCCCGTGTGTGCTTCGTGTCACAGTATCAGTTCCTTTTCTCTTTCATTTCAGACATGTTGCCCTCAGAACCCCATACTTTTAAGCGTATCCAGCGTAGCCCGCACCGAGGCCGCAGATTTCCGCAGCATGCCGCGTTCTGCTTCGTTCAATTCAACTTCAATAATCTTCTCCACCCCCCCAGCGCCGAGAATTACCGGCACCCCCATAAACATATTGCTCAGCCCATACTCCCCCTCCAGATAAGCAGTCACCGGCAGCACGCGCTTCTGGTCCTTCAGGATGGCCTCCACCATCTGGATTGTGCCGGCGGCGGGGGCGTAATGCGCAGAGCCATCGCCGAGCAGTTTGACGATTTCTCCGCCGCCCTTTCGCGTGCGCGCCACGATTGCTTCGATCTTTTCCTGCGCGAGAAACTCAGTCAAAGGAATGCCGCCAATGGATGTATAGCGCGTCAGCGGCACCATATCATCTCCGTGCCCGCCCAGCACCATCGCCTGAACATCACGCACCGAGACCCCTGTTTCCATGCCAATAAACGCTCGGTAGCGGGCAGTGTCAAGCACACCGGCATGCCCCATCACACGGTTTTTCGGGAAACCCGACACTTTGTGCCCAAGATAGGCAATGGCGTCCAGCGGATTAGTGACGTAAATAATGATCCCCTTTGGTGAGTGCGCCACCACTTTCTCAGTCACCTCGCGCGCGATTTTGGCATTCGTGCCAATCAGGTCCTCGCGCGACATGCCGGGCTTGCGCGAGATGCCCGCAGCAATCACCACTACATCAGAATCCGCAGTACAATCATATTCCGAGGTGCCAGTCACGTGCACGTCCACACCTTCCACCGGGGTAGTCTCGGCCAGGTCCAGCGCCTTGCCCCTAGTCTTTCCCAGGAGCGGCTCGATGTCCACCAGCACCACATCGCCAAGCTCCTTCGCCACAGCCCAGTGAGCGGCCGTAGCGCCGACAAAACCCGCCCCGATGATTGACAGCTTCTTGCGCATATATTTGTTAAACACCCTTTCAGGCGATCGCAGTTATTGTTTTCGTCAGCGGCTTCTCCGTTTCGGCCTACGCCGGTACATCCCCTTCTTCCACCGCCTGCATAGCCCTGAACGCAGCGATAGCCACGGCCAGCATAGCCTCGTCCGGCTCGCGCGTCGTTAGCCGCTGCAACACGAGGGTCGGACGCACTATCAGGCGCACAAAACCGAGGTGCATGTTTCTGGCGGTCAGTCGCAGGTATTCGTACGCTACCGAGGCCAACACCGGCAGCAGCAGCAATCGGGTGCCCAAGCGCCACAGCAATGGCAAAGGACCAAAAGCGGCAAATATCAAAACCGAAAACACGACCACCACTAGCAGAAATGCCGTCCCACAGCGGGGATGCTCCCGCGGAAACCGCGCCACAGCCTCGGGCGTCAACTCAGCGTCAGCCTCAAACGCATGGACGGTCTTATGCTCTGCTCCGTGGTAGCCGTAGATCCGCCCAATATCCGGCACGAAACCAATCGCCCAGATGTAGCCCACCACTAGCCCCATCCGCACGACGCCCTCCAGCAGGTTCCCCCCTCCGACTGACAGACCAAGCCATTCTTCCCCGGCCTGCCCTAGCGCAGCGGGGAGCAAAAAAAACAACCCGATGCCAAACGTCAACGAGAACGCCATTGTTCCCCACGCGAGCGGGCCCTCGTACTCGGCTTCTTCGCCGCTCGCGACAGAAGCCGAGTACATCAGGCTGCGCACGCCCAGCCCAAATGCGTCCACCAGCCCGACAACCCCACGCACAAATGGAGTTTGAGCAATGCGCCCGCGCAGCGGTCCTGTAAGGGTCTGCTTGAACAGCTCGATTTTGCCGTCCGGGTTGCGCACCGCCACCGCCATGGCCCGCGCGTTACGCATCATCACCCCTTCGATCACCGCCTGTCCGCCGTAAATTCGATTCTCAGTAAAAATAACAGCCCTCACAACTCGGGTAAGCGCCTACGCTCACCGCACGCAGCATTCTACAGGCACGGCAAGAAAGCGTCAAGTAGGCCGCGCTGGTGTTTATGTTATACTGCCTATGCCGTCCTTATCGCAACGCAACTTCACCCGCGTGAAGGTGTTCTAGCAGGCGGGCGGTGGAGAAATCCTGACTTTGAACGACACGTCCCCGAAAGACGCCGTGCTTGTTAAACGCGCAAAGAAAAACCCGCAGGAATTCGGCGCGATATACGAGCGCTACGTCCAGAAAATCTTCAATTACGTGTACTATCGTACCGGCAACGAACACGACGCCGAAGATTTGACGGCGCGCGTTTTCATGCGCGCAATGAATCATATCCCCGCGTACAAAGAGCGTGGTCTGCCTTTTTCCGCGTGGCTGTATCGCATCGCCCATAATCTTGTGGCCAATTGGCACCGCGACGGCCAGCGCCGACAGACGTTGCCGCTCGCTGGCCACATCTCAGCGGACTCCGACACCGCGCAGCCCGAGCAGGTCACCGAAAACAACGAACAGACGACGGTACTGCTGGAAGCAATCCGCGCGCTGCCCGGCGACCGCCAGGAACTGCTAATCTTGAAATTCGTGGAACGACTTACAAACGCTGAGATTGCGCGTATGATGCGGCGAAGCGAGGGAGCGGTGAAAAGCCTGTACCATCGCACCCTCCTGGGGCTGCGCAAGGAACTCTCGAACGGGAATATGCCCCATGACCGATAACAAAACCGAAGCATCTCCGATTGTGCGCAAAGCCCGGCCTGCGAAAGCTAAACGCTCTCTGTTCGTCGACCTGCTGGCCACCTCGCATGCCGTAAAGCACGCCCTGCCGCCCGTCGATATGCGTCCATCCTTTGTCAGTAGACTTGCCGACGAGCTCAATGCCAACGTCGCGAATGCCCGCGCCGCCTTTGTGCGCCGCCAGCAACGCCGCGAGAAAATGAGGTGGACCGTCATCGGCGCGGGTCTCGCGTTCTATTTCTTCGGGTTGGGCGTAGCTCTCATTCGGATTATGCGCTGGGGCTTGAGTCGCACGCGCAAATCATCGCCCACCAACGGCAGTTAATCGCCTTGAGCACACCTGCGGACGCAGCCTTAAAACCGGTCTCCGCCCGGGTAGAAGTCCGCGCTAGTCTACCTGATGGCCGTGTATTCAGCACGCCGCAAGGCGTCACCGTCGAGAGCATAATCCAGGCGACAGCGCTTCCTGGCGAGGTGCCCACTGTTGCCGCGCTGGTGGACGGGGAGCTCGCTGAGCTCACCATCTCGCTGCAGCGCGACGCCGTCCTGCAGCCCGTCACCCTGGATAGTGCGGACGGGATGCGCGTCTATCGACGCTCGCTTTCCTTTCTGCTCATCACCGCGGCGCGCGAGCTCTTCCCCGATGTCGCTGTCTTTATCGACCACTCGGTTTCTAGCGGCGGTTATTTCTGTCATCTCACCGGCAGAAATCCTTTTAGTAAGAATGAGCTACGCAGCATCAAAACCAGAATGCGGGAAATCGTTTCGGCAGACGAACCGATAACTCGGCGGGAAATGCCTCTGCCAGAGGCAATAAAGATATTCGAGAAGAACCACGATGACGACAAAGTGCGTCTGCTGCGCTACCGCGAGAAACCCAGCCTAGTCATCTACTCGTTGCGCGATATGCACGACTACTTTCACGGCTACATGGTGCCGAGCACTGCTTACCTGCCTTACTTCGACCTGACAACCGCCGCAGATGGCTTCATCCTCTGGTACCCGCGCCGCCGCGACCCGACCAAATTGCAGCCGCCGGCAGCACCATCCCCTCTTTTTGCCGCTTTTCAGGAATATGGCGGCTGGCTGCGCATGCTCGGCGTGCACAACGTCGGCGGCTTGAACGAAGCGATAGAAAATGACCGCATCTACGAGTTATCGCTGGTCGCCGAGGCCCTACATGAACAGCAAATTGCCAGGATTTCCACCGAAATCGCGGCGCTGCATCCCCACTCCCGATTGGTTCTCATAGCCGGGCCATCAAGCGCCGGTAAGACCACATTCAGCAAACGCCTCACCGTGCAATTGCTGGCGCACGGCATCCGCCCATTTCATATGGGTGTGGATGATTTTTTTGTTGACCGCGAAAAAACGCCGCTGGATGAAAACGGTAACCTAGATTTCGAATCCCCAAACGCTATCGATATTCACCGCTTGAACCGCGACCTGCGCGCGCTCGCCGGTGGCGAGGAAGTGGCGCTCCCGCGTTACAATTTCAAAACCGGCAAGCGCGAATCCGGCCCGACCCTGCGGCTGGGCGCGGGCCACGTCATCCTACTGGAGGGCATCCACTGCCTAAATCCGGACCTGATTACGCGCGTGCCCCTTGAAAGCGTTTATCGCATTTTTGTCTCCGCACTGACGCAGCTCAATCTCGACCGGCACAATCGCGCATCCACCACGGACACCCGCCTCATTCGGCGCCTGGTGCGTGACGCCCACCAGCGCGGCTGGTCACCCTGGGAAACTATCCAGCGCTGGGAAAGCGTGTGCCGGGGAGAAAAGCGCTACATAATTCCATATCAACAACACGCGGATACAATGTTTAATTCCGCGCTGGTGCATGAACTCGCGGTTTTGCGCTCACTGGCCGAACCGTTATTGCTGCAGGTGCAGCCGCGCACTCCGGAATACGTCGAGGTGAAAAGGCTTCTCGCACTACTGCAATGGTTTCGCCCCTGCCCGACCGGCGTGGTGCCGGGCAATTCGATATTGCGCGAGTTCATCGGCGGCTCTGCGCTGAAGGATTTCAGCACATGGGATTTTCATCACGCAGGCCCACGCACGGGGTAATCGCTCTAATGCAAGCGCTCACGGCCAAAGACAAACTCGAATTGCTGTATTGGATGAAACTCACGCGCGCGGTGGACGACCGCACCGATGCCCTTTTCAAACAGGGGAAAATCCCGGGCATGATTTTCTCCCAACGCGGACATGAGGCCATCGCCGTTGGCGTGTCATACGCGCTGCAGGAATCCGACGTGATCGCCCCGATGCACCGCGATCTCGGCGCTTACCTTCTCCGCGGGATGCCTCCGGGGAAGGTGTTCGCGCAGGCAATGGCGCGCAGCGGAAGCCCCAGCCACGGCCGCGATGCGAACACGCACAGCTTCGGTGACCTTTCGCTGGGAATTATCGGTTACATAAGCCATCTTCCACAATCGATGCCGCTCACCGTGGGGGCCGCATTCGCATTCCAATACCGTGACGAACCGCGCGTAGCACTCACCTTCACAGGCGACGGCGCTTCGTCTGAGGGCGCGTTTTCGGAGAGCCTGAACCTGGCTGCAGTACTTGAACTACCGGCAGTCTTCGTGCTGGAAAACAATCGCTACGCGTACTCGACACCGACCCGGCACCAGTACGCCGTCCCGCAGCTAGTGCAGCGCGGGGACGCGTTCGGCATGCCCGGCATCAGTGTGGACGGCAACGACGTGCTCGCGGTCTGGCAGGTCGCTTCGGGGGCGATAGAGCGGGCACGGTCTGGTGATGGACCCACTCTTATAGAGGCTCACACCATGCGCATGCGCGGGCACGCCGCACACGACCCGGCCGATTACGTCCCCTCCCAACTACTGCAAGAATGGGAGGCTCGCGACCCGATATTCACTTTCTCCAAATCCCTGCGCGAGAGCGCAGTTCTCGATAACACCGTGGAAACTGAGATGGATGCCAGAGTTCGACAGGCTGTGGAAGAGGGCGTGGCCTGGGCAGAGGCCAGCCCACTGCCCGATGCAGAGACTGTTACCGATGGCGTTTATGCCTGAGATTACTTTCCTTCAGGCCATCACTCAGGCGCTGCTTCAGGAAATGCGAGCGGACGATAGCGTGTTCGTTATCGGCGAGGACGTGGGGGAGTTCGGCGGCGCGTTCAAAGCCACCGCCGGTCTGTATGCGGAATTCGGCCGCCGCCGGGTGATTGACGCGCCGATGTGCGAATACAGCTTCAGCGGCCTCGCCAATGGCGCTGCGCTGATGGGACTGCGGCCGGTAGTCGAGTTTCAGTTCGCGGATTTCATCACCACCGCGTTCGACCCGATAGTGCAATTCGCGGCAACCGAACATTATCGCCAGCGCAACCCGGTTCCGGTGGTCTTCCGCGCCCCCTGTGGCGGCGGCGCGCACGCCGGCCCTTTTCACTCACAGAGTCCCGAAGCGTGGTTCGTACACACCGCGGGCCTGAAGGTAGTCATGCCCTCAAACCCGTACGACGCCAAGGGCCTTCTCATCGCCGCAATCCGCGACCCTAATCCGGTTGTATTCCTTGAACCGAAATACCTGTATAGGCGGCAGAAAGGCGAGGTTCCGGAGGAGAGCTACACTGTGCCACTTGGACCGGCCGCCCTCCCCCGCACCGGAGATGACCTTTCAATCATCTGCTTCGGCGCGATGGTGCCGGACGCACTTCAGGCCACGGATACCCTCGCCGCCGAAGGGATTTCGTGCGAAGTAGTGGATGTGCGCACTCTCGCCCCGATGGATGCGGAAGCAGTGCTGGTTTCGGTGCGCAAAACCGGACGCGCGCTGGTTGTGCACGAGGCGCGCCGCACCGCAGGTGTTGGCGCGGAGATAAGCGCTACAATCAGCGAGCACGCCTTCGAATCTCTGGACGCGCCCATTACCCGACTGACCGCCCCGGATACGCCGACGCCCTACAGCCCGCCTCTCGAAAAAGCCTATCGACCGGACGCCGAAAGCATCGCCGCCGCCGCCCGGAATCTGGCATCGTACTGAGATAAGGTTTTCCGGAGAGGAAAGGACATCCGTCCCATGCTCGAGTTGCTTCAGCTGCCGACTACATTTCGCAGCCGGCCGATGCCTTCAACCTCGCATTCGACCACGTCGTCCGGGCCAAGGAATTCCGGCGGCTTCCGCGCGAAGCCAACGCCGGCGGGGGTGCCAGTGGCAATGATGTCGCCCGGCTCCAGAGTGTGCCCCAGCGAGACAATAGAAATTGTCTCCGCAACGGGAAAAAGCTGCTCAGAAGTGTTCGCTTCCTGTTTCAATACGCCGTTTACCCAGCAGCGCAAATCCAGGTTCTGCGGATCAGGAATCTCATCTGCGGTCACAATCCAAGGACCCATCGGACAGGCACCGTCCAGACTCTTCCCAAGAAAGAATTGTTTGTGCCTGTATTGAATATCACGCGCCGTGATGTCGTTCAGCACCATGTACCCAAACACATGTGCGAGGGATGTCTCACGTGAGATGTTCTTGCCCTCGCACCCAATCACCACCGCGAGTTCAACCTCCCAATCGATTTCGCGGGAGACGTCGGGGGCAAACGGAATGTTCGCATATGGCCCATTCACCGTTGTGGGCGTTTTGGTAAACACCATGGGATGGCGCGGTTTGGTACCGGCGTCGCTTTCCGCACCAGATAGCTCGCGCGCATGCGCGGCGTAGTTCTTGCCGAGGTAAACCAGATTATTGCGCGGTCGCGGAATGGGCGCACGGAAGCACACTCGCTCCTGTGGAGTAACCCGAAGGCCTGCAGATTCTAGCCGAAAACGCTCCGCCGCATCCTGCCCGACCGCTATCCAATCGAGCATGCTGGTCGGCCATCCATCGGCAGCCGGAAGCAATTGTATCCCATCAGTGGTCACCACTCCTAGGACTGCCTCTTCATCAACCGCACAGGTGGCTAAGCGCATATTGCCATTCTCCGCACCGCGAGAACATCTATTGTAAACGAAAACGTACCCACTCCCTCGCCTTTAGCGCTATAATTTTGAAGAGAGGCACAGGCGAAGAAGATGACTTCTTTTGATCCCACTGAAGACCAGCAAGCATTCATAAAAACCGTGCACAGGTATGCGCAGAGTGACATGCGCAAGCACCTGCGTCCGGCCGACGAGACCGGGGCGGTACCGGAGCAGGTGCTTGCCGCTGGCTGGGGGTTGGGCTTCGCGCCCGCGGCTATCTCGGAGGGATATGGCGGCTTCGCAGACGAGCATCCCGCCGTAACCGCGGCGCTCGCATACGAGGAGCTGGCCTGGGGCGATCTCTCCGCGACGCTGCATCTGCTCGCGCCCACCCTGCTGGCATACGCCGTGCGCGAATGCGGAAGCACGGTGCAAAAAGAGATCTTTCTGCCGCAGCTATGCAATGCGCAGCCGCCCGCGCTGACGGCCGCACTCCTGGAACCCGTACACCAATTTAACCCACGCGCGCTCAAAACCACTGCCAGAGTCGCCAAGGACGGCTTCGTTTTGAACGGCGAGAAAGCCTTCGTGCCATGCGCTGACGGCGCCGATACCATTCTGGTGTACGCCGCCGGCAAGGACGCCGGCACCGAAGCCTTCCTTGTTCCCAGCGACAACCCCGGCCTCAAAGTTGGGGAAAAAGAAAAACTGATGGGACTAAAAGCTCTGCCCACATTTCGAGTCACGCTTGACGATTGCAAACTACCCGAAAGCGCCCAGCTCGGAGAGGGGCTCGGTTTACAAATTGACGCACTACTGGCGCGCTCGAACGTAGCCCTAGCCGCTCTCGCGGTGGGGATTGGCCGCGCCGCGCTCGAATACGCCCGCGATTACGCCAAGGAGCGCGTAGCTTTTAACGAGCCGATCGCATCGCGCCAGTCCATCGCCTTCATGCTTGCCGAAATGGCGATTGAAGTAGACGCCACGCGACTGATGACATGGGAGGTCGCCTGGCTGTTGGACCAGGGCGAAGACGCCACCGAGGCCTCCGTGTTGGCGCGCCACTATGCAGATGAAATGGCGCTGCAGGTGGCTGATAGCGCCGTGCAGGTCCTCGGCGGCCACGGTTACATCCGCGAGCATCCGGTGGAGCTCTGGCTTCGCAACGCGCGTGGCTTTAGCGCAATGGACGGCATGGCGATCCTTTGACAAAGTTTTCGCAATGATAGATTTCTCGCTCCCTCCACGCGCCGAAGAGCAATACAAACTGGCACAGGGCATGGCCACCAGCATGATGCGGTCGATTTCACGCGAGACCGACGAACGCGAAGCCGAGCCGCCTTCTAGCTATGTCAATTTCATGTGGCAGATGACAACCGCGCAGGAGCAGCTAAAGGAGGCTTCGCGCCTGCAAAAAGCTGCCGCCAAAAAGGCGGGCGAAACGAAACCTCCCAAACCAAGTATCGCCAATATGGTCATGATCCACCTATATGAGGCGCTCTCGTGGGGAGATGTCGGCCTATATTTATCCACGCCTAGCTCCGGGTTGGCCGGTTTCGCAATCGATTCTGTGGGCACTGCCGAACAAAAAGACCGTTTCCTGACCCGCTTTCGCGAAGGCGAACCCAAATGGGGCGCCATGGCCATCACCGAGGCGCACGCTGGCTCGGACACCGCCAACATTAGGACCACCGCCCGGCTGGATGCAGCCACCAATGAATGGGTGCTCAACGGCGAGAAGATCTTCATCACTGCAGGAAAGATGGCCGGCAGCCGGCCCGGGGGACTGGTGGTGGTGTGGGCCACCGTTGACGCCAACGCGGGGCGCGCCGGGATCAAGTCATTTGTAGTCGAGGAGGGAACGCCCGGATTCAGCGTCACGAAGACCGAACACAAACTCGGCATCCGCGCCAGCGACACGGCAGTGCTGGTCTTTCAGGATTGCCGCATCCCGTACGACAATATCCTTGGCAGCCCCGAGGTGATCGACCGCAAGAAAAAGGGCGGCTTCAAAGGGGTGATGAAAACCTTCGACGCCTCGCGCCCGGCCGTGGCCGCAAGCGCTATGGGCGTGGCACGCGCCGCCATCGAGACCACTCACGCAGAATTGAAAAAGGCCGGCATTGAGCCGCGCTACAACGTGCCTCGCCACCAACTTTCCGCGGTCGAACGCGACCTGATGGAAATGCGCGCAAAACACGAGGCGGCCTGGCTGCTGACAAAGCGCGCCGCCTGGATGGCAGACCAGCGCCAGCACAACGCGCTGCAGGCCTCCATGTGCAAGGCTAAGGCCGGCAGCGCTGTAACGTGGATCACCCAGAAGGCTGTTGAATTGCTCGGGCCGCTAGGATATTCGCGTGAACTGCTGGTGGAAAAATGGATGCGCGACGCCAAGATAAACGACATCTACGAGGGCACCTATCAGATAAACCTGCTCATCGTTGCGCGGCGGTTGCTCGGCTTCTCGCGCGACCAACTAAAGTAACCCGCACCACGGCTGCCCCGAACCGGTTCCTCCTGCTATAATTCCGCGCCAGACGCGCACGCACCCGCAGTCAAACCGCACGCCCATGCCCCATCTATCCCGGCCTGATCGCACATTCAAGGACTATCTCGGACTTGCAGCCCGCGGTTTCTGCATGGGCGCGGCCGATATCGTGCCGGGCGTTTCCGGCGGCACCATGGCCTTTATCCTGGGTATTTACCATGAGCTGCTCAATTCCATTAAGGCCTTTGATGCGAAATTTCTGCGACTGTTGTTCAGCCTCAGGCTCCGCGAAGCGGCGCACCATCTCCCGTGGCGCTTTTTGCTTTCGCTGGCCGCGGGCATTGTTTTGGCCATTTTCTCGCTGGCGCATTTTCTGGAGACGCAGCTGGAACAACACCCCACCCGCGTTTGGGCCTTCTTCTTCGGACTGGTGCTGGCCTCCGTGGTAACCGTCAGCCGCAACGTCTCTCACTGGAACCCTGCCACAATAACCACAGCACTTGCCGCTTCCGCCGGCGCGTATATGCTGGTCGGCGCTACCTCGGCGCACACCCCTGAGACCGTTTGGTTCCTTTTCCTTAGCGGCGCGCTGGCCACAGTCGCAATGATCCTGCCCGGCATATCCGGGGCGTACATTCTGGTATTGCTGGGAAAATATCGCTTCGTTCTGGCGGCGGTCAACAACCGTGACACTTTCACCCTCGCGGTTGTTCTCGCAGGCGCCGCGCTTGGCTTGGCCACATTCGCGCGCTTTTTGAGCTGGCTTTTCAGCCAATATCACGATCTCACCGTGGCCGCCCTGACCGGCCTTATGCTCGGTTCGCTGCGCAAAGTTTGGCCGTGGAAAAACGCGGTCAACAACACCGAGATCGCGCTTCCCGCTATACTTGATGCCGAGGTTACCATCACAATTGCAATCGGAGCAGTCGGGTTTTTAGTCGTGCTCCTGCTCACCTGGTTAGCGGCGCGTCGCCAGCAACCCGTCGCCGCACAATAAATATGGGAGCCATCGCCCTGCCGCATTCCGTCCTGAGCTGGTTGGCGCTGCTCGCCGGCGCTGCAACTGCACTGAAGTTCGCGCTAGCTTCTCATCGGCATGGCGGCATCACCAGCGCCGACCGCACGCTCATGGTCACATTCGTCGGTGTAATGGATGTTCAAGCAGTACTCGGCGTGGCCGTTTTTTTGGGAAACGATGAAGGGCTAGCTGCAGCTTTCGAGAGCACCCTCGATATGCTCTCCCACGCATCCCTGATGCTTTTCGCGCTGCTGGCTGCGCACGCAGCCGCGCACTGGTCAAAACCGCCCGCCAAACTCCGTCATACGTTAGCCGCTACAGTTTTAGCGCTGCTGTTCGTGCTTGCGGGCATGCTGGCGCTTTCGCAGGGATGGTTTGGATAGGGTTCACCGCCAGCCCTCCGAATGGCCCCTGGGCTGCGGAGCGGCCGTCTCGAGGTTGTTTCCGGCCGGGTGACGGAAATATATCGAACGCCCGCCATTTGGCCAGTTGATCTCAGTTTCAATGTCCGCGTCGTGCTTGCGTAGTCTGTCGCGCCACGCTTTCACTTCTCCTGCGCAAGCCGCGATATTACCATGAGCCATGAGTGCGAATGAATTTCTGAACGCAGCTTGCGTAGTCGCCAGAGAGGCGGGAGAGATCCTGAACGCCGGATTTGGATCCGCCGGCCAGATTGAGTATAAAGGTACAGTGGATCTAGTGACTGAATACGACCATGAATCCGAAGCGCACATCCTCGCGCGGCTGAGAGATCTTTATCCGCAGCACGCCATCCGCGCGGAAGAAAGCGGCCTCGCCGTCTCTCGCGACGAGTCGTCTTTCGAGTGGCTGGTGGACCCGCTCGACGGCACCACTAATTTCGCGCACGGCTTTCCGTTTTTCGCAATCTCCATTGCGCTACTGGAAGCTGGACGCCCCATTGTCGCAGCGGTATTTGATCCGGTACGGGATGAGCTCTTCGCGGCAATCGCAGGGGCGTCCGCCACACTGAACGGCGCACCCATCCGCGTCTCCGGCACCGACCAGCTTGACTGCGCCCTTTTGGCTACCGGATTCCCCTATGATGTGCGCACACACCCGCGCAACAACATGACCGAATTCAATCGTATGGCGCTGCGGACCCAAGGCATACGTCGCGCCGGCGCAGCCGCACTAGACCTGTGCTACACGGCCTGCGGCCGTCTGGATGGTTTTTGGGAGCTGCGCCTGCATCCTTGGGATGTCGCCGCCGGCGGGTTGATAGTGCAGGCTGCCGGCGGAAAGGTCACCGATTTCGAAAATGGCGATGAGTGGTTAAGCGGCATTTCGGTTGTTGCCAGCAACGGAAGGGTCCACACCGAAATCCTGGCCACGCTTCCGGCCGAAAGCGAAAAACAAAGCGCTCCTTAGGCGCACAGCCACCTAACGTGGTATGCTTAGTACACGCCGCCACGCCGGCACGTAACTGCACGAATGAACGCCAAAAACGCGACCCGCCACCTTGCATCGCGATTGCAGAAATCTGGAGACGCCACACGCGCTTTCTTCGGCGGCCTGCGCCCGCAGGACTGGCAGCACACCGTTTACCGGGGAGGCAGCCAATGGCCAGTGCGCGCGGTGCTCGCGCATTTCGTCAGCGCAGAATCTGCCATGCAGGAATTGCTGCAAGACATTCTTTGCAGCAATCCGGGCGCTCCGGCGGATTTTGACATTGATGCCTTCAACGAAAGTGAAGTAAAGCGCCTCGGCAGGCGAGACCCGCAGGAACTGTTGCTTGATTTTAAAGCTGCGCGCGCCGCCACGGTCGCGCTGGTGGAAGGCATGAGCGCGCCCGACCTCCAGCGGCGCGGTCGCCATCCATGGCTCGGAAACGCTCCGCTATCGAAAATTATCAAACTCATTTACCGACACAACCAGATCCACGAACGCGATACCCGCCGCGCGCTCCGCGCGCGCGCCGCAAACCCGATTGCACAAGAGCACATCCCATGACTGACGCCCGCAAAACTGACATTCACGACCACACCAAGACTAATCACCAACGTTTGCTCGATGTGGTCGCTCGCCTGAAGCCTTCCGATTTCGACCTGCCGGTGTACGGCGGGCACGACGAGAATGAGTGGCATGTGCGCAACGTGATAGCGCACCTGGGGGCCGCCGCAGCCGGTATGTTGCAAAATGCCAGAGCAATCGCCGCGGGAGAAGACCCGGTGCCGCCCGATTTCGATTTGCATCGCTGGAACCAGAGCAAAGTGCGGAAAGCGGCCGATGTACCGATAAAGGCACTCCTCGATAATATCAAGCGCAGCCACCAGAAGTGGCTGCAATTTCTCGAGGAGATTCCCGATGCGCATCTGCAGCGCCGCGGCCGCCACGCCTTGGGCGACGTGCTCACAGTCGAGGGGTTCATGCGCCGATACGCCGAGCACGAGGCCCAACATGCGAGTGAAATCCACGCCGCGCTCCAACGCGACTAGCTACGGCAAGGTGTCGCGCACATGACCGAGTTCTTTACGCTGCTGCCTCCGGCCGCGGCCTTGCAGCGCCTTCTCGAGCAGCTGCCCGGCACGCTGCCGCCTGAGCGCGTCCCCACTGCAGATGCTCTGGGGAGGGTGTTGGCGGCCGGCATCGATTCCCCCGCAGATTTACCCGCGTTTCCGCGTTCAACTATGGATGGCTACGCGGTGCACGCGCAAGACACATTCGGAGCAACCCCGAGCCTGCCCACATACTTAAAGGTGGCAGGAGAAATCCACATGGGCAGCGCGCCGGCTATCAGCCTGCAACCCGCCCAAGCTGCACTGATCCACACTGGCGGCATGCTCCCGGAAAACGCGGATGCTGTCGTGATGGTCGAGAACACGCAGCCCAGCCGCGTAAACGAAATAGAAATACTCAAAGCCGCCGCGGTCGGAGAGAACGTGCTGAAGGTGGGTGAGGACGTCGCTCGCGGCACAGAGGTATTGTCATCCGGTCTACGGTTGCGATCGCAAGACTTGGGCGCACTTATGGCGCTCGGAATCACGCACATAGAAGTGGCACGAAGGCCCAGGGTCGCCCTGATTGCCACCGGAGACGAGGTGATGCCACCGGAGGCCGCAACCGGCCCTGGTCAGGTGCGCGATATCAATTCCTATACGTTGAGTGGCCTCGTCGCAAGCGCCGGCGCGCTGCCGAAACGCTACGGCATTGTCCCCGATGATCTAGCCAGCCTGAAAGACACCGCCGAGAAGGCGCTGCGCGAGTGCGACGTTTTGGCGATATCCGCCGGCAGTTCCACCAGCGTGCGCGACATCACTGAGCAGGTGCTGCATAGTCTCGGCGCGCCGGGAGTGTTGCTGCACGGGGTAGCCGTCAAACCCGGAAAGCCCACCATTCTCGCGGTCGCTAATGGGAAACCGGCCTTTGGGTTGCCGGGAAACCCGGTCAGCGCCATGGTGATTGCCAGAATACTGCTACTCCCCACCCTGCATTTCCTGCAGGGAACCCTTGCCACCGACGGAACCGTGGTCTCCGCCCGCCTGACGCGAAACGTGGCTTCCACCGCCGGTCGCGAAGACCATGTACCCGTGCGCATGCTCCACCGGGACGGAGAAACACTGGCAGAACCGGTTTTCGGCAAGTCAAACCTGATTTTCACGCTGGTGCGCTCCGATGGCTTCGTCACAGTGCCGCTCAACTCCAATGGATTGAGTCAGGATGAGATCGTGGACGTGCGGTTGTATTAATTATTACCCATGCGTAAACGCAGCGTTTACCTGGAGGACATCCCGCTCGCCGAAGCGCGCGCGCATTGGCAAGATGCGCTCGAAGAGCACGGCCTGTACTCCGCCCTTCCCGGCGAAACCGTGCCACTTGCTGAAGCCTGTGGCCGCGTAACAGCCGAGCCAATCTGGGCACGCATTTCCGCGCCCCATTATCACGCCGCAGCGATGGACGGCTACGCGGTGCGCGCAGCAGACACCACCACGGCCACCGAGACCGCGCCGGCGACTCTCACCGTCCCAGAGCAGGCCACATACGTCGATACCGGTGACGCTCTGCCACAATGGGCGAATGCGGTCATCCCAATCGAGAACGTGCAGCCGGAGGGAGACCCTGCCACCACCATCCAGTTCTATCACTCCGCTTCCCCTTGGCACCACGTCCGTGCGATGGGGGAAGATATGGTGGCCACCGAATTGGTCCTGCCCGCGAACCATCGCCTGAGACCCGTGGATATCGGCGCTATCGCCGCGGGCGGCCACGCACAGGTGGCTGTGCGCAGCCGCGCCCGTGTGGCAGTAATACCCACCGGCAGCGAACTTGTCCCCGCCGGCAGCGCGGTAAAACCTGGCCAAGTTCTCGAGTACAACTCGCTCATGCTGACAGCGCAGGTAGAGCAATGGGGCGCCCACGCCAGGCGCTGGGATATCGTACCCGATCGCAAAGCGGATATCCTCGCCGCATTGCGTAGCGCCGCCGAAACGCACGACCTTGTGTTGCTTAACGCCGGCTCATCGCGCGGGTCGGAAGATTACTCCGCCGAGGCCATTGCTGAGCTGGGATCGGTGCTCGTGCACGGCATCGCAGTGCGCCCTGGCCACCCCGTCATTCTCGGACTGCTGGACACTACACCGGCATCCCCGAGAGAAACCCCTGTGCCGGTAATTGGCGTTCCCGGCTACCCAGTGAGCACTGCGCTCACCGGCGAGATTCTCGTACGGCCCTTGTTGGCACGCTGGCAAGGCCTGGCAGATGAAACGCCGCTGACGATGCAAGCCACCCTTGCGCGTAAAGTGCTATCTCCCGCCGGCGATGACGAATTCATGCGCGTCGCCGTCGGCAAGGTCGGCGAGAATGTGGTGGCCACACCGCTCTCGCGCGGCGCGGGCGTCATCACCTCGCTGGTGCGCGCCGATGGCATCGTGCGCATCCCCCGCTTTTCGGAAGGCTACCTGGCAGAGGAAAAGGTGCGCGTGGACCTTTACTGCCGCCCAGACCAGATTGAACGCAGCATTGTGGCTATCGGCTCACACGACCTGACCCTCGACCTTTTGGCGCAACACCTCGCCGCCCAAGGACAAGGATTGAGATTAGTGTCCGCCAACGTCGGCAGCCTGAGTGGTCTCATCGCGCTGCGTCGCGGCGAGTGTCATCTGGCGGGCTGCCACCTGCTGAACGCGGAGACGGGCGAGTACAATCGCAGCTACGTGCAACAATACCTGCCGGATGTGCCCGTCACTCTGATCACGCTTGTCGGCCGCGAGCAGGGCTTTATTGTCGCGCGCGGGAACCCGATGGGAATCCGAGACATCCATGACCTCGCCCGACCCGACGTGCTCTTCATTAACCGCCAGCGCGGCGCAGGGACGCGCGTGTTGCTGGACTACCATCTGGAGCAAACCGGACTGACGCCGGGTAACGTGCGCGGTTACGAGCGCGAGGAGTACACCCATCTCACCGTAGCCGCGGCGGTTGCATCCGGCGCCGCCGACGTCGGCCTTGGCATCCGCGCAGTCACAGCGGCACTGGAATTGGATTTCATTCCGCTTGCCAGCGAGCGCTACGATCTGGCAATTCCTCACGAGCACCACGAGAGCGCACTCCTGCGCCCACTGCTCGACCTGTTGCACGACAGCGATTTCCGCGCCGCCGTCTCGGCCCTGCCGGGTTATTCAATTGAAGAGATGGGCTGGGTCGCCCATGAGGACGCTAATAAGCCTGCAGCGGAATAGGCGCAATCACCAAAAAAAACAGGAACAGCGTGGCCAGCGCCACCGTCCTGCGCCCAGGATCCAGCGGCGTTATCTCGTCCAGCAGCTGCGGGTGCTGACGTCCGAACATGTAGATCAACACAGCCCAGAACCACCACCCGCGCCATGCAAGTCCAAGCAACAGCAATCCGCCAATAATGAGCGGCTGCCATTTGCGCACCGACCGCCCAATGAGCACGTAAAGCACGTGGCCGCCATCCAGTTGCCCGGCCGGAATCAGGTTCAGTCCGGTCACCAGTAATCCAGCCCAACCCGCCAGCGCGACCGGATGAATGAGCACATCAACGCCACCGAAAGGCGCAGGCTGACCGGTGAAGAAAAACACCACCCAGTACAGCATCGCGGGCATCTCGCCATAGTTCGCTGGTTGGGGCAAGAATTCCCCGTGCACCAGTAATTTGGCCAGCAGATAGAGAATCGAGTTTCCTTCCAGCAAGAAGCCGCCCATCGGCAACACGCTCACTTCAGAGAGTTCTAGCCCAACTATCACCACTGGCAACGCAACCGCAAGGCCAGCGAGCGGCCCGGCCACGCCAATATCCAGCAGCGCGCGCCGGTTGCGGATGGGCGCTTTCATGCGGATGACCGCGCCCATCGTTCCCAGAAAACCGGTGGGAAGCGGTATAAAATACGGAAGCGTTACGGGCGCGCCGTGCCAGCGCGCAGCGAAATAATGCCCTAGCTCGTGCGCGAGCAAAATGCCGAGTAGGCTGGCGGCGAAGGGCCAGCCAGTCCACAGCACGCGCGCGGCTGACCAGATTGAAAATTCCGCCGGCTCGGCAAACGGCATTTCTCCCGCCGCGCCGCCCTGCATGCTGCCGGCATAGAGCACGCTCAGTAGCGTGGCCACAAAGAGAACGATGTTGACAACCGGGTTCGACGCCTTTGGTTGCACAACCCCGGGCGTCACCAACACCACCTGTTCGTCCCCTTCCAGACGAAAGAGTGGCGTAAAACCTAGCGTTAGCATTTTGCGCTCTAGTTGTTCGTAAGCGCGCTCTGATTCAATTGACAGCCGGCCACGCACACGCAGCGCATAGTGCTCCCATCCCACCGTGATGTCATGGATGTCCATGACCTGTGAGATCGCGTTGATGAGTTCTTCGGTAGGCAAATCGTTATTTTGAGCCGTAATCTGCTTAGTCATCGCGGCAGGCCACAATCGCTTGAATGATTGATTCTACCACGCGCGACCCAGTGGCGAGGGCATGCGCGAAAAGAGGCGGGGATGGATGGGTGTCGAACCCACCGTGGCTCGCTCGGGCGACCCACCAACGGTTTTGAAGACCGCGGAGCCCACCGGGACTCAACCATCCCCGCCAGCAGCATAAGCCATGATGGCCCCTCCCGTCAAGGCCAGTCGGCGGAGAGCACTCACCCGCGCGTCCCGTTGTTGCTTGACAATCATTCGGCGGGAGTCTAGAATCACGCAGAGCGCCGAGGTAGCTCAGTTGGTAGAGCAACGCACTGAAAATGCGTGGGTCCCCAGTTCAAGTCTGGGCCTCGGCACCTCGGCGGGAAGAAACCGTGCGGGCGTAGTTCAGTGGTAGAACGTCTCCTTGCCAAGGAGAAGGT
>DASCOB010000139.1:0-17976 GCA_036011785.1 Anaerolineales bacterium | reverse complement strand
TGCAGCCACCCCTCAGCGCTTTGCCAGTCGAGGTGGCAATGAGCGCGTTCGGCTGAACTTAGCAGCCGCAGAAGTTCCCGGCGGTGTGTGGCGCGCGCCGGGCGTATCTCGGTGTGTGCTTGGATGATCACAGTGGCGGCGTGCGGCCGCTGCGGCGTGGGACTGTCTTAACCGCGTTGTGCCAGCGGTAGATAATCGCGCTGCTCCGAGCCGGCGAACACCTGGCGCGGGCGGGCGATGCGCTGCTCGGGGTCATCAATAAACTCAAGCCACTGAGCGAGCCAGCCGGGGGCGCGGCCAAGAGCAAATAGTACGGGAAACATATCCACCGGGAAGCTCATCGCCTGATAAATGATGCCGCTGTAAAAATCAACATTGGGGTACAGTCGCCGCGAGAGGAAATATTCATCCTCCAGCGCAATGCGCTCCAATTCCAGCGCGATATCCAGGAGCGAATTACGGCCGGTTTCGGCCAGTACGTCCTCGGCCACTTTCTTGATGATGCGGGCGCGCGGGTCGTGGTTCTTGTAAACGCGGTGCCCGAATCCCATCAAGCGGAATTCCCCCGCCTTGACTTTTTCGATGTATGCGGGGATATTTTCCACCGTGCTGATTTCATTTAGCATGCGCAATACTGCTTCGTTTGCGCCACCGTGCAGCGGGCCATACAGAGCGGCGGCGGCCCCGGCCATCGCGCTGTAGGGATCGGCGTGGCTGGAGCCAATTCCGCGCATGACGGAGGTGGAACAATTTTGCTCATGGTCTGCATGCAGAATAAAGAGCACGTCCAGCGCTTTGGCCCATACCGGGTTGACCTGGTAGTCGCTTTGATTCATGTAATCCATCATGTGGAGCAAATTCGCGGTGTACGTGAGTGAGCTGTCAGGATAGTTGTATGGACGCCCGATGCGGCGCCGATACGCGAAGGCAGCCACGGTGGGAAGCTTGCCCAGAATTCGCCAGATTTGTTTTTGACGGGATTTCTCCTCGTGAATATCCTTCGAATCCGCGTGCAACGTGGACATGGCCGCGATGGTGCCGATAAGCATACCCATTGGGTGAGCGTCGTAGCGAAAGCACTGCATCAACTTCGCCAGGTTTTCGTGGACGAAGGTGTGATGCATCACCCGTTCTTCCCAGTGCTCCAATTGCGCTGTATCGGGCAAGTCACCGTAGATGAGCAGATAAGCCACTTCCAGAAAGCTGCTCTGCTCAGCCAGTTGCTCGATTGGGTAGCCTCGATATCTGAGCACACCTTTGTCTCCATCGACGAAGGTAATTTGGCTGCTGCATGAGGCCGTATTTGTGTAGGCGGGGTCGTACGACATCATGCCGAAATCATCATCATGCACCTTTATCTGGCGCAAGTCGAGCGCTCGGATGGTGTCGTTCTGCACTGCAATTTCGTAAGTGCGTCCAGTGCGGTTGTCAGTGATTGTCAGGGTATCGTTCGTCATGGCGTTATCATCGTTTTCTCTCGCGCGGAATCTCTAGTGCAGGGGCCGACACCACCCGCGAGATATGTGATAATCCGGTCGAGATTACATTTGGATTATACACTGAAGTGGGCAAGCGTAAGCAAACCACTTTCATTTGCGCTGTGCGCCAGAATACGGTAAACTGTACTTCAGATTTTGTCGGAGGCGCTCGAATGAGCCAGAGTGGCCGTGAAAAAGCGTTAGAAACCACGCTATCGCAGATACAGAAACGTTTTGGCGAGGGGGCATTGATGCGATTAGGGGATGCCGCTACGTTGGCAGTGGAAGCCATTTCCACCGGTTCTGTCTCGCTCGATATTGCATTGGGCATCGGCGGCATTCCGCGCGGGCGCGTGACCGAGATTTACGGGCCGGAGGCGTCCGGCAAAACCACCCTATGCCAGCACATTGTGGCCGAAGCTCAGAAGACCGGCGGCGTGTGCGCCTTCATAGACATGGAACACGCGCTAGATCCGACTTATGCTGAAAAAGTGGGCGTGGATATCGAAAATATGTACATCGCCCAGCCCGACACCGGGGAGCAGGCGCTGGAAATTGCTGATTCGCTGGTGCGCTCTGGCGCGATAGACGTGATTATTATTGATTCTGTGGCCGCCCTGGTGCCGCGCGCCGAACTGGAAGGCGACATGGGCGACGCCACGATGGGAAACCAGGCGCGGCTGATGAGTCAGGCCCTGCGCAAACTCTCCGGAGCGATTAAGCAATCGAACACAGCCATGGTGTTCACGAATCAGTTGCGCCAAAAAATAGGCGTGATGTTCGGAAACCCGGAGACTACTACTGGCGGTCAGGCGCTGAAGTATTACGCCAGCGTACGCTTGGATGTGCGTCGCTTGCAGGCAATCAAGGATGGGCAGCAGATGATGGGTAACCGCATCCGCGTGCGCGTGACGAAAAATAAGGTTGCTCCGCCTTTCCGACAGGCCGAGTTTGACATCATGTATGCTGAGGGCATCAGCAAAACTGGCGATTTGCTTGACTTGGGCGTGGAATACGAAATCATCGACAAGCGCGGTGCGTTTTACAGTTATGGTGAAACCCGGTTGGGACAGGGTCGCGAGAACTCAAAGCGGTTCCTAAAGGAGAACGTAGAACTCGCAGCCGAGATTGAAAAGGCTGTGCGAAAGATTGTAGCTCCGGACAGGCCGGAGTCAATGGAGATGGACGAGGACAATGCAACAAGTGCGGAATAATTGCCCGAGAGTGAACAACCGCACGCGATTAACTCCAAGCTCAACCGGTTGCCGGTCGGCAGCCACGGGTGAGTGGGCCGCCCGGTGCGGGCGGTAACAGCCGCCGGGATAAACTGGCGGTACGGTCGTCGCCAGACCGAAACTTTGCAGGCGAACACGTCGGATTATGCTGTGACGCCCCTCTCGAATGAGAGGGGCGCAGGTGTTTGGATAAACGAGCCGGAATCGAACAGAGTATGAATGAAGTGAAATCGACAGGTTAATTGCAGCATTGGTTCTGGCTTTTTTGATTTTCATACTCCGCACTGGGTGTTCCGCGAAACAACTCGCGATCACCGGCGGTACATTCAACATCCACAGGCTTATCTGGCGGTGAGGCAATCGGTGCAGAAGCGCCGATTGCCGGCGACGACCGTGGCACTTGTGTCACGGTTTTTTATTCGGGGAGGGCATGCGCACAATCACTTCTCTGAAGCCTCAGAGGCGCGCGAAGGATCGCGTGAATGTGTATCTGGATGGCGAGTTTGCTTTTGGGTTAGCGCTGCCGCAGGCGCATGGCTTGAGTGTGGGACAGTCACTCTCGGCGAGCGAAATCGCTCACTTGCGCTCCGCCGATGAGGTGGAAAAGGCGTATGCGAAAGTGCTGCGCTTTCTGGCGCACCGACCGCGCTCCGAGGAGGAGGTGCGCACGCGGCTGAAGCGGCATGGACTTTCGCAGCCGGTGGTGGGGGCGGTGCTGCATCGGTTGCGCACGGCGAGGTTGATCGACGATGTGGCTTTCTCCGCGTTCTGGGTGGAAAACAGAAGCGCCTTCCGACCGCGTGGCCGCCGTGCTTTGCGCGTGGAATTGCGCCAGAAAGGTGTGGTGGAAAAGGAGATCGAAACCGTGCTGGAGAGTGTGGATGAGGTGGCGGATGCTCGTCGCGCTTCCCAGAAGAAGGCAGCGCGGTTGCAGGGTTTGCCCGCACGCGAACGGCGGCGCAAGCTACGCGAATTCCTAGCGCGTCGTGGATTCGATTACCAGATAATCAGTGATGTCATCGATGATCTGATGGCAGAAACAGAGAACAAAGAGGATTAACTCATGAACGTCAATATTGTGATTGTGGGCCCGATGGCGCTTGTTCTAGGAGCGCTGGTCGGGTGGCTCGTGCATAGATATCGGAGCCACGCCGCCGGCATAGAGTTGCAGGCCGAACGGGAACGCATGGATGATGCCATGCACGAGAAGGAGCGTGACGTTGAAATGCAGGCGAAGGAGGCGCTGCATCGTCGCCGCGATGAGCTAGAGAAAGAACTTTCCGATCGGCGGCGAGAAGTGCGGGGCGAGGAATCTCGGCTGGACAAGCGGCGCGAGGAGATGGAACAACGCGCCGACAAGATGGAAAAGCGTGCGAACGAATTGAGCAAAGGCCAGAGCGCGCTCGACAAGCAGGTACGAGAACTGGAACAGAAGCAACACCATCAGTGGCAGGAGTTAGAGCGCGTCGCCGGGCTCACCGCAAATGAGGCTAGAGATGAACTCATGGTGGCTGTTGAAAAGGAATCCCGCGACGATATGGTGCGCGTGATTCGGCGCATCGAAGAGGAAGCCAAAATCGAAGGTGAAAACCGAGCTCGAAACGTGCTGGTGGTGGCCATGCAGCGTGTTGCCAGCGATCAGGTCTCGGAGCATTCCATCTCCACTGTGCCAATTCCTTCAGACGATATCAAGGGGCGTATCATCGGCCGCAACGGCCGCAACATCCGGGCCTTCGAGCAAGCCGCTGGGGTGGATGTGGTGGTGGACGATACCCCGGAAGCGGTCACAGTGGCTTCATTTGATCCGGTGCGCCGGGAGGTCGCCCGGCGGGCGCTCGCTAAGCTCATTCTGGACGGGCGTATTCACCCTACTCAGATCGAGAAAACAGTGAAGGAATCGAAAAAAGAAGTGGAAGCGATTATAAAAGAGGAGGGCGAACATGCTGCTTATGATGCCGGTGTGCCCGGCCTGAGACCTGAAATCCTGCGGCTTGTGGGCAAACTTAAGTTCCGCACCTCATACGGTCAAGACCAACATGTGCATGCCGTGGAGACCGCGCGACTCGCGGGGGTGATTGCCGCGGAGATTGGCGCAAATGTGGAGGTGGCCAAAGCGGGTGGGCTGCTGCACGATCTGGGCAAGGCCGTCGATCACGAAGTGGAGGGTACGCACGCCGCCATCGGGGCGGAAATTTGCCGCCGCTACAAAGTTTCCCCGGTGGTGTGCAACGCCGTGGCCGCCCATCACCACGAGGTCGATCAAGAATGTCTGGAGGCGACCATTGTCGAGGTCGCGGATGCTATCTCCGGTGCGCGCCCCGGGGCCCGCCGCGAGAACTTGGAGCAGTACGTCAAGCGTATCCGCGCGCTGGAGGAAATCGCCAGTTCGACCGAAGGTGTGGGGGAGGCTTTCGCCCTGCAGGCCGGTCGCGAGGTGCGCGTAATCGTCAACCCGGAAAAGGTGGATGACTTAGCTGCGCTACAAATTGCGCGTGACGTGGCTCGAAAAGTCGAAGAGACGATGCAGTACCCAGGTCAGATCAAGGTGACCGTGATTCGGGAGACGCGCGCGGTGGATTTTGCCAAGTAGATTTCCGGGCGAACAATGACCGGTTACGGGCTGCCCGGCCGTCCGTACAGAAACCAGTACTCTTCGCTCGGGAAGGCCGCGCTTAAGTTGGCCTCCCAGACGAACGCGCCCAGGTGGAACACCGTGCGCAATTCAGCATCCGCTGCGCCAACCTGAGCGCGTGCGCCGTTGGCCTCGGACTGATCACTGAGCAGCCGCAGCAGAAAGTGGATGTAAACGCGGGCGTACACCTCTGTGGCGTAGTGCGCTGCGCAATCGCCCGGGTCTACGCGACAATCGGAAAGATACCACTCCCACGAGTGCAAGCGACCGCCGATTTCTCGGAGCGCTTTCCGCTCCACGTTCGAGCGCCAACTCGATAGCCACTGGTCAATTTCCGCCTGCACCTGCTGCAGCTCGGCCTGCTTTTCGGCCGGGAGCGTTCCCCGGAACACGGCGAGTTTGTGCTGGCACAAGAGCAGCCCGGCTAAGGTAAATTTGGGGTAGCGTTTCAGGAACGGACCCGAATCTGTGAGCTGCCAGAACACCGTGTCTGAGCGGACGAAGTCGTTAAAATCGGTTGCCATCGCTTTCAGGGCGGCAAGTTCGTGAAGCGCAGTGGACATGTCAGAGATTGGCGGGCGCCCACGCACGCTCAATCGAAGCGGCGCGGGTTCCGATAGATCGGGTTGCCGGATATTTCGCGCCAGCGCGCGGCGCTGCCCTGCAATTGCCATTCCACCACCCGCCACCCGTGCCGATCTGTAAAGCGCAGGCTGGGCGCGCGACCGAGCACCCATGCAAAGTGGTCGTGTAACGCCGCGCCCTCGCCCTGCGTCCGCAATCTAAACCATGCGGCCGGTTCCCATTCAAGTTCCAGCTGGTCGTCACCGTGAACGCCGGCCATTTTGAATGGCGCTGAGTCTCTGCTGGTATCCAGCCAGAGGGAGTACAATCCGGATGCCCACAGCGACTGACGCACCCGCTCGCTGACGCTGTGGCGGTCCTCGCCGGGAGAATGGTAAAACCACGTGTGCGCGAACACGGTCATCGCGTTGTTTTTGCCAGCGCTGTATCACGCGAGGCATGGTCTTCGGGGGTGGGATGATACTCGCCCTGCACCCAGGCTGCCCCTTCGGGACCGATTTCCTTCTTCCACACCGGCACAATCTCTTTTAGGCGGTCGATACCGTAGCGGGCGGCCGCAAACACACCCGAATCACGATGCGCCCCCGCGCAGGCAATCAGTACCGTGGGCGTGCCCGGCGTCAGTGCGCCGGTGCGTTGGATGATTGTGATGCCGGCCACTTCCGGCCAGCGCGTACGGATCTCTTTGGCCACCTGCTGCATTTTCGCTTCCGCCATGGGAGCGTAGGCCTCGTATTGCAGCTGCTCGGTTTCATGCGGTTGCTGCGACGCGTCGGCGCGCGTGGTTTGCGCGCGCACTACTCCGGAGAACATGCATACCGCACCGGTCGATTCGCTGACAATTCTCGCAGTAAACTCATCGACGCTGAGCGGGCCAGCGCGCACTTCCACGATTGTTGGCGGGTTCTCGCCGCCCGAGACCGGCGGGAAAATCCCCACTTCGGCGTCTGGCGGAAGCGTGTCTTTCGGGAATGCGAATTCACGATTGACCGAGACGAGCGCGGTGGGCAACGACCGTTCCAGTGCGGGCACGCGCTCTATCAGCGCAGTTTTCAGGTCAGCCACGCTGGCGTTGTCGTCCAGCTCCAGAGCGATTTGTTCGATTCCGGCTCGCTCCTTAAGCGTTGCGAAAAATAGAACGGTAACGTTCATTCGTTAATAGTGTCTCCGCTTGCCCCACCCCGCTTTTCCAGCAGGCGCACATTGGCGATGCGCATGGTTTTCTCGACTGCTTTCACCATATCGTACACGGTCAGCGCGGCGGTGGTGACGGCGGTGAGCGCTTCCATCTCCACGCCGGTTCTTCCGGTGGCGCGGGCGGTTGCGGTGATTTCCACCCCGCACCGGTCAGAGGACAACCGGTCGGCGGTCGTCAACTCCACATCGACGTGCGTGAGCGTTAGCGGGTGACAGAGCGGAATCAGTTCAGCGGTGCGCTTGGCGGCCTGCACGCCGGCCAGCTTGGCGACGGTGAACACGTCGCCCTTGTTCAGGTCTCCGGCGCGGATGAGGGCCAGCGTCTCCGGGCGCATGTGCACCTCGGCACAGGCGATAGCCACCCGTTCGGTCTCCGGCTTTTTGCCCAC
The DNA here is from genome assembly GCA_036011785.1 of Anaerolineales bacterium. GTDB lineage: Bacteria > Chloroflexota > Anaerolineae > Anaerolineales > UBA11657 > CAJWGI01. Next base: position 10,460 of record DASCOB010000139.1, on the reverse strand, counting down.
GTCCACCATGCGCGCCTGGCCATGTTCGTCCAGATGGCTAAACGGTGTGCTGTCAGTCATCGTGCAGCCGGCCTCAATCCGAATCCGCCGTGGACAAATTCTTGCTTTTTCGCCTGCGCCACAGCGCCCTGCCGCCGAAGAATAGCGGTGTCACCACAATCAGGGCTATGGGCATCACGGTCACAATCGCGAAAATGAGAACGTCTCCCAGCGCACGCAGTCCGCGCAGCAACGTTTCCGTGGCACGTTTGAGGGTGGCAATGGGTTTCCACCCGCGCACGCTGATGGGCTGTGCAGCCGCATCCGGCAGCAACTGCACGCTGAGGGCGGAGAGGCGTGCCGACTGTTCATAGTACTGCATCTGTCCGCGCAGCACTTCAATCTGCTCGCGCACGCGCACGAGTTCACGGAAGACCTCTAACACCTCCTCACTTCTGCGCGCGGCTTCCATTATCTCGAGCAGCTGCGCCTCAGCTGCCTCCATGTTGTGTAGTTGGCTAGAAAGATCGCCGTATTCCTGTGTGACGTCCTGCCCCCAGCGCGAGAGACTGCGCACATCCACCGCCATTTCGGATATCCGCGCAATGGCCTCGTCGAGTTCCTCCGCGAGCACGCGGATGGTGATGTGGGCATCGGGGGCGCTGGCGGACTGCACCTCGAGCCCTGTACCGAGGGTTTCGGCATGGGAAACAACTGACTGCACGACGAAACCACCCAATTCGGCGGCAACCGCGGAGATGCGCTCGATGCTGGCCAATGGGTCGGCGACCACTATCGTCATGTCTGCGTTGTAAATCACCATGCGGTCGGCGGTGGATGATTGCGCCCCAACCGACTCCGCCTCGGCGCCGAGCGCAATGTCCTCCGCCAGCGCAAAGGAGGTTTTTGCGCCCGGAACAGCCTCGGATTGAACGAGCGCTTGCCTTGCCGCGCCGCAGGCTGCCAGCGCGAAGACCGTTGTGGCGAGCATTGCTGATATCCGCAGTGCTGTCTGCATTCTCATCATCATGTCCCGAAAGCCAGCCGCGCAATCAGCGCTTCCGGCAGCCCGTGCGCCTGCATACGGCGCTGCGTTTCCGCGATGTCGTATGCCACGCGCCGCTGTTCCCAACTGGCGCTGTCCGGGTCGAAGAGCGCGTACGCCGCCATCGGATTGCGGTCGCGTGGTTGGCCCACGCCGCCGGGGTTAAGTATATACCTTCCGGTGTTCAGACTGAATGGCTTTCCGACAAGTGCAATTTTCTCGTGACAGAGATTGCCGTCGTGGTGGTAAACGCGTGCCGCGTGTGTGTGCCCCACAAGGCAAACGGCTCCGCTGAAGTGGGCAAAATTCTCTGCTGCCAATCCCACGTCAGAAATGTACTCCCACACCGGGTGGCGCGGGCTGCCATGCGCAAGCGTGGTTTCATTGATTACCTGCATGGAGGGCAGAGAGTCGAGATAATCGCGCGAGGATGCCTGCAGCGCGTTCGCGGTCCAGCGCAGAGCGGTTGCCGCCAGTGGGTTGAAGGCATCTAGGTCGATTCTCCCGATAGCCGCGTGGTCGTGGTTTCCGGAAAGGCACACCATCCCTTTCAACGCGCGCACGCGCTGCACGCATTCGTTCGGGTCCGGACCATAACCCACGAGGTCGCCCAGACACCAGACCATGTTGAAGGCGCCCTGCGCGTGCGCGAGCACCGCTTCGAGCGCGGTCTGGTTCGCATGGATGTCGGCGATTACCAGGGTGCGCATCAATGATTCTGCCAGCCAGGTAATCATAACACGGAGCGGGCAGCGCCTACTTGCTCCGGTGTCAAGTGGCGGCTATAATGCCTCTGTCATGCCTATACTGGATGCGCACGTGCTGGATTTCATCAGTTATAACTATGACCAGACACTGCGTTACGGCGTGAAATTGGGGCAATTGCTGCAACCCCGCGATCTCGTCTGCCTCAGCGGCCAACTGGGCGCTGGGAAGACTGCGATGGCAATCGGCATCGGGCGTGGCTGGGGGGCGCTGCAACCGGTCACCAGCCCCTCGTATGTGCTCGCGAATGAATACTTTCGCGCGGACGGAGCGCAGTTGCACCATCTGGATTGTTTCCGCTTGGCGGATGTCAATGATGCCGAACACATTTGTCTTGACGAGCGACTGGCAGCCGGCGCAAGCCTGATGGTGGAGTGGCCGAATAACATCGCAGCGGCGCTGCCGAGGGAGAGATTGTGGGTTGGATTAAGCTACCACGAGGAGGAGAAACGCAGTCTGGAAATGAGCGCAGCCGGTGAGCGCTACGATAGACTATTGGCTGGCTTTCGGAAAACCGCTTTTCAACACGAGAACGCCTGATGCTGCTGGCTATCGACACCGCGACTAAGCACGCCAGTCTGGCGCTTGACGACGGCGCTGATATTTTGGCTGAACACAGCTGGCGCAGCGCGAATAACCACACCGTGGAACTGGCGCCACAGGTAGAACACATGCTGCGCAATGCCGGCGTACGGGCGGATGCGCTCGAGGCGCTTGCGGTTGCGCTCGGGCCGGGTTCATTCACCGGGCTGCGTATCGGCTTGGCTTTCGCAAAAGGGTTCGCTCTTGCGCATGCGCTGCCGCTGCTGGGTGTGGCCACTCTTGATATCGTCGCCTACGCCCAGCCGCCTCTGGATGGCGTTTTACTGGCAGTGCTCTCGGCGGGCAGGGGCCGCATTGCGGCGGGAGCGTACCACTGGAGTGAGGCCGGCTGGCAGGCCGATGGCCCGGCGCGTATCACCACATGGGATGAGCTGCTACGAGACGGGGAAGCCGGTGATGTACACGTGTGCGGTGAAATCAACGCCGCTGCCCGCGAGACGCTGGGAGAAAAAGTGAGCTTCGCCACGCCTCCCCTGAACGTGCGCCGGGCAGCCTGCCTGATTGCGATTGCCCGACAGCGACTGGCTTCCGGCCGGACGGATGACCCCAACGCGCTGGCACCGCTCTATTTGCGTACACCGGATGGCGGGGAGCAGCCGCCGGCAGCCGCGAAAGCCTCAGCCGCCGCCTCTCATTCAGCCTGATTCCTCCGATGGCGAAAGTACTCATCACGGGCGGCGCCGGTTTCATCGGCTGCAATTATGCGGTGCATTTGCTGCAGGCCGGCCACGATATCACTCTTTTCGACAACCTCTCAAGGCGAGGCGCTGCCAGCAATCTGGACTGGCTGCGGGAGCGATTCGCGCGCTGTTTCGAATTCGTGCGCGCCGACGTGCGCGATGCGGATGCGCTTGTGACAGCGGTGGATGGGCAGGATGCGGTATTCCATCTGGCTGCTCAGGTCGCGGTAACCTCCTCGGTGACCGACCCGCGCGAGGATTTTGAAATCAATGCGCTGGGTACTTTCAACGTGCTGGAGGCAGCGCGCCTCACTGGCCGGCAGCCGCTGGTGGTCTACGCCTCGACTAACAAAGTGTACGGCGGCATGGAGCATGTGCGCGTGGTGGAGACGGACACGCGCTGGGAATACGCCGATCTTCCCCTGGGATTGCCGGAAACGCAACCGCTGGATTTCCACTCTCCTTACGGCTGTTCCAAAGGCGCCGGCGACCAGTATGTGCGCGATTATGCCCGCATTTACGACCTGCCCACGGTGGCCTTCCGTCAGTCTTGCGTCTATGGCCCCCGCCAGTTCGGCATAGAGGATCAGGGCTGGCTGGCTCATTTCGTGATTGCCGCAGTGCAGGGGAGGCCGATTAAAATCTACGGCGATGGCAAACAAGTGCGCGACATGCTCTGGGTGGACGACCTGCTGTCTGCTTTTGACCTCGCCCTGCGGCACCCTGAAAAGGTGGCGGGCAAGGTGTTCAACATCGGCGGTGGCCCGGAGTACACGCTTGCGATTTGGAATGATGTGCAGCGTTTACTTAGCGAGTTGGCGGGCAAAGAGCTGCAGGCTGTCTATCACGACTGGCGGCCGGGCGACCAGAAGGTGTACATAAGCGATATTCGCGCCGTCAAAAAGCTTGACTGGGAACCTACGGTGGACCCGCAGACTGGCTTGCGGCGGTTGTGGAACTGGGTGAACGAGAATGCGGCGTTGTTCGCGGCGGGACAATCTGGGAGATAGGGATGACCTCACCTGAGACGCTGGTGGCGATTGAAAGCCAGGTGCGCACATGCCAGTTGTGCGCACTGACTGACACGCGAAAAAACGCTGTTCCGGGCACCGGCCGGCCGGATGCGGACATCATGCTCATCGGCGAGGGGCCGGGATACCATGAGAATGAACAAGGGCTTCCTTTTGTCGGTGCGGCTGGAAAGCTACTCGACGAACTTCTCGCTGCTATTGGTTTGAACCGTGAGAACGTGTATATCACCAATGTGCTTAAGTGCCGGCCGCCGGGCAATCGTGACCCGCAACCGGAGGAGATTGATGCCTGCCGAGCGTATCTCGACAGGCAGATTGAACTAATTGACCCTGCCGTGATTGTCACCCTAGGTCGCTTCTCTATGGCGCGCTGGTTTCCGGGCACGCGCATCAGCGCTATCCATGGTCAACCGATGCGCATCGGGGCGCGCATGGTGGTGCCGATGTTCCATCCCGCGGCTGCGCTGCACCAACCCAAATACCGGCCGATGTTGCACCAGGATTTCCAGCAGCTGCCCGGCTTCATCGCGCAGCTGCAGGCTGAGAGCGGAACAGAAGCCTCTGCCGAACAACCGCCGGAGCAGTTAAGTTTGTTCTGAAACAGCGCGATCCTTGAGGCTACTTCAGGGTGCGCACAAATGTTTTTTTTCGGTAGGGGGAGTTGGGCACATAGCGTATCCCATTCACCACTGAGCCAAGCGGATCTGGCTTTGGCAGTTGCCCGCGCGCCGTCCTTTGTCCAGCGCGCCCCCGCGCGTTTCAGCCGTTGCGTTGCTATCTGTTTGCAGTCACTTTCCGCGCTCCCATTACCAACCCTTCGCGCAGTTTGCTCTTGCCGGCCTGCGCGCTGCCGATCTCGACCCCCGCCTTGGCGCGTATCGCTTCTGCACCAACGCCGCGTACAGCGCCGGGATTGCGAACGTGCCCACGGTTGGCTTCGGCCCGTCGCCCGAAGGCTATGCACATGTGGCGGACGAATACATCGAACTTGCGCACCTGTACGCCGCTGCACGCGGCTACGTCGGCATTATTGAAACAGTTCTCAGGGCTTGATGTTCATGGAATCTACTAATAACATTTTAGGACACCCTAAGCTTCAACTTACATAGACAAGTAACCTGCCAAGCGTTATAATCCTCAGCCATGCGATTTCTAATGACTGGCGGGGCTGGATTCATCGGCAGCCACCTGTCTGAATCTCTCCTGGCCGTTGGGCACAAAGTAACAGCTATCGACGATCTATCAACTGGACGGATGTCCAACGTCGAGCATCTGACCGTCGATCCGAACTTCCAACTCGTCATCGAAACTATCACCAACGCGGTGGTCATGGATCGACTCGTAAGCGAGTGCGATCTGATAGTGCATCTTGCGGCGGCTGTCGGCGTGGAGTTGATAGTGCGTTCCCCGGTGCACACCATCGAGACCAATGTGATGGGCACGGAGACCGTGCTACGCACAGCCCGGCGCTATAGAAAAAAAACCCTCATTGCCTCCACATCCGAAATCTATGGCAAGTTGAACAGTGTGCCATTCAACGAGGATGACGACAGCCTGATTGGAGCTACATCCCATCACCGTTGGGCTTATGCCACCTCGAAAGCGCTGGACGAGTTTCTGGCGCTAGCTTACCACAAAGAGATGGGTCTGCCGGTGGTGGTCTTCCGCCTGTTCAACACCATCGGGCCGCGGCAGCGCGGACGCTATGGTATGGTGGTGCCGCGGTTCGTGCGGCAGGCGCTCTCCGCTGCGGATATCACCGTGTATGGCGACGGGGAGCAGAGCCGTTGTTTTTGCGACGTGCGCGACGTGGTACCGGCCATCATGCAGCTGGCTGCTGAGCCAGAGGCCGAGGGCCGTGTGTTCAACATTGGCAACCAAGCGGAGATAACCATTCTGGATCTGGCGCGCAAGGTGAAAGAGATGACCGGCAGCCAGTCCGCCATAATACTGGTGCCCTATGAGCAGGCCACCGAACAGGGCTTCGAGGATATGCGTAGGCGCGTGCCCGATATCAGCCGCGTGCGTGAGCTGCTGGGATGGGAGCCGCGCATGGCGCTGGAACGCTCCATCACGGATATCATCACGCATTTGGAGCGCGAAGGCCCGGGTGACCCGATTTCAGAGCGCCCAGTGAGCGAGCGTGTGGTGGTGGGCTGAGTGCCCATCGGGGCAGTGCCAGTGAGCGGAAAAGATAGGCTGCTGGAAAAGATTGACCACCGCGAGGCGAGCGTGGGGGTCATTGGAATGGGTTATGTCGGCCTCCCGCTAGCGGTGGAATTTGCGCGCGCCGGCTTTTCGGTGCTGGGCATCGACACTGACGCCAGCAAGGTGGCTGCCCTGACCGCCGGCAAGAGCTACATTCCTGATGTCCGCGTCGATGCCCTCCGCGGCCTTGTGGCCGAGGGTAAACTCGCGGCCAGCCAGGATTACGAGGCTATCGCGGAACTGGACGCAATCAGCATTTGTGTGCCCACGCCGTTGCGCAAGACACGTGATCCGGACATGTCCTATGTCGTCAGCGCAGCCGAGCAAATCGGCGAGCATCTGCGCCCCGGCATGTTGATAGTGTTGGAGAGCACAACCTATCCCGGCACTACTACCGAGGTGTTGCTGCCGCGTATGTTGAGCAACGGCTACACCGCCGGAGAAGATATCTTTGTCGCTTTTTCCCCTGAGCGCATCGACCCGGCGAATCCGACCTACGGCGTGCGCAACACTCCCAAAGTGATTGGTGGAGTAACGCCGGCCTGCACCGAGGTGGCCGTGGCCCTGTACGCGACGGTGGTGGAGCAGGTTGTGCCGGTCTCCTCCACTCAGGCTGCAGAAATGGTGAAATTACTGGAAAATACCTTCCGGGCGGTAAACATCGGGCTAATCAACGAAATCACCATCATGTGCGATAAGCTCGGCGTGGATGTATGGGAGGTGATTGCTGCGGCGAAGACTAAACCGTTTGGATACATGCCATTTTATCCGGGGCCCGGTTTGGGAGGACACTGTATTCCCATAGATCCGCTCTATCTTTCATGGAAACTGAAAACGTTGAACTTCAACGCGCGCTTCATCGAGCTCGCCGATGAAATTAACACAAACATGCCACGGTATGTGGTCAGCAAGGTGACCGAGGCGCTGAACGAAGACAGCAAGCCGGTGCGCGGCTCACAGATCCTTGTCTTGGGTGTTGCTTATAAACCAGATGTGGACGACGTGCGCGAATCCCCGGCAATCGACATCATCCAGTTGCTGCAGCAACAGGGTGCAGCCATCAGTTTCCATGACCCGCACGTCGCCGATTTGCGCTTTGACAATATCGAAATGCGCTCAGTCGAGTACGGAGTGGCCACGCTTGCGTCCGCTGACTGCGTGCTGATCGTGACCGATCACAGTGCATATGATTGGACTGAGATTCTCCGCAACGCGCAACTGGTAGTGGATACTCGTAACGCCACGGCTGCCCTGCAGGGCCGCGCCAGGGTAGTGACGCTATAACGCCAAAACACAGATGCGCCTTTGCGTGGTGGCCGGCTCTTTTCATCCTGAGATCGGCGGCCCATCCACTTATTTACACCGACTGATTCCTGCGCTAATCGAACGTGGCCACAACGTGACCGTGGTCACCTATACTGATGCTGGCCACAGTGGCCGTGATGGCAACTTTTCCTATCCGGTCTATCGTGTTTCCCGCCGCTGGCCACTTCCGCTCCGGCTGCTGATGTTCCGCTGGCGTGTCTTACTGGAAGCGCGGACGGTTGACCTGTTCTTCGTCAGCGATTACGGATTGCCGGTGGCGCTGGCGAATCTTATCTTGCGCAAACCGATGGTGCTGAAAAACGTGAGCGACTTTGCCTGGGAATTCAGTACCCGCCATGGCTGGCTGCCGCACGGAGAGACTATTGACGAGTTTCAACTGCGGCGTCACGGTTGGCGCGTGCGCGGGCTGCAGTGGCTGTGCTCGTGGTACCTGCGCGCGGCGGATGTGGTGATAGTGCCTAGCGATTACATCGGGAGGTTAGTGGCTGGCTGGGGTGTTGCCGCGGAGCGCACGCGCGTGATCTACAATGCGTTGGAGGCGGACCAGTTTGCATCTCTTCCTGAGAGGGCTGCCGCCCGGGCGCTGTGCGGGCTGCCGGAAAAGGCTCCGCTGCTGCTCACCGCGGCGCGACTGGCCTCGTGGAAAGGCATCTCCGGGATCATCCGCGCGCTTCCATCGGTGCAGCGCCGTTTTCCGGATGTGCGCCTGCTCATAGCCGGCGATGGCCCGGAGCGCGCCGAGCTGCAGGCGCTTGCCGCCGATCACGGCAACGGAGTGCAATTCCTCGGGGCGCTCTCGCAGCAACGCGTGCACGAGCTTATGCGCGCGGCGGACGTGTTTGTGCTGTTCTCCACCTATGAGGGTCTGCCACACACGGTGCTCGAGGCAATCGCCTGCCGCACGCCGGTGGTGGCCTCCGCCGTTGGCGGCACTGTGGAGATTCTCTCACATGAGTGCAACGGTTTGTTGGTGCCCGCTGGTGATGAAGAGGCCCTGGCCGCGGCCATCTGCCGGATGCTGCAGGAACCGCAGTTTGGCCGGGAGCTGGCCGACCGGGCGTACGGCGAACTGGAGCGCTTCTCGTGGGAACGGATGCTTGCCGATACCGAAGCGACACTGCTGGAGGCAGCGGCGTGAGACTGCTTATGCTCAGCGGGGATACCTCGGTCATTCGCGGCGAGCGACGTGCCTTCCACAATACGCTGAGCAAGTTCTCAAATTACTGGGACAGAATCGACGTTCTCACCCACCGCGTTCCGGGGGTTGCGCGCCACGACTGTTTTGAGAATGTGACTTTCCACCCGTCGCCGTGGGGAAAGATGATGCAGCCTTTTTTTATCTGGAAAAAAGGGCGCGCGCTGGCAGAGAAATGGCGCTATGATTTGATCATCTCGCATGATTACGGGTTCTTCTTGAACGGCGCTGGCGCGCGCTGGCTTTCGCAGGCGAGTGGCGTGCCGTATGTGAGCGAGATTCACCATGTGGATGGCTACCCGCGCGCCGCCAACATGCGCGAACGCCTGCAGCCCTGGATCACGGGCCGCTATGTGCGCGGCGCGATGTCACGCGCGCTCGGATTTCGCGTCACTAACGCGGGTGAGTTGCGGCCTTTGCTGCGCAGCTGGGGGGTTCCCGCCGAGAAGCTTTTGTTGCTCTACAGTCTGTATCTGGATTTTGACGTCTTTCGGCCTGAGAACACTTCGATTGAATATGACGCCATTTTCGTCGCGCGTCTGACACCGAACAAAGCGCCCTTTCTGTTTCTGGATGGCATTGCGGCGGCGGCGCGCAAACGTGATGGTCTGTGCGCGTTGGTCGTCGGCGCTGGGCCTCTGAAAGCGCGATTGCGCGCGCGGGCCGCCACATTGGGGCTGGCAGCCAACGTGCAATTCCGAGATTGGGTCAGCTCGCCGGTCGAGCTTGCCGATTTGTACCGTGGCTCTCGCTGCTTGATTTGCACTTCGTTCAGCGAAGGCGGGCCACGGGTGGTGGCGGAGGCGCTGGCTTGTGGCGTGCCGGTAATCAGTACGCGAGTAGGGCTGGCGCGTGAGTTGGTGCGGGATGGCGTCAACGGGCTCCATGTCGACTGGTCAGCGGACGAAGTGGCCGTGAGACTGGAACTATTGCTTTCCGATGCGGACCTGCGCTCCCGCATGGCTCTGGCTGCCCCGCGGTCGGTAGAGCGCTTTGAGAAGTCGCGCGTGCTGCGGGAGTACGCGCTGGGTTATCAAGATCTGGTGAAGCGCGCGAACCGCCCTGGGTAATCATGCGACTGCTCTACGTAACCTATAAAGTTGACTCCCACGACGCGCTCGTCGGCCACGTTGTCGGATGGGTGCGCGCACTGGCATCCCACTTGGAGCGCATAGAGGTGGTCTGTCTGGCGGCGGGCGCAGCCACGTTGCCTGACAATGTGCGCGTGCACTCGCTCGGCAAGGAGCGAGACGGACGCCGCCTCGCGCGCTGGGCGCGTTTTTTTCAGACGGTGTGGCGGCTGCGAGAAGCGGTCGATGCGGTCTTCTGCCAGTTTAGTCCACAATACGTGCTCGCAGTCGCGCCGCTGGCAAAACTGCGTGGCTGGCCGATTGTTTTGTGGTACACGCATCGGCATGTGGGCTGGCAGCTGCGCCTTGCGACTTTGCTGGCGGATTGCGTGGTGACGGCGTCACCGGAGAGCTTCCAGTTGAGTTCGGCGAAGCTGCGCGTGATTGGGCACGGCATCGATACCGAGCATTTCAAACCGGAACCGGCCGCGCGAGTTTCGCCGCCGGTGGTGCTGGCGGTGGGCCGGCGCGCGCCGATTAAGAATTACGAGTTATTGA
>DASCOB010000138.1:0-9671 GCA_036011785.1 Anaerolineales bacterium | reverse complement strand
ATCGCATTCAAGCTCATCAAGCTGGTGATATGGCTGTGCGTTGGAACTGTAAGGCTGGCAAATGCGGCTCCTGTGGCATGGAAATCAATGGAATCCCTAAACTCGCATGTATGACTCTCATGAACAATTACTCGCAGCATGTTGCCTTAACTATTCAGCCTTTGAAGACATTTCCTGTGATCAAAGACCTGGTCTGTGACGTGTCATGGAACTATGAACAGAACCTAAGGATAAGTCCCTTCAGACCCCGTACGGCTGATTCGGATGGTAGGTACCGCATGATGCAGGAGGACGTGGATCGAGTTCAGGAGTTCCGAAAATGCATTGAGTGCTTCCTATGCCAAGATGTGTGCCACGTACTACGCGATCAGGACCGTATGGACAGATTCGTTGGCCCGCGTTTTATGACCCGCGCTGCCATCTTGGCTTTGCACCCCTTGGATGTCGAGGACCGGGTTCCTGTCATCCGGGACCAGCTAGGTTCGGGCTTCTGCAACATCACGCGTTGCTGTACAGATGTATGTCCTGAGAATATTGGCATTACCGACAACGCCATCATCCCACTTAAAGAGCGAGTTGCTGATCGGTATTATGATCCGCTCGCTTGGCTCCGTCGTAAGTTTGCGGGGGTGGTCTGGCGTAGTGTAGACTGAAATCAAGCCATCTCTTTGTAAACACCGATCGCACGTTTCGGTCGCTACAGTCAAGCGGCGTGCATAGGTTGTGCTAGTGATGAGATGGCGTAAATGACAGCCGTAGGGCGCCTTATATGGGAATAGGAAGACCGGGTGCTATAATTCTCAAGACTACGGCCTAGTTGATTTCTCTCTCCGGTCGGCTATGCCCCGGTAGCTCAAATGGAAGAGCGAGGCTCTCCTAAAGCCTAGGTTGGGGGTTCAAGTCCCTCCCGGGGTATTCGCCCGCGCGGCGGGCAAGGCGTCACTTTCCGCGCTGTAATTCGTCGAGTACTTCGAGCAATCTGTCCAGTTCCTGAACGGTGTTGTAATGCGCGGCGCCGACGCGCAGCATGCCTCCGCTCTGCGCCAATCCGAGCCGCCGCATTGTTTCCACTGCATAGTAATGCCCATCCCAGACGAAGATGTTGTCTTCGGCCAGCCGTTCGGCGATTGCGCGCGGGGTATGTCCGTCCAGTGTGAATGAGATTGTCGGTACGCGCTCGTGCAGCCGCTGCGGATCTGTGATGCCCCAAATTCTGACGCCGGGAATATGCCGCAGCCCGTTGATTAGGTGCGCGCTTAGCGTCTGTTCGTAGGCCTTGATGGCGGCCATTCCGCTGTGCAGCTCAAGTTTCATTTCGGTGAATCCAGGGAATTGAGCATGGAACTCTGTCCCGAACTGGTTGCCCACCCAGGCCAGATGTTCGAGCGCGCCCAACGTGCCCGCCTGCCCCTCGTGGCTTTGGGTGCCGGTCTCGAATTTGTCCGGCGGCCGTTCTCCCGCGGGGCGCGCCTTGTAGGTGGGCAGCCGGTCGAGCAAATCGTAGCGCCCCCAGAGCACGCCCTGGTGTGGCCCAAAGAATTTGTACGGGCTGCAGACCAGGAAATCTGCACCCAGCGCCTGCACATCGACTGGGGCATGGGGCGCGTACTGCACCGCGTCCACGAAGACCATCGCGCCGGCAGCGTGCGCCAGCGCCGCCATGCGTTGCACCGGGCTAATGGTTCCCACAGCGTTGGAAGCGTAGCCAATCGCCAGCAGCCGCGTCTTCTCGGTTAGCAGGCCCTCGATTTCGTCCATGTTGAGGGCGCAATCTGGTGGGTGGAAATCCAGCCAGCGGATGCGTGTACCAGAATCCTCCGCCAGGCGCAGCCAGGGGGCGATGTTTCCATCGTGGTCCAGCCGGGTGACGATAATCTCGTCCTCGGACTGCAGCCAGTGCTTCAGGGCGTGGGAGAGCGCGAAAGTCAGGCTGGTCATGTTCGCGCCAAAGACTATTTCACGCTCGGTGGGCGCGTTGAGAAAGTCTGCCATGGCGCGGCGCGTTGCGCGCAGCAGCCGCTCGGTTTCCACAGAGGTGCGAAAGGCACCGCCACGGTTGGCGTTTTGGTGCAGCAGGTAGTGCTGCATGCGCTCAAGCGCGGATTGCGGCATTTGCGTGCCGCCGGAGTTATCCAGATAAACTCTCGCCGCCCCATTGTCCGTGATGGCAAGTGCGGGAAATCTGGCGCGCACGCGGCGCACGTCGAATTGGGATGGTGGCGGAGCGGAGACCATACTCAATTGTATCAGTGGAACGCTCTGCGGATGATATAATTTGTTGCGGTTGCCGTTGCGGGTGGTGCGCAGTGCAAGAGGAACTAGAAGATTACGTCAAAGTGCTGTTGACTTATGATATCAATCCGCACTCTGCGGAGGGTTATTATAAATTCATGCTCAAGAAGATGGTACCCGCGCTGGATAAAATGGGCCTATCCATGATCGAGGCCTGGCACACTGCCGCGGGCGATTACCCCATCAGGCTGGTCTCGTTCGTGGCGGAAGATGAGAATGCGGCCAACGAGGCATTGCAGTGCGCCGAGTTTTACGCGCTCGAAGAGCGGCTGCAGGAATTTGTGAGCAACTATCGCTGCCGAGTGGTGCCGCTTCGGCGTCATTTCCAGTTCTGAACTTCAGGCGTGTTCCCGTGTGCGGGCCTGGCTGCCGATGGCCCCTGGGGTACCTTTTTGGTTTCCGGAGCAATCCTTCAACAACTGTTATCCGTTCCGCGCCGTGATGTAATTTCGCGCGGCGAGCACATGTCCAATCTGTCGCTATGCTAAAATAGTCGTGCCATGGATGGCCGCCGCATCGATCTGAATTCGGCCGACCTCACCACGTTGTTGCGCGAGACGGCGCTAGACATTCACAAGGCAGAGGTGCTGCTGAATTCGCGGCCATTCTGGGACGATACCGAGTTGCGCATGCTGCCTGGCTTTGGCAGGAAAACCCTGCGCGAGCTTGCGGCGGTAGCGCGGGTCGTGCCCCCATCACCCGCCAATCTGAACACGTGTACACCGGCTGCGTTGCAGGCGCTGCCTGGCGTGGGCGCGGTGCTGGCACGGCGCATCGTCGCAGGGCGTCCGTATTTCAGTCTGGATGAAGTGTCGGGGGTGCAAGGCATCAGCCGGGCAGTGATGCGAACGCTGCGCCAGCGCGCCGGCGTTGCCGAGCCGCGCCCAGCGGAGAGCGTGGCGCCAACCTCGGCGGACGCTGACCTTATCGATTTGAACTCATGTGACGAGGCCGCTCTGTGTAGCCTGCCGCGCGTTGGCCCCGCGCTTGCGCGCGCTATCATGGCCGCGCGCCCGTTTGTTGATGTTGAAGCGCTCCGCGAGGTGAAGGGAATCGGCCCGGCCGTTTTCCCGCTGCTGCGCGCACGATTGACGCTGCGCTCGCCTGAGGCGGATGGACGCCTCGACCTAAACACGTGCAGCCCTCAGGCGCTGCAACGGCTGCGCGGCATCGGCCCGGCGCTGGCGGACTGCGTAACATCAAGGCGACCTTACGCGCACTGGGGTGAGCTGCTGGAACTGAAGGGCATCGGCCCGGCGCTGCTAGAGCGGCTGCGTAGCGTGTGTGACTTGCCTGCCGCGTGGCCCGAAGCGGTGGAAGCGGAATTCGTTGAGGACGAGACCTGGTTCACGGAGGGCGTTTTCGAACCATCGCCTTTTGAGGCCGCGCCGGGTTTGCCGCAGCTGCGCGATCCGGTCATGTCACTGGTGGCGTACGAGGCCGCGGTCGGGCAGGAGATGCGCAGGCGCATGCCCCTGTTTTTATCTGGCTGGCTGGTGGCGGTCGCGCTCATAACCGGGATACTGTATTTGTATTTTTCCGGCTTTGTGCGCATTCAAGGGTTGCTGCCGTGAGTTCAATTCCCGCGTTATAACCTGCTGATGGCGTCTCGGTCTCGTAAGGTTGATTTAAACACGGCCCCGCTCTCTGCGTTGTTGCAGCTGCCACAGGTGGGGCCTGCGCTTGCGCGCGCTATCATGGCCGCGCGCCCCTATCGCCGGCTCTCCGATCTCAAGCACGTCTCCGGCGTTGGGGAGAAACTGTACTTCATTCTCAAGGCGCGTGTCAGCGTCTCGCAGCGTGCGGAAGAGGATTCGCCCTGGAGCGAGGGTGAGGCCTCGTCACCGGCGTCCGTGACATCAGCGAAGCTAGACCTCAACAGCGCGACCGTGCAGGAATTGGCCGCTCTTTCGGGTGTCGGGCAGGTTCTTGCGGAGGCGATTGTAACCGGGCGGCCATATGGCCGGCTGCCGGAACTCCAGCGCATCAGCGGGGTGGGGGCCAAGCTGTACGCGGCTCTGCGCCGGCATTTGCGCGTGCCGCACGTGCTGGATCCCTCCGGCGAACCTGAATCGGTGAAGACCGATCCGGAGAACCCGACAAGCCTCGACCTCGAAATCGAGTCAATGCCTTTGTTTGACGAGGAGGACGTGGCTGCTGCGGCCGAGACAGACGCCGCCATGGCGCGCTCCGACCCGCTGGAGGTGGAGACGGTTCAGGAACTCATCGGGCCATCAATCGTGGATGGCCGCGCGCCGCCTCGTATTGACCCGGCCATCCTGCAAGGGGCGGCAGCGCAGCCGACGCGGTTGGTCACGCGGGAATTGCACCGTGACTGGAAATCGGTGGAAATCGAGATCGGCCCTCGGCCCCGGGGAGTCCGCTGGCGCCTTCTCGGCGCGGCCGTGATTGCCGCGTTGGTTCTGAGCGTTTTGCAGGCTTATGGGCTGTTCGGAGACGTAATCATGCCGGCTGTATTCTCGCCGCCGGCCACCGAGCCTGCAATCGTGCCCACGCAATTTACGCCCGCCGTCACCTACACTCAGAGCGGTGCGCAGCCCACGCTAACTGTTGTGGCTGTGGCGGTCAGCGCCACAAGTGTGCCCGCTGCTATTGAGGCGTCCCCAGCTGCAACTGCGGAAGCCCCCACTTCCACTGCGACCGCTACGGCCGAACCGATAAGCGAACTCAGCCCCAGCACTACAGCCACCGCCAGCGCGTCCCCGGCGCCCACGGCGACTCGGGAGATTACCATTCCGCAAAGCGTGCGCGACTTGGACCATCCGGTTACGCCGGTGGCGGTGTTATGGACGGAGGATTTCGAACCGCCGCAGTTTCCATGGGGCTATGAGCGGAACGAATTCTGGGATTCGGGCATCGTGGACGGCGTGCTGCGGTTGAGTATGAAACAGCGCGGCAGGCAGTTCTACTCCACCGGACCGGCATTTCATCTGGCAGGCCGCGATTTTCTTTACGAAGGAGATGTAATTGTGGAGGCCTGTACCGGCAAGGATTATTATGGACTGGTTTTCAAGGCCAGACTGCCAAATTATTATGCAGCCACTATTACCTGTGAGGGCAACTACAGGCTCGTACGTCGACAAAACGACGTTTACGAAGATTTGCTCGTGGCTGTTTCTGATGCCGTGCCCGAGGGTCCGGGGGTGTACCGGTTGGGAGTGCTGCTGCAAGGGGAAGGATTCAGTCTGTATGTAAACGGGACAAATGTTGATCGCCACCCTGTAGAAGGACTGGGCGAAGTCGCGGCCGGCGAGTTCGGGGTGTTCGCGCGCTCTGTGGAATCGCACCAGCTGCAGCTGGAATGGGACAACCTGATAGCGACTGAACTGCAGCGCTGAATAATCACCGAAGATCGCCCCCGTTTGTCGCTTTGATTACCTCGCTTTTTCGCCACGGCCCGGGTCGATGCTCCTTGAAAAAATGTTGTCAAACCTATCCTCTTAGTTCTATGTGCCGCGGTTAATTCCTGAGCATGGCACCAGTTGCCCGAAAAGCAGCGCTCGATTCCCTGCGCCATAATCCGGCTGTGTCTGTGCTGATAATCGGGGGCGGCATAAATGGCGCGGGTGTCTTTCGTGATCTTGCGCTGCAGGGCGTGGACGTGTTACTGGTGGATAAAGGTGATTTCTGCTCTGGCGCCAGCGCCGCTTCTTCACACATGGCGCATGGCGGATTGCGCTATCTAGAGAACGGCGAATTCCGCCTGGTGCGCGAGGCTGTGCGTGAGCGCAATTGGCTGATTGAAAACGCACCCCACTACGTGCGCCCGCTGCCGACCACTATACCGATTTTCAAATGGTTTTCCGGGCTTTTCAATGCGCCGCTCAAATTCTTGGGCTGGATGCATAAGCCCGGCGAACGCGGAGCCGTGGTGGTCAAGATCGGCCTTTGGCTCTACGATGCTTTCACCCGGGCGCAAGATACGGTGCCCCGGCATCGCTTCGCCGCGCGCCGGAAATCTCTGGCGCAGTTCCCGCAGCTTAACCCCAGAGTGTTGTGCACAGCGACCTATTTTGATGGGGCCATACTTGTGCCTGAGCGCCTGTGCGTGGAATTGATCGCTGACGGGTTGGCAGCCGGCCCTCACGCGGCTGCCCGAAACTATCTGGCAGCCGTTGGCGCGGCGGACAGCCAGGTCACACTGCGGGATGAACTGAGCGGCGAAAGCTGCAGCGTGCAGCCTGAAATCGTGATCAACGCAGCCGGAGCGTGGATCGATTTGGTCAATAGTGCATTGCAGCGCGAGACGCGCTTCATTGGCGGCACAAAAGGCTCTCATTTGGTTCTCGATCATCCGGAATTGCGCGCCGCCATCGGCGAGCACGAAATCTTTTTTGAGAACGACGATGGGCGCATCGTCTTGATATTTCCTCTGCGCGACAAAGTACTAATTGGCACCTCCGACCTGCATTGTGATGACCCCGACAGCGCGCGCTGCACCCCGCAGGAAGTTGACTACTTTCGGGCAATGATTGCGAAAGTGTTTCCGGGCATAGCCGTGCGGCGTCGCCAGATTGTTTTCTTCTTCTCTGGAGTGCGTCCGCTTCCGGCCAGCGAGGTCGGCGCGACCGGACAGATCAGCCGCGACCACAGCGTGCGCCTAACTTGGCCGGGGGACAGCGTTGATTTCCCGGTTTATAGCCTGGTCGGGGGCAAGTGGACGACTTTCCGCGCATTCTCGGAGCAGGTGACTGATAGGACGTTGACTGCGCTTGGGCGTGAGCGGCGGCAAAGCACGCGGTACCTGCCCATCGGTGGCGGCAAGGATTACCCGCGCGGGGTGGCTGCCGAGCAGCGCTGGGTGGCCGCGCTGCAGGCTGAAACCGGTCTTCAGTTGGCGCGGCTGGAAATCCTGTTCCGGCGCTATGGCACGCGCGCAGCCGCGGCGGCGGCATTTGTCGCTGCTGATGCCGATCAATCTCTGCAACATCATCCGGATTTCAGCCGGCGCGAGATTGCTTTTCTGGCGCTGCATGAGCAGGTTGCCCATCTGGATGATCTCATCCTGCGGCGCACCTTTCTGGCGACGCTGGGCGAATTGAACGCCGAATTGCTCGCCGAGTTGGCGGATATGACGGGGGATGCCCTGGGTTGGTCGGAAGCTGTTCGTCAGGCCGAAGTCGAGCGTACGTGTGCGTTGCTGGAAGACCGACACGGGGTTAGGCTGCATTAACTGTAACAATTTGCCAGTGACCCGTACAATCGTTTGTTGAGAGCGCGGCATCCTTAGAGACATGAAGAATCGCATTATATGACCGAGTCCAATGATTTTCTATGGTGGAAACACGGGGTGATTTACCAGGTTTACCCGCGCAGTTTCAAAGACAGCACCGGAAATGGCATTGGTGACCTGCAGGGCATAATTGACAAACTGGATTATGTGGCCGAACTGGGCGTCGATGCCATCTGGGTTAGCCCGTGCTATCCCTCCCCGATGGCCGATTTCGGTTACGACGTTTCCGATCATTGTGACATCCACCCGCTGTTTGGAACGGTGCAGACCATGGACGCGCTGCTGCAGGCGGCGCACAAGCGCGAGTTGCGCGTGATGCTCGACTTCGTGCCTAGCCACACCTCCGAGCAGCACCGCTGGTTTCGGGAATCACGCGCCGCCCGCAGCAACCCGAAACGCGACTGGTACACCTGGCGCGATGCCGCGCCGGATGGAAGCCCGCCAAACAACTGGCTGAGCATCTTCGGTGGGCCCGCCTGGGAATGGGACGCGCAGACGCGCCAATATTATCTGCACACTTATCTGAAGGAACAGCCCGACCTGAACTGGAGAAACTTGGCAGTGAAAGAGACCATGTTCTCCGTTGTGCGCTTCTGGTTGGAGCGCGGGGTTGATGGATTCCGGGTGGATGCCGCGCACGGCTTTATGAAAGACCCGGCTTTGCGAGATAACCCACCCAATCGTAATAACGCTGCGACCGGTTGCGAATCTATGGGCGCATACGATTCGCAACTGCACATTAACGACCGTGGTCATCGCGACATTCACGTCGTCTATCGCGAGCTGCGCGCCTTGTTGGATGAATACAGCCGCGAGCGCCCGCGCTTCATGGTCGGGGAGATTCATATCTTCGATTGGATCGAATGGGCAAGTTATTACGGCGATAATCTGGATGGAATCCACATGCCCGGCAATTTCACTCTGGTACGGATTCCTTGGCGTGCCTCCTTGGTGCGCGAAAAAGTAGACGAGTTGGAAGCGGCACTTCCAGCGGGCGCGTGGCCTAACCACGTGCTTGGCAACCACGACGAGCACCGCATCGCCAGCCGCTATGGCGCCGCCTCGGCGCGCACGGCCGCGATGCTGCTGCTCACGCTGCGCGGGACGCCGACCCTCTATTGTGGAGACGAAATCGGGATGCTGAATGTAACTGTGCCCGCGGAAAAGTGTCAGGACCCGTGGCCACAACGCTCCGGGAAACCGGAACTCTCTCGAGACCCACAGCGTTCTCCCATGCAGTGGGATGCCGGGCCCGGAGCTGGTTTTTCCGTTCCGGCAGAAGATGGTAATTTGCCCGAACCATGGCTGCCGCTGCACTCCGACTGGCAGTGCCTGAACGTGGCCACGCAGCAGGACGAACCGGGCTCAATCTATAACTTATACCGCTGTCTGCTGCAGTTGCGACGCGCTAGCCCGGTGCTTACCCACGGCGAATATCGTGCGCTGGATGACACCCCGGCCGCCGTGTATGGCTACCTTCGCGAGTACGGTGGCGATCGGCTGCTGGTACTGCTCAACTTCGAGGGCGAGTCGAAGCAGGTGACGTCCGTAAGCTTTGACTATGGCGCGGTGCTGCTTTCCACCGGGCTAGACCGAGAGGGCGTTGAAAGTTTGCATTCCTTCGCACTGCGGCCGCACGAAGGCGTCATAATCAGAGTCTAGTAAGCCTGGCCAGAATCGTTCTCCCCGATTGTGCTAGTATTAACCGCTTTGTTCGCGCTCGGTGCGACGACGCAGTTGGTTTCGCACGGAGCCGGAGAGTGAATCATGAATGATCGCACAAACGCTGCAGAAATCACCCTAAGTCGTACACTCGGGCTGCTCGACATTACCATGATTGGCGTCGGTGCAATGATTGGCGCCGGTATCTTTGTGTTAATCGGCATTGCGGCTGGCCATGCCGGACCGGCGCTGGCCATCGCGTTCCTGCTGAATGGCATTGTCACTACTTTTACCGCGCTGTCGTATGCTGAGCTGGGCTCATGCTTGCCCGCTGCCGGTGCGGGGTATCGGTGGGTGAAAGAGGGCATGGGCGGTACCCAGGGTTTTCTCGCTGGATGGATGAATTGGTTTGCTTATGTCGTTGCTTGTGCTTTGTACGCGTTGGGATTTGGTAGACTGGCCG
>DASCOB010000137.1:0-41561 GCA_036011785.1 Anaerolineales bacterium | reverse complement strand
AGCGAGTGTACCTGCCGGGCATGGATCATCGCCTGACCGCTCTGGACATTGATAGCGGTTCTCAGCTGTGGCAACAGGAACTTGACGGTGCACTGGCGGATACTCCCACCCTTTCCGAGGGTACGCTCTACCTCGGCGCACTCGCCAAGCACGCCTACGCGATAGACGCCGCTACCGGCAGAAAAAAGTGGCGCTTCGACACATCCGGCTGGGTATGGGGCAGTCCGGCGGTGGCGGGCGACAAGGCGTATTTTGCAGACCTTGATGGGAACGTGTATGCGGTGGATGCGGAAACCGGCCGCACTCACTGGCAAAGCCCCCCGCTGGATGGCGCCGTGCGCGGCAGCCCGGCTTTTGACAATGACACAGTATTCGTCGCCACCGACGGCGGCTTTCTGTATGCATTGGATGCGACCAACGGACACCAGCGCTGGGGATTTCAGGTGGACAGCAATAACGCAGATCGACTGCTCGCCGACCCCATTGCCCATGAAGGACTGGTGTACATCACCGCGATGGCGGGCGAAAATCTAGTTATGGCCTATCAGCAGGAAACCGGCCAGCTGGCGTGGCGGTTCCAGCCCGAAGATTAGGTATACCCGGCAATCATGTGGAATCAACTGATCATTTTCCCCTTCACCAACACGCTATTGCTGCTGTATGGGTGGTTGGGAAACAGCTTCGTGCTATCACTTATTCTGCTTACCCTGCTCATCCGCTTGCTTCTCATTCCCCTCACAGCGAAACAGCAAAAATCGCAGGCAAAGATGCAGGCAATGCAGCCGGAAATCAAGCGCGTTCAGGAAAAGTACAAGGGCGAGCCAGAGCGCATGCAGAAGGAACTACAAAAGATTGGCTACAATCCAGCCTCCATGTTGGGCGGCTGCCTGCCGATGTTAATCCAGTTTCCTATCCTGATTGGCATGTACCGTTCCATACTGCGTGCAATTCCGGCCGCCCCACTACAAATGGTAGATTTATATCAAGCCGCATATCCTTCGTGGTTCCCCGACTTCCACAAGATGATACCGGTCAATCGCCGTTTTCTCTGGATGGACCTCAGTCAGCCAGACCGGCTCTACCTGCCTTTCTACCCCGATGTCGGCATTCCCATCCTACCGGTTCTGGTATATCTGACAACCGTGCTGCAGCAGAAAATGATGACCCCGCCCACCGCGGACCCGAACGACCAATCGGCGCAGATGCAGCGCTCTATGATGACAATGATGCCGCTCATGTTCGCCTTTTTCGCACTTCAATTCTCATCAGGGCTTTCCATCTATTTCATCACCGCGAACATAGCCACTATCGCGCAATACATGTTTCTCAACCGCGAAAGACTGGAGTGGAACAATGTGAAGATGCCCGGCGGGCTGCGGCTGCTGCTCCCAACCATCGCTGCTGCTCCCGTGACCAGCAAGGTCTCACCCAAACTATCCATGGCAGGAACGCCGGCCAATCCGACCCCTACTGCCGAGAAGAAAATCAGCCGGCGCAAGGCGAAGCGCCTTCGCGCTAGAAAGGCAAAAGGCGGCGCGCGCAAGCGCTGAGGACGACATCTTAGAGGGACATTATGAAGCCAGAACGCACCAGTTTAGAAATGATGGCTCCGGACGTGGAGACAGCAATTGAACGCGCCCGGACAGAGTTAGGCGTTCCGGAGGGCGACCTCGAGGTGGAGCTGCTTGACGAGGGCGACCCAGACTCCGGCCGCGAGGTGCGCATACGCGTGCTTTTGCTGGGACGCGAACCACAACCTGAAGACGACGTCACTGCGGCAGCGCGTGAGGTGGTCTCTGAGTTGCTCGGCTACATGGAGATTGAAGCCGAGGTGCGAGTCCACTATCAGCAGGCCACCTCCGCCGGGGAAGACCCTGCCGTGCAAGTGGACATCGAGGGAGAAGACCTGGGCATGCTCATCGGAAAGCGGGGCGAAACAATGGCCGCACTCCAGTACATTGCCCGCCTGATAATGGCGAGAAAACTTGACCGCTGGGTGCACCTGAATGTGGATGTGGGCGGCTACAAAAAGCGCCGCGAGCAGCAGCTGCGCCGGCTCGCTCAGCGCATGGCGCAGCAGGTGCACCAGTTCGGGCGACCGATCTCGCTAGAGCCAATGCCCGCTAACGAAAGGCGTATCATCCACATAACTTTGCAGGACCACACCGGGGTGACCACCGAGAGCAACGGAGAGGGCGACCTCCGCCGGGTCACCATTCAGCCGGACTTGCGCCGTTAGCCGCCGTGCGGCATACGCTGCTCTGGTATAATCCTCTGGAAAGCGACCCGGTGCTGCCAACGCGGATGTAGATGACGCGGATCTATGCTTTTGTCAACCAGAAAGGCGGAGTAGGAAAGACCACTACAGCCATCAATCTGGGCGCCTATCTAGCCACTCTCAATCAACAGGTATTGCTGGTGGATCTCGATGCGCAGGGCAACGCAACATCCTGTCTCGGGGTGAAAATACGCGACATAAACGCCGGAACCTACAATCTGCTCATCCGCCCGCAGGCTCGCCTGCACGCCAACACCATGCGCAGCGCAGCGCTAAGAATGTCGCTCGTGCCCTCTTCGCCGGCGCTGGCCGGAGTGGAGGTGGAGTTGGTCAGCGAGCCCAACCGGGCGGAGCGGCTGCAGCGGGCGCTTTCCCAGGCCAACGGCTACGACTATGTGCTCATCGATTGCCCGCCTTCGCTCGGGATTCTCACCTTGAACGGCCTAGTGGCGGCCCAAGAGGTGGTGATTCCGGTGCAGTGCGAATACCTTGCGCTGGAAGGATTGGGGCAACTGCTGGAAACTATATCGCGTGTGCAAAGCGCATTCAACGTAAAATTGCAAATCCGCGGCCTGCTTATGACCATGTACGATTCACGCGTCAATCTCTCCCGACAAGTGGTAGAGGAAGTGCGCCGCCATTTCCCAGACAAGGTTTTCAGTGTGGTTATCCCGCGCAACGTGCGTCTGGCCGAGGCGCCCTCGCACGGACAGCCCATCATCGCCTATGCGCCCCACTCCACCGGAGCGGAGGCGTACTCCGACCTGGCCAGCGAGGTGTTGAGCGGCGACAACGCCCCGAAACCTTCGTCCAGATAAGTATGACGAGAACCGGCCCCCGAGTTCCATGTTCTCTGCTAAACGGGCACGAATCCAGAATCGATACAGGTGACCTATGGCAATAAAACGAGGCTTAGGGCGCGGGCTGGATGCGCTTATTCCGACGGCCGATTCTTACGGTGAAGGCGCTACGCAGATAGCGCTGAGCGCCATTCGCCCCAATCCGCGCCAGCCGCGTGTCCGCTTTGACCCTGACGAACTCGCCGAACTCGCAGAATCTATCCGCGCACACGGAATCCTGCAGCCACTGGTGGTGGCGCGCACCGAGAACAGCGCCGAATTCACGCTCATCGCCGGCCAGCGCCGCCTGAAAGCTGCGGCGATAGCGGAGCTGCGCACCGTGCCGGCCGTGGTGCGAGACTTTCCCAGTGACGCAGAAATGCTGGAGTTGGCACTGATTGAAAACCTGCAACGCACCAACCTGAACCCAATGGAAACCGCCGCGGCGTATCAAGCGCTGGCTGACGATTTCGGCATGGCGCACGATGAGATAGCGCGCCGGGTGGGCAAACAACGCACTACGGTCAGCAACACCATACGTTTGCTGCGTCTGCCCGCGCCCGTGCAAACCGCGCTCACGGGCGGAAGAATCAGCGAGGGACACGCCCGCGCCCTGCTCGGCCTGCTAACCGCCGAAGCACAGCAGTCAGCGCTCAGCACAATAATCTCCAAAAACCTAAACGTCCGCCAGACCGAAATGCTGGTGCGGCAGCTGCTTGGAGCGCCCTCAAAGAAGAAACCGGTGGCAGAGCGCCCCAGTGCGGAAATAGACTTGGAGGACCGGCTGCGCGCCACCCTCGGCACCAAGGTCAACCTTAAGCGCAATCGTAAGGGAGCCGGCCGCGTGGTCATCCACTTCTACTCCGACGAGGAGTTGGACGCACTCACCGAGCTCTTGATGCACTCCTGACGGGCGCTCTCACCCGGTCAGAAAGCAGCCAATGCCTCCCGAATTCGCACTGGTTAATGGGCGTATCTGCACGCTGGATGCGCAGATTGGGTTTGTGCAAGCACTCGCCGTCTAAGGCGAGAGAATCAGCGCCGCTGGTACGGATGACGAAATAGCGGCTTTGGCCGACACGCATACCGAGCTGATTGACCTGCGTGGCCGGCTGGTGCTGCCCGGCCTGACGGACGCACACTGCCACTTCGCGCAATTCGCGCGCACGTGCGCTCAGATTGACGCCCGTCAGAGCAGCAAAACGCGCGTGCTGCAGATGGTGGCGGAACGCGCATCCATCACCCCACCGGGCGAATGGATGAATGGACACGGCTGGAATCAGACCGACTGGGATGGCGAGTTTCCCACGGCTGCCGAACTGGACATGGTGGCTCCGGAGCACGCGGTCTTTCTCACCGCGCGCTCGCTGCACATGGCCTGGGTGAACAGTCTGGCCCTCCGCCGCGCTCGAGTGGACAGCGACAGCGCTGACCCACCCGGCGGCCGCATCGGCCGCGATGCCAGCGGCAAGCCCTCCGGGTGCCTTTTCGAAACTGCCATCGACCTGGTCTCCACCGTCATGCCCGAGCCGACGGTGACGGAACTGGCAGCCATGATGGTAGCGGCACAGCGGGCGGCATGGCGCGTCGGCCTGACCGGTCTGCACGATTACGACCGCCGCAATTCCTTCCAAGCTCTGCAGCAACTTCGCTCCGAAGGCAAACTCGGTCTGCGCGTGGTGAAAAACATCCCGGTCGAGCTGCTGCATGAAACCCTCGCCCTCGGCCTGCGCGGCGGGCTCGGGGATGACTGGCTGCGTATCGGCGGAATCAAAGTTTTCATGGATGGCGCCCTTGGCCCGCGCACCGCAAGCATGATTGCCCCTTACGAGAACGAAAGCGGAAACTCCGGCATTGTGGTGACAGACAAGGAAGAGCTGCTTGAATGCGCCAGCCGCGCCAGCGCGAACGGACTGGCGATGACGGTGCACGCCATCGGCGACCGCGCCAACCACGATGCGCTCGATGTTTTCACGTAGCTGCGCCAAGAGGAGGCCGATCGTGGCCAGCCGCCGGCTGCGCGGCGGCATCGCATCGAACATGTGCAGCTGATGCACCCCGACGATTATCGGCGCCTGGGCGCGCTGCAGCTCATCGCCTCCATGCAGCCCATCCACGCCACGGCAGATATGCTAATGGCCCAGCGCCACTGGGGCACGCGCGCTTCTGGCGCTTATGCATGGCGCACCCAGCTGAACGCTGGCGCTACACTCGCTTTTGGTAGTGATGCGCCGGTGGAGAGCATCAACCCGCTCGACGGCATTCACGCCGCGGTGACACGTCGGCGCACGGACGGGCACGCCCGGACCCGATGGCTGGTTTCCACAACAGCGCCTGAGCGTGGATGAGGCGGTACGCGCGTACACCCTAGGGTCAGCCTACGCGGCGCATCAGGAAAAACAGCTCGGCACGCTCCAACCCGGAAAGCTGGCCGACCTGATTGTGCTTGACCGCGACATCTTCCGCTGTGACCCGATGGAGATCCACGCCGCCAGCGTGCTCGGCACCATGGTAGGTGGCGAGTGGAAACAGTGCGCCCCCGAATTAGGCTGAAGGGTAAAGGCCGCCCTCAGGTCTCCGAGAAACCAAGATTTCGCACTGCCGAAACACCGGCCAGTGAGGTCACGGCCGATACCCCGACGTTGACCGCATCGGCCACGACCACTGCCACTGCGCCAACCATGCCCGTGCCTCCCGGCCGTTCGCCGCTGGAGAGCCCAAACAGAGTGTCGCCATCGTAGGGCAGGTGCAGTGGTCGGATCACCCACACGAGGCCATGGAGCGCCATCTGTGCCACCTTCTTCGCGCCCGCTTTGATCAGGGCGACATTCGTGGCCACAATATCGCGAGCGTCACGCTCTCATTCGCGAAGCGCACGTTCTCGCTTCGGCTCAGAGCCCGTTCCGCCAATTCCGTCGAATCCACAAGTCCGTCACCACGAGCGTTGCGCGCTCCGACAAGAACCGTTAGGGTCTGGGGATGACAGACCTCCCTCAACGCGTTGACAATTGCCGAAGCACGGCCACCACCACTTCCCATCATAAAGCAATTTGCTCGCGGTTCCCAATCCCGCCTTGGTGGCGCGCTCGAAACCGAGGATTTTCCCGACCGTGGCGCCCACGGCTGGCGGCCTCGCGGTCGCTCCAGTGCCCCACCCACAACCCCCGGGCACATCAGTCAGCGCGTTGAAGTGCGTCACCGTAACACCCGTTCGTCACCCTTCCGCACTGTTGTTCTCTGCTGGTCCATGTGTTCCAGCAACGCGAGCGCGTATTTACGACTGGTGCCGAAAAGGTCGCGCACGCCCGCCACTGTGACCGAGCCGGCTGCGCGGATTTGTGCCTTTATCTGCGCCTCCATTCCCGCGTATGTCTCCGCCAGGAACAACACCTCGGGAGAAACAGCCAGCAGCGTTCCACGTTCCAGCAGCGCGGCAAGGACATCTTCTCCGACCGCAGCGACCGCTTCTTTGCGCGAGGGAGTATTGTGCGCGTCATCCCAGAAACGCGCCAGCAATGCTTCCACACCCCGCTTCTGGCGGTCGTCAAACTCCACTCGGTGCTCCGGCAGGTGCAGCGATACTCCGCTTTCCGCGAGGTCACCCGCGCCGGTGCAATGTTTTGTCAGCGCATTGAAGGCGCGCGCCGGCAGGCCGAGGCGGCTCTTCAGCTCCTCACGGGGCATGCCCGCGCGCAGCGGGTTTGCGCGATGATGGGCTGCCAGCAAGCCGCGCACTTGCCGAAGCAGCAAGTCATAGCGCCCGCGGTTGAGAACCAGCACATTTCCCCGCGGCGTCAGTTTGAGCGCGGCTTCCCCGAACACCAGCAGCTCTCCAGCCGAGATCAATCTGGACAGCGCCTCGCGCGCCTGCGCGTCGTCCAGCCCGGATGCGGCCACCGCTTCTCGTAGCGGCAGCATACCGCCCGCGTCCAACGCCTGCAGCAAGATTTCATATGGGCTGCCTTGCGCTAATGTCTGCATCCGCCGCAACACTTCCGCATCCTGCAGCCGATGCCGCCGGGGCGGATGCACATCCACTATCACCCCGCCGCCCACTGTCGCCCTGGGCGACGGGCGTCGCAGGATGAAACGGTCGCCCTTCAGCGCCGCGACCGGTCGCGAGAGCTCCAGTTGCAGCCAGCCTGTTTCGCCGGGCCGCAGTTTGCGAGCGCTCAGGCCACGCACGCGCGCCATCTCCTCTGCGCTGCCCACGAACAGTTTCACCTGCTCATTGTGGCGCAGTGGAATGGAATTATGCTCTCCGGAAAGCAGACGAAAAGAAACATCCACTCTGCGAGTGGCCTGCAGACTGCCCGGCCGCGCCACCACCGCGCCACGGTGCAGATCATCTTTTCCCACACCGGTCATATTGATGGCAACCCGCGTGCCAGGCGCAGCCATCTCCAGAGACGTACGGTGGGTCTGCAATCCACGGATACGCGCACGATGCCCGGCGGGCAGAATCTCCACCTCGTCGCCCACCGAAAGGCTGCCTTCCAACAGTGTTCCGGTGACCACCGTGCCGAAACCCGCCACGGTGAAGACGCGGTCAACAGAAAGACGCGGTTTACCCATATCTGGCCGCCCCGGCTGCGCCCGCAGGCACTCCAGCAGCGCCTGCCCTAACTCCGGCATGCCCTCTCCCGTGAGCGCGGAAAGCGGCACAACACGAGCGCCGGCCAGGGAGGTGCCCGCGAGGCGCTGCGCGACCTCGTCAGCAACCAGTTGCACCCATTCAGGGCTTTCCGCAAGGTCGGTTTTGGCGAGGGCGACCACGCCGTTTTCAATGTGCAGCAGATCCAGAATTGCGAGGTGTTCCTCGGTCTGTGGCATGATGCCTTCGTCCGCCGCCACCACCAGCAACGCGGCGGCCACTGCACCCACCCCGGCGAGCATGTTGCCGATGAAATCGCGGTGACCGGGAACATCGATGATGCCGATCTCGCCAATCTCGGGCAGCGTCAGCCACGCGAAGCCGAGATCGATTGTCATTTCGCGCTCGCGTTCCTCCGCCAGTCGATCCGGGTGCATGCCAGTGAGTGCTTCCACCAGGGTGGATTTGCCGTGGTCCACATGGCCGGCAGTGCAGATAACATGCATTTTCTATAGGGTTTCCGCTCCCGTTACGTGAGCGAACTGCGCGCACCGCGGGCTTAGGGCACTTTTTTCATGTCCTGGTCGTACTCAGACATGAATCCACGTAGAATGTTGAACACGTTCTTGAGCCGCTCCTTGTCCATCGAGCGCAGATGCTTCAACACTTGAGCGGTCGCTTTTTCCGCCTCCTCCAACGCTGCTATACGAGTGATTTTCTGCTTTTCCTTGCGCTCGTGCTCCCGCCAGAGTTCATCTTGGAGCAGCTGGTCTGAAGCACGCTTTTGCTGCTCTTCCGCCACGGAGGAATTCCATTCATCCCACAGACGCCCATGGTTCACGCGTTGCACCTCAGCCGATTCGCCCAAGCGACGTTCGATACCGGCAACGGTCCCATCCAACGCAGAAAGCGCCTGTTTCATCTCGCGATGCGTGTCGCCAAACGCCTCCAGTTTACGCGCCGAGGCCTCTATTAGCGCCTCGATCTCGGCGGCTTTGCGCTGCAGCTCCGCCCACCAGCGTTCCCGCTCAGCATACGTGACATCTTGCTGTTCCATCCACGCGTTCTGGGCAAGTTTGCGCTCTGTTTCCAGCCCGATCAACTCGGTGATGCGTTTCTCGTTGCGCAGGCCGGCATCCTGCATCGATTCCAGTTTTGGTTTGAGTTCGTCCAAACGCTTACGCAGCACCTCAGCGGCGCTGCTGAGCCCAGCGAGGCGCTTGCCGTCCTGGCGCCGAATTTCATTTATGCTGCTGATTAAATGCTCGCTTTCCTCCACACTGCGAGCCACGCTCTCGACAGACCGGCGCGTCTCGCTAATGTCAGTCCTGAAGCGATGTTCCTCCTCCTTGCGCGCCGCCACCTCCTCCCGCAACGCTCCTAGTGGAGCCAGAGCCTCACCCAATTCCACCAGCGACTTGTTTATCGTCTCGCGCTCGAGCTGCCGCAGGCGTTCACCTTCGCGCTCGGATTTGGCGCGCGCTGTCTCGGCCGTCCCCAGCCGAACGATGAAATCAGAGCGATGCTGCTCGAACAGGTCATCCACTTTCTCGACTCGTTTGAGCAACTCTCGCGCTTCCGCAGCCTCGCTTTCCAGCGCGGTGATCCGCGCTTTCAATTCCTGATTCCCGTTCAGGGCAGCGCGCAGCTGTTCCTGCAGCTCTGCAATCAGCTTACGGTCCTTGCGGCGCTGCTCGTCCAGCCAGTCAATCTTTTTGGTGATTTTTCTGGAGTCATCCATGGCAGCACACCCACTGGTGCAAAAGATTATAAGCCAATGCACTCGCGTGGGCAAACCATGCGGCATTTGACACCCTCGCGAGCGGCCATTATCATCCCGCCATGCGAATCGCGCTGGACGCGCGCCTCACCCACTATAGCAGCGGCGGCATCTCCGAATACATTCGCCAGTTGGCCCGGCGTTTGCCAGCACTGGACAGCCAGAACCAGTATCTCATTCTGCACGCCCACAAAGCTGCCGGAAGGTTGCCGCTTCCCGTAGGCGCGCGCATGGTAAAATGCTTTACCCCAGCTCATCATTCGCTAGAAAGGAGCTCGCTGACTCTCGAGCTGCTGCCCCGGCGTCCGCGGCTGCTCCACTCTATGGATTTCATCGCGCCGCGCGGCGGTCCGTGGCGCTCGGTCATCACCATCCACGATCTCACCTTTCTGCGATTTCCGCAATTCCTCACTCCGCAAAGTCTCCGCTACTACAACCATCAGATTGGCGCTTCCGTGCGGCGGGCCGATGCCATTCTGGCAGATTCAGATGCCACGCGCACCGACATTCTCGAATTGCTGCGTGTGCCGCCGGAAAAGGTGACAACAGCACACCTCGCCGCGGACGAGCGCTTCTTTCCCCAACCCGAAGAAGTGGTAGCTTCCGCACGCGCCCGGTTGGATCTGCCACACCATTATCTCCTTTTCGTGGGCACATTCGAGCCGCGCAAGAACATCGCCACTCTGCTGCACGCCTACGCTGACCTGCGCTCCCGCCACGCGGATGCGCCCCCTCTGCTACTGGTGGGTAACCCGGGCTGGCTCTTCGAAAGCACCGAAGCGCTGCTGGCCGAGATCGGTTTGCGCGGCACCGTCATTTTTCGCAGTAATCTCCCTGCCGAAGATCTTCCCGCGCTTTACACAGGTGCCACCGCGCTGATACTGCCTTCGTACTATGAAGGCTTCGGATTCCCGGTACTCGAGGCAATGGCCTGCGGAACCGCAGCCATTATTGCCGAGCGCGCCTCGCTGCCCGAAATTGCGGGCGACGCCGCCCTTTCATGCGAACCCGACCGACCCGAATCCATCACAGAGGCCATGTCGCGCGTGCTCTTCGATGATTCGCTGCGCACCTCGCTCGAACAAAAGGGATTGCAGCGGGCAGACGAGTTCTCGTGGGAAAAGTGCTGCGCTCAGACGCTAAAAGTTTATCGCCGTGTCCTCGGGCAAGCGGAGGCAGCGTGAATCTGCTTTTCCTCACGCCCACGGTGCCTTTTCCGCCCGACCAGGGTACGGCTATACGCAACTGGGGGCTGATTTCCAGCCTCGCCGGACAGCACCACATCTCGCTGCTCACTTTCGCAAACCGGCCGGACAAGGTTGCACCGGAGTTGCGCGATTGCTGCGCCACAATCCTCGTCGCCAGCCCGCCAGCACGCACGCCTGTGCAGCGGCTGGCCACCCTTCTGGGATCATCTCGCCCGGACCTCGCCGACCGCCTCGTGAGTACGGACTTCAGCACCCGGCTACAGAAATTGCTCAAATCCGAGTCGTTTGACGCGGTGCACGTCGAGGGACTGGAACTAGCCTCATATCTACAGCAGATTGCAGCGCAGCGCGGAGAGGCATCTACTCCACTGTTAGTCTACGACGCGCACAACGCAGAGACGGTCATTCAGCGCCGCGCCTTCCAGACCGACCGCCTGCAGCCACACCGCTGGTTTGCCGCGCTGTATTCTCGCCTGCAGCTTCCGCGGCTGGCTCGCCTAGAGCGCCACACCTGTGCGCTGGCCGACACGGTTCTCTGCGTGTCCGCGGAGGATCGCGCCGCGCTGCGCGAAATGCTGCCCGGGCTGCACCCGATGCTACTGCCCAACGGCATCTTCCTCGATGACTATCCCACGACAGTGAAACCAGCAGGGCTTCCGGCCCCGGCACTGGTGTTCAGCGGAAAGATGGACTACCGCCCCAACGTGGACGCAGTGCTTTGGTTCGCACGGGAGATTCTGCCGCGAGTGCGCAAAACCCACGTGGAGACGACATTTGTAGTGGCTGGAAAGGCGCCTGTGCCCCGAGTGCAGCGACTGGCAGAGAATCCCGGAATCACCGTGACTGGGCCTGTTCCAGACGTTCGCCCGTATATCGCCGCTGCAACGGTCTATGTGATACCGCTGCGCATGGGTGGCGGCACCCGTTTCAAGATGCTCGAAGGCATGGCGCTCCGACGGCCCATCGTCAGCACGACAATCGGAGCGGAGGGGTTTCCCGTTGCCAACGGGCGCGAATTGCTGCTCGCCGATTCTGCCGATGAGCAGGCCAGCGCAATATGCTCTCTGATAGATGACGCCCAAACCCGCGCGCGCCTCGGCATGGCAGGACGTGCATTTGTGGAAGCGCGTTACCAGTGGTCTGCAATTGTGCCCCGGATGCAGGAAGTGTATCAGCGCACGCGCGGTTGATCGGTTTTAGGCAAGCAGCTGCACCAGGCTTTCGACCATGCGCCGCGCCAACGGCGAGAGCAACTGCGGCGCAAATCCTACCCATAGCAGCAGCAATACCCCCAGCATGGCGAAACCAATGGTGCCTGGCTTTTCGGCCGGACCAGCGTAATAGCCCTGCTCGTCTTCTGATTCTGGACGCTCGAAAAGAATGCGAAGTACCCGCGCGTAACCTAGCCACGCGCTCGCAGCAGCGACGAGCAAGCCGAGCGCAAAACCCACATGTGCACCGGATAGCATGCTCAACAACGCCCATCTGCCCGGAAAACCGGCCATGAGCGGCAGCGCCGCCAGCGACAGGCCGCCCGCGAGCACAGCCGCAGTGGCGAAAGGATATTCCCGCGCCCGCCCGCGCAGATTCTTATAGTCATCCCCCAGCGCGCCCACAAGCACGCCCGCGCCCACTCCCCACACCGCAAGCGCCAGCACGCGCACCGCTATTGCCATTGCGGCAACCACCGCCCCATCGGGCGTACCCAACCCGAGTGCCACCAGAGTGGCACCCCAGTCAATCAGCGCCGAGTATCCCATCAGTCCGCCGAGGCTCCGCTGCGAAAATGCGAAGGCAGCGCCGACCGCCGCCATCGCCATCCCGCCCAAACGCAGCGCCAAGAAAAACTGTGCATTCGCGCGCAGCCAGTCGAATTGCGTCAGCGTGTCCATCAGGAAGAAAGCCACCACGGCCTGCACCACAGCTAGCACAAACGCGGCCGCCAGTGGGGGTGCGTCACGGGCGACCATCACCACCCACGAATGGAACGGCGCGACCCCCAACACGATCAGAAATCCGACGCCCAGCATCCATGCGGCCCGCAAAAGCGGCAGCGAGTCATCCGGGCTGACCTGATGCACCTCCAACTGCCAGCCGGCCAACAGAATGAACGGCACTCCTAGGCTGACAAACACCAGATAGCGCAGCGCGCCTCCCGCCCGCGCATACTCGCGATCGGCGAGCATAAATACAGCCACAGCCGCTATCAACTCGAGGAACAGGGCGGCATAAACAAAAGGCTGCACGAGCACGGTGGCCTGAAGCAGCGGTAGCAGCCCCAGACTCACCGGCAAAAAAAGAGCTGGCGCACGCGCCGCGCCTGCCGCGAGAAAAAAGAGCATCGCAGCCGAAAAAACGAAGGTGAGTAACGCGCGGTCGGCCGCCACAAAAGTGAACGAGCGCCCGAGCAATTCCCATGAAGCCCGCAGGAGTACATCACGCCCGGCGAAAACCACCAGCTGGTCCACCGGAGCTAGCTGCAGCAGCACTATGAGGACCAGCACGGTACCAACCGCCAGAACCACCTGAACCCACAGCCAACGACGTAGGTTATACGTCAGCCCTGCCATAGCCAGCGGCAACCCCATAATCAATAGCGGCAAACTCATCGCTTGGCCGCCTCCGCAATCCCGCTGACCCCCGCCTGCACCCCCGCCAAGTAGCTGATGGCGAGCGCAACGGCAACATCCACCGCCGCCAGCATGCCAACCACCATAAGAGCCGGTTCAACGCCAGAATAAAGCAGCCCAAAGCCACTCAGGAAAGTCAGTATCCCCAGACCGTTTTTCAACGGCCGGCCGGTCAATCCCAGCAGCAGCAATCCCTGACATGACAGTTGCAGCGCGGCAAAGGTCACATGTTCCGAAGCAACAGGGAATGGCAGCGTCCCGGGCGCGGCCAGATTCCATCCAATCAGCGCCGCCAGAATAACCGCGAAGACTCGAAATCGGGCGCTTGCGCCGATGACCCAAACACCGGCCCCGCCAAGTCTTTCCGCATCAGGCCGCCAACCTGCTTGCTGCGCCGAAAAGAAAACAATCAACCAGACCACCAACCCGGCGGTCATTTTAATGCCGGCGATCTGTGGGGCGAGAACGTGCGTGAAAAGCAATCCCACGAACAGGTATTGCGTCGCCAACGCAAACACCAGCACGCGCCGGTCTTCTGCAATCACCAGCAACGCTGCCGTGATAAACACCGCGCCGACTGCCGGCGCCCCGGCCCAAAACGCCAGTCGAGCGATTATTTCCGCTGCGCCTGGCACGTCAGCCCTCCAGCGCTAACCACACCACGGTCACAAGCACCAATGCCCACAAAACGCCACCCTGCCCTTCCAACACCAGCGCGGCTGCGTGCATTGCGCGCGCAAGCCCGCGGTACATTGTCCGCAGCGAAGCATGCAGCCAGCGCAACTCAAGCGCTGAAACCAGCGCCAGGTGCGGGATAGCGGCCCTCTTGACCTGCAACTGTTCCCAGAACTGCCAAAGCCCGATGCCAATGCCCCCTGCCAGCAGCGCGCTTCCGAGGGCGGTGAATCCTTCAGGAGCGAGCATAGCCGCCCATCCCGGAAATTCCGCCGCTCCTAGAAGCGCAGCCAGCCTATCCGGAGAGAGACCGGCCAACACGCCCGTCGCCGCCGGCATCGCCAGTCCCAACAGATAGCCTGTTTTCGCAAAAGGCGCCTGTTGCGGTGGCCCCTGTCCGGGGAAAAACGCCAAGCGCAAAGCCCCGGCAATCAGCAGCGCCTGCACAACAACTACGATGGGAAGCGCCAGCGCCCATATTCCGGCTTGCAGCAACCCGCTGTAAACCGCCAAGGTGCCCACAAACCCCACCGTGAACGGAAGTCCACCGAGAACCAGCGCCGCTACCGCCGGGCTAAACGCCCCGCTGCGGCCCGTAGCCACGTCGCCTCTGAAGAGCGAGAGCACTGTTCCGGCGAGCAGCACGGACAACCCCTGTGCAATCACTCCGGCCTCTGCCCACTGGCCGCCCCACAAGAAAGTCAGCACAATCACGCCCGTCTGAGCAAGCAACATGTGCGTCAATTGCTCTCGCGGGGTGCTTGCCGAGTACCATTTCCAGCCGCCCACCAGTCCGCCCGCTAATGCCGCCAAAGTCAGCCAACCGCGCAGCGGAATAACCTGCGTCTGCAACGCCAGTACGGCAAGCAGATCCACCGCGACCGCTATGGAGGCCAGCCTCGTAATGCTCTCAATCTGCCCCCAGCGCGACCCGAGAATCCGTCTGGCACCCACATGCACCGGATAGAGACCGAGACGCAACATGGTGGCCAGAACCAAGAAGAGACCGCCCTGGGCCGGCGGCTCGCCGCCGCCAAGACCAGGCGGAACACCGGCCTGCACGCCCACTAACGCCGCCGCCAGAACAAGTGCAACCGCGAAGAGGCCGATGGTGAATTCGGCGGCTACCCACTTCTCGCCTCGTGCTAACGCCAGCGAGAAAAAGGTCACCAGGTCAAGGGCGGCCCAAGCTATCGCCAGCGTCATCAAATTGTCGGCGAATACTGCCACGAGCGCGCAGGCAACCACCAGCAGACTGCCACCGCGATGACGCCCGGCCCGTTTCGTTCGGCTCGAAAGACCGATCAGACAGGTGGAGAACAGCGCGAGCAGCAACGCCAGCGCGAGCAGCCATGACGCCCCGTCTGCCGTCAGTCGCAACGCACCACCAAACAGTGAATCAGTTTGCCAGCGCGAGAGCGCGACCGCAGTCGGCAGGCGGAACCCGAGCATCAACATCACCCCGGCAGCGAAAAAAGCGGTCGCCAGCGCCGTCACCCCGGAAACTCGCACCGAGCGCGGACGACCCACCAGAATGGCCACGGTACCAAGCACAAGCAGGAATATCGGACTGAAAGGGTCCATACGCCGCGGCGATTATATCACCGCACCGCGCGTACGCTCAAAACTTTAGCCGCACGATGCGTGAACTGTCGCAGTGCTCAAACTTCTGAACGGGGTTCCTTCACAGAATCTTCATTCGAGGGTGTTATAATGCGTGCAATCCAAAGAGGTGGTGACTCAGACGTGTATAATCAATTCATGTCCTCAATGGCATGCCGCCGGTTTCGCATCGGTACATCGATAGCGTTGTTTCTGGCCCTCATCGCGGTCGCTTGCACGCCGGCCGCGGCCGAGCAGCAGTCAGCCGCGATGCCGGCTGGACGTGAGTCCGCCGCGACGCTGGTAGCCACAGGAGTCCCCACACTGACTGCCACATTCACCCCCATAGCGGGCCCACAGCCCACTGACTCGCCTGCGCCCGCCAGCCCAACCGCACCAAAGCCAACTTCGGCGACGGCCAACCCATCCCCAGTTCCGCCGATCGCTGCACCCGCGGCCGCGGCCGGACCCGCTCGCTTCGTGATTGACCCGGCTCAATCCACCGTGTCGTACGGCGTGGGGGAGACCTTCCTGAAGCAAGGCAACCGCTTCGCTTATGCCGTCGGGGTAACAAGCACAATATCGGGCGAAATAGCGGTGGATTCAGACAACCCAGCTGCGAGTACAGTCGGGGAAATCACTGTTGATATCAGCGCGTTCCAGAGCGACTCAGCGCGCCGCGACAAAGCCATCCGCGACCGCTGGCTGCAAAGCAGCAAGTTCCCGCTAGCGGTCTTCTCGCCCACCGAATTACGTGGTCTGCCGCAGAGCTATACTTCTGGAGATGTTATCGATTTTGAAGTTGCTGGTGATTTACTGGTGCGCGATGTCAGTCACGCGATTGTGTTAGCTGTCAGCACGAGCATGGAAGGGGAACGGCTTTCGGGAACAGCGACCGCCCGCGTGCAGATGACGGATTTCGGGTTCGATCCGCCGACGGTAGCTGGAATGGTGGAGGCCGAAAACGACGTCGACATCACCTTCGAATTCGTCGCGCTGCCCGCACCCTGACGCAGCTGACCGCTCCCAGAAAAGCAAACGGGGTGAACCCGCCAGCGCAGGCCCATCCCGCAACAGTTTCGGCGTGTTAAATGTGTCGGTGGCGTTACGGGGCTTTCAGCACTCGCTGAAGCTGCAAGCGTAGCATTTGCGGCAGCCCTCTTCATTCACAACTGCAGCCTCTCCACATTCCGGGCACAGGGCGCCAAAGCGAAACGCGAGCTGGCTATTCCTCGAGTGCAATCCCTCCGGAAGATCGTTTTCCGCCTTATCATTCAGATAGCCGCGCAGCGCCCGCGCCACCCCGTCAGGCAAGGAGCGCACTCTGTTGGGCCCGAAACCCAGCGAGCGCCCACCGCCGATCCCCTCCAGCTGACGCACCGCTTCTTCCAACCGCTCACGCTGCATAATCGGGGATGAAATACGTAACACGTAGGAAATCAGCCGTCCAATCGCCTCCGATATCGCCGATGTCTCGCTGCCGGCCTTGGCCGTGCTGATGAATACCTCGAAGGGCTCGCTGCCGCCGTTTTCGTTTATGGTCACATAGGATTTGCCCATTGGCGTATCCACGAGATAGGTGGAGCCGCACAATCGCGTTGGGCGCGGTTTCTTCGATTCGGGGAAAAGCCGTTTCGACTCCGGCGAGCCGGCCTCGTTCGCGGCAGCTGTATCCTTTGTCTCCAGCACCACCTTCTT
Organism: Anaerolineales bacterium; assembly: GCA_036011785.1. Classification (GTDB taxonomy): domain Bacteria; phylum Chloroflexota; class Anaerolineae; order Anaerolineales; family UBA11657; genus CAJWGI01. Next base: position 24,257 of record DASCOB010000137.1, on the reverse strand, counting down.
ACGGCTTCCCGTGACGTACACCGTCAGGCCTTTGCATCCCAGCGACCAGCCGAGATTGTATGCCTCTGCCACGTCGGTTTCGGTAGCGTCCGCGGGGAAATTACAGGTTTTCGAGAGGCTGTTGTCCACGAACGCCTGCAGGCAAGCCTGCAGGCGCACATGTTGTTCCGCGGTGATGTCCTGCGAGACAACGAAAGTCTCCCGGACTTCCTTCGGCACGGCAGCGATCTGCTGGCACGAACCGGACTGCAACACCTGCATGATGATTTCGCTGCGCTGTTGTGCGTCGACGCCGGCTGAAATCAGGGCTTTTTCAAAAAGCGGACTGGTGTATTCCAGTTCTAGGTCACGGCCATTGTCATTGACATGGCGCACGTATGCCAGTGCAAACGCCGGCTCGCACCCGTAGGCCTCGCAGCCCGCCACTGTGGCAACTGTACCGGTGGGAGCTATGGTGGTCTGGGCGGCATTACGGATACCGTTTTCCCGGATTCCATCCGTGATTGTGCTCCAATCCAGCGCCGGGCGTCCGAAGTCCATGTTGTAGGAATTGAGCGGCTGTGGCGCCGTCCATCTCAAGTTTTCCGGGTCGTAAATGCTTCCGCGGATGGCCTCAAACGGGCCGCGCTTCGCAGCCAGATCAACGCTCCTGCGCATGCAATGAAAGCGCACGAACTCCATCACCTGACCACCGAATTCCTCAGCCTCCGCGGAGCCGTAACGGATGCCGGAGTGGTACATCAGGTCTCCCAGACCCATGATGCCGAGGCCGATACGGCGCGCCCGCAACGCAGCTTCCCGCAATTTCGGCACGTCAGGAACATAGGCGTTGGCCGTCACCACGTTATCGAGGAAGCGTGTGGATGACTGCACGGTGGCAGCCAGTTTGTCCCAATCCACTGCGCCGCCCGCACCGCAATGTTGAGCAAGGTTTATGGACCCCAAACAACAGTTCTCGTACGGGCCTAGATATTGCTCCCCGCACGGATTGGTAGCCTCCAGCTCGTATAAATGCGGCAGCGGGTTCTGCCGGTTAGCAGCATCCAGAAAGAGTATACCCGGCTCACCGTTATGATGGGCGTGCTGCACAATCATGCTAAACAGCTCGCGCGCCGGAACTGTTTCCGTGATCTCCCCGCTCTTTGGACAGTGCAGGTCGAAGAGCGCATCATCCTGAACCGCCTGCATGAACTCGTCCGTCACCCCCACAGAGATGTTGAAATTGGTGATCTGGTTCTCGTCAACTTTGCAGGTGACAAAATCGCGAATGTCGGGATGATCAACGCACAGCACTGCCATGTTGGCGCCCCGGCGCGTGCCGCCCTGAGCGATTTCACCAAAGGCGCGGTCATACACGCGCAAGAATCCCACCGGCCCGGTTGCCTCACCGGCGGATGATTTGACCACGGAGCCCTTAGGTCGAAGATTGGAGAACGAGAACCCATTGCCCCCACCAGTCTGCTGAATCAGCGCCGCGTCACGCAAAGTTTGAAAAATGCCGGCCGAATCTCGCCCCATATCATCAGAGATTGGTAACACAAAACAGGCTGCCAGTTGCCCCAGCGGAGTTCCGGCCCCGGTGAAGGTCGGCGAGTTCGGTAGAAACCGCAAGCCGGTCAGCAGATCATAGAATTCCTCCGCGACCGGGTCAGGATCACATTCAAATTCCTTTTCCGCCAGGGCCACGTTATAGGCCACGCGCCAGAACATCTCCTCTACGGTCTCAATCGGTTTACCACCATCTCCCCGGCGCAGATAGCGCTTTTCCAGCACCATTCGCGCATTATCGGTGAGTTTGGTCACTGGCCGCAGGTGAGCGTCAGTCTCAATGTCGGGTTCCCTCCGTATGACGCCCTCCCGAAGACCTGTTTCAGGCACGTGCTTTTCTGTCCACATCATTACTACGCTCCAATCAGCTTTTTATGCCAACAGCCGGTCGATTTCAGCCCGCACTGCCTGCAGATCGCCCAGACCAAGGTATACAATCGCATAACGAATGTACGCGATCAAGTCGAGCGTTTTCAGTCCCTCTATGACAATGTCACCTACAACGCGGCTGGATGTCTCCAACTTGCCAATATCCTGCAACCTAGTTTCCACCTCACCCACCAGCCGGGAAATGTCAGCGCTGGCTACCGGCCGCTTGGCGCACGCAACGCGAATCCCGCGCTCCAGTTTCTCCCGGTCGAAATCTTCACGCCGTCCGTCCTGTTTTATTAGAAACGGTATGGCTTTCACCGCCCGCTCGTACGTGCTGTAACGCTCGCTGCATTCGCCGCACACCCGCCGCCTCCGCACTCCGCCCCGCGTATCGTGGTCGGTGTCAATCACGCGCGAGCGCACCGACTGGCAAAATGGACAGTGCATTTTTCTCTCTTACGGAGTGCCTCTTAGCAATCCCCAGAACAGTATGACAGACGCCACATGTGTGCAATCGACATCGCATTCCCCGGTATATTGGGTCCGGAGTGCACGAATAATATCATGCCGATAGTGTTTTTCACAAGGCAGCTTGCAGACGTTTTAACCTTAAATTTTCAACTCATTAGATAGAAGAAAACTGGTTGGCGCACTGCGGCGCCCACAACACCCACTATGCGCAAATCCCCATCAGAGACACGCATGGCGCAATTGCATCCGCGCGGTTTCTTGCTACATTGTGGCGAAAGCAACCCTCAGCGCCGGCGCAGAAATGCGGGGATATCCAATGCTCCCGGGTCAAAAGAACGCGCCATATAATCGACCTCGGTTGTGGCTGCTTCCATAGACACGGGCTTCTCCGCCATTTCAGCAGTGACGGATCCCAGGGCGGCTTCATCATCATCTTTCTGTTCCGCCTGGGCCGATTTTTTCTGGTGATAATCAAACGCCCGTCGGCGCATGCCAGTGTGACGCTCGAACCCGGTGGCGATGACCGTCATGCGGATTTCATCCTCAAGATTCGGATCGATCACTGCCCCGAAGATCAGGTTTACGTCTGGGTGCGCGGTCTCCTTGACGATTGCCGCCGCCTCGTTGACCTCGTACAGACTGAGGTCGCTGCCGCCAGTCACGTTGAAGATGATGCCGCGGGCGCCATCTATGCTGATGTCGAGCATTTGGCTGCTAATGGCTTGCTCAGCTGCCAGTCGCGCACGATCCTCTCCCGAAGCACTTCCAACGGCCATCAATGCCGCTCCGCCCTCTGCCATAATCGTTCTCACATCGGCGAAATCCAGGTTTATCAGCCCGGGCACGGTGATTAATTCCGAAATGCCCTGCACGCCTTGGTGCAGCACGCCATCAGCCTCTTTAAAAGAATCCTGCAAGCCGACGTGCTTGTCCACCACTTGGAGTAAGCGGTCATTCGGAATTACGATCAATGTGTCCGCTTTCTCCTTTAACTCCTGAATTCCCTCTTCGGCCAGCTGCGCGCGCCGCGCACCCTCAAAAATGAAAGGACGCGTGACCACGCCGATGGTCAGTGCGCGCACATCTCTGGCAATCTGGGAGATGATTGGCGCTGCACCGGTTCCCGTGCCGCCGCCCATTCCCGCGGTAATGAACACCATGTCCGCGCCCTTGAGTACCTCGTAGAGTTCGTCGGCCGACTCTTCGGCCGCCTTTGCACCTTTCTCTGGGTCGCCGCCTGCGCCCAATCCGCGCGTGAGTTTGTCGCCAATGCGCACGCGGCAGGTCGCTTTAGATTGCAGCAGCGCCTGCCCATCGGTGTTGATGGCGATGAATTCAACGCCGTGCAATCCTTCGCCAATCATACGATTGACTGCATTGGTGCCGCAGCCGCCTACTCCCACGACTTTGATACTCGCGAACGTCTCTGCCTGTGGTGCTGGTTTCATGCTATATGGCCTCCTGACCCGTGGGGATTTGGATTGTGTTTGTCCAGAACCCTGCCAGTCCTCACTCGCAGCGTTTCCGTGCTTGCCTTTTGAAGTTGGAGCTTCAAAACCAGTTGTCTCGTTTGCTGCTACTTGCACTTCCATCGCGTTTTCTGCATTTTCCATTTCCATTTTCGCTTCCACTTTTTTTCCTTTCGTCAGCAGCGCTAACAATCAATCATCTCTTGAAAACCTACAGCGGCGGAGACTACGATATTACGGCGCGAGGCGCTTAGCCCAATCCCCGATAACTGCCCATAACCCCGGCCCTGAGTTCCCATTGGACCGGTGGCGACCATTGCCGCCGTGTCCGTTCACCGGTGTTCGCGTGGCTAGCATGGTCTCCCGCAGCGCCCAGTTCAGCAGACCCACAACAGTTGAATAGGCCGGGCCTTGCACCTGATCAACCAGGCCGCGCAAATCTCGCGGCTCAGACACACGCACGGGCAAGCCCAACGAGCCCGTCGCCAGCTGCCGGAATCCGGCTAGCTGTGCCGTACCACCGGTTAGCACCACCCCGGCCGGCAGCAAACCGTCATAACCGGAACGCTTTATTTCCTGCAGCAACAAATCGAACATCTCCTCCGCCCGCGCCTCGATGACATTGGCCAGCTCCGCCCGGCTGACCTCAATGGCGTTCTCGTGCCCGAATGGGCAAACGCGGAAAACCTCGCTGTCGTCCACCTCCTTGGTGCAAGCGTGTCCATGCTCAATCTTCACCTCCTCAGCGGCCGCAGCTGGCAGGCGCAAACCATGGGCCACATCTGCGGTAATATGATTTCCGCCAACCGGAAGCACCGCTGTATGCCACACATTTCCCTCAATGAAAATGGCCACATCTGTGGTGCCGCCGCCGACGTCGCAGGCCACCACACCGAGGTCGCGCTCTGTATCGGTGAGCGCGGCTTCGGAGGCGGCCAACGGGTTGAGCACGAACTGCTCAACCATCACACCAGCAGCCTCGATGCACTGGGTCAGGTTCTTTACGGTTGTGCTGGCGGCGGTAATGAGGTGTGCCTCCACCTCCAGACGGAACCCGTGCATCCCCAACGGCATGCGGATGCCTTCCTGCCCATCCACCACAAAATTGCGCGGGATAATGTGCAACACTTCCCGGTTATGGGGAATGGCTATTGCCCGAGCAGCATCTAGCGCCCGATCAATGTCATCTTGGGCAATGGCGCGGCTTCCCGAGACGCCGACCACACCGCGGCTATTGACGGAAGACACATGCGCCCCGGCCATGCTCACAAAAGCGGTGCCGATTTCGTAACCCGCCGAGCGCTCCGCCGCCGCCACCGCCTCGCGGATGGTCGCTTTTGCCTCCTCGACATTGACCACCACCCCTTTGCGCATTCCCCGCGAGAGAGCAGTTCCAACTCCGAGGACTTCATAGTGCGTGTCGTCCACCAAGTCCGCAATCAAGACACACACTTTGGTGGTTCCCACATCAATGCCGGTCAGTAATGGAGTAGTCATAGGGTACCCTTATATGTTTCTTTCAGAATTCGTGATCCCATCCTTTTCATTCTCGGTGAAACGGTGTGCCGGGGTCCACCACACTGATGGTCTTCGGCCAGACGCCACGCGCCATCAGTTTCTCTATTAATGTTTCGTACACGAGCAACTTCATGGCCATATCTTCACCGGTTCCGAAAAAACCTCGCCAATCACGTCCATCCTGGTATGAGAGCCCCTGGCCAACATCATAATGAAGCACCTCGATGTTCGGGCGCAGTTCCTTCAACTGCCACGCGCCCGTCACCACATCCAGAGGAATGCGCGCGTCGGCCGGGAGCGACGCGTCCGCATCATCCACAATCACTGGCAGGAGCCAGTCCAGCGGCTCGCGCGCCGGGAACGTGTTTCCAGACTTATCCACCCACACCCGCCCCCCACCCTGCTGCCAGAGCAGCGCCGGCTCTTTCTCTTCCACCTCCACGTAAACAGTTGCTGGCCATTCAACCTCAACCGCCACATCTCGAACGCCTGGCACGCCCTGAATATTCGCAGCCACAGCGGAGGGATTCACCCAGAAAATGTTTAGCCCATGCACCCCCGCGGCGCGATAAATCTCATCACCCGGAATGTAATTGGTGTCTACCAGCTCGATCGAATGGACAAAGAAATTCGGCTCCGTCATCGCGTAGCCCAGCAGTGCGCCAAAGAGCAGTACCACACCCAAGCTACACAGACGCCAGCCAACTCGCACGCGCGAGAACGAAAGCTGCGGCAGCGCCAGGTCCTGCAACAAGCCCCACGACCGGCCTCGGCCTCCGCGCTTGCGTGTGCGCATACGCGCCGCCCGACGGCGACCCATAGTCTTGCGGCGCTCGCGGGCCACATCCAAGTCTTGCGGCGTGCGAGAGACCGGCATAGCAACCGTCCGCGCGCGCGTGCCCGCCGCACGCCGCGAGAAAGGAAGTGAAAGACCACGCAGGGAACTCAATGCATAACCTCAAGTGAGCGCTTCACATTGTCGCGTTGCGCTTTGCGCTCCACCGCAAGATCAATCAATCTGTCGATTAGTTCCGGGTACTCGAGTCCGGACGCCTGCCACAATTTGGGATACATGCTGATACCGGTGAAACCTGGAATGGTGTTGAGTTCGTTCAGCCACAGTTCACCACTAGATTTGTCGAGCAGGAAATCAACGCGGGCCATTCCAGCGCAATCGACCGCTTTAAATGCATCCACCGCCATCGTCTGAACCTGCTCCAGCTGCGCAGCGGTAATGGGTGCGGGGATGAGCAGCTCAGAATCGTCACTGATGTACTTGGCCTCATAATCGTAAAATTCGCGCTGCGGCACAATCTCACCGGCAGTGGATGCCTGCGGCTCATCGTTGCCCAGCACGCTCACTTCAATCTCGCGGGCGTCCACGCCCTGTTCCACCAGCAGCCGCCGGTCCCAGCGTGCCGCCTCGTCTAGGCCGGAGAGCAGTGCGTCAGCGTCCACCGCTTTTCTCACCCCCACGGACGAGCCAAGATTGACCGGCTTGACAAACAACGGGAAAGTCAATTTCTGCAGCACGCGCCGTATGACGGCGTCAGGATTGCGTTCATACTCGCTGCGGTTGAAGACCACTGCCGGCAACACGGGCAGACCGGCCGCGCACATCACCGCCTTGAAAACACCTTTGTCCATGCCGACTGCGGAACCCACTACTCCGGCGCCTACATATGCCTTATCGGCAAGCTCAAAAAGGCCCTGCACGCTTCCGTCCTCACCAAACGTACCGTGCAACACAGGAAAAAGGACGTCTATTTCGGCGACTTTGGAGAGCGACACCTCTCGCGCGTAGTCGTCCTCGCACAGCTGCATCAGCGCGTGATTGGCGGGGTCGCCCAGCAATGCAGCCGTAGGCTCTCGGTCGGCAGCCTCGGTTCCGTTTTCCAGCGCGAGCAGCGGGTCGTCCCCTCCGATCCAGCGGCCCTGCTTAGTTATACCAATCATGGTCACCTCGTATTTGTCGCGGTCAATCGCCTCTAATACAGACCGGGCTGACCTTAAAGCAACCTCATGTTCACCGGAACGACCACCAAGAATAATACCTATGCGCATCTTTTTCATCGAATTTGTCCTGCACTGCCCTGCTCAGGACCATTCCCCCAGAAGCTGGATTTCCAGTTCCAAATCAACGTCAAATTCCGTACGCACTGCTTCGCGCGCCCGCTCAATTAGCGCCCGCACCTGCTCAGCTGTAGCGCCCCCCAGATTGACAAAGAAATTGGCGTGCACGCGCGAGATTTCCGCCTGTCCGACGCGTGTTCCTTTCAACCCGGCCGCATCCAACAGCTGACCGGCATGGTCGCCCGGCGGGTTCTTAAACATCGAACCGATGCTGGCGCCAGGCGGCTGCGTTTCCCGTCGCCTCTGGCTGAATTGCGCGGCTTTTCGCTTAAGCAGCTCAGGCTCGGCGCGCGTGAGCGCAAACTCGGCGTTCAGCACCGTATAATCGCCAGCTGCGCTTTTCAGCCGGCTGGTGCGATAATCCAGTTGTAGGGCCTCGACCGGCCAGCTCTTTGTGCCCTTCCCGCGTTGCAAGATGTCGGCCAAAAAGATGGTGCCCGCGACGTCGCCACCGTGTGCGCCCGCATTGCCGATCACCGCCCCTCCAACCGTGCCCGGCACCGAAATGGCCCACTCTAGCCCAGCCGCACCGCGCGCCACACACATGCGCGCCAGTGCTGCCAGCGCAGCGCCCGATTCAGCGCGCACACGTAGCAGCCCGGCGCCATTTTCCACAAACTCCACCTTACGCGCCTGGTTGTGCACCACCAGTCCACGAATGCCACAATCGGAAACCAGCACGTTGGATCCCGCCCCGAACACCACTACCGGCATGCCCGCTTTCCAGCCTGCCTGCACTGCCGCAGCGAGCTCATTGGCCGAGCGGGCCTGAATGAAATGATCCGCCGGCCCGCCGATGCGTGCCGAAGTGTAACGCGCGAGTGGTTCGTGCCAGCGCACCCGCCCGCCAAATTGCGCAAACGGTTCTTTGGAGTCTCCACTAGCGGCAGCGCCCTCATTCCGGCGCAGCTCAAGCACCCGCTCACCAACTTTGAATCCATCGCCGGCGCCAAGCGTTATGAGCACGTCGCCGGATTGCAGTCGCGCGTTCAAAGCATGCGCCACTTCCTCGTGAGCGCCCACAAGGTGGGCAGTGTCATGCTCCATCAGTTCCAGAATATCGGCGGATGAAACCGTGCCGTCATCCATCTCGCGTGATGGAAAGATATCCATTAACGCAACATGGTCTGCACGGTCGAAACTGGCAGCGAATTGTGCCAGCAGCGTGCGCGTACGGCTGAACGTGTGCGGTTGAAAAAGAGCCCACAACTGCCGCCCTCGAAAGCGGCTGCGTGCAGCGCGGAGCGTGGCGCGGATCTCTGTCGGATGATGGGCATAATCATCAATCACCGTCACCCCGCCGGCCTCGCCCTTCAGCTCGAAGCGACGCTCCACTCCGCTGAACACGCGCAGCGTCGACAGTAGGTTTTCCGCACTCATGCCAAAGAAGTCAGCAGCGGCTAACACGGCCACGGCATTTGAGAGATTGTGTTCACCGGGCAACCTGACTTGCGCTCGCAGGTCAGGCTTGCTGCCCGGCCTGCGCAGGGTGAAGTAGCAGTCGCCATCCGCGCCAAGCTGAATCTCTTCCGCCCGCCAGTCAGCCTCGCGCTGGAGCGAATAGGTCACCACCGGGATGCCGGCTTCTTTTACCTGCGTTCCCAGCGCGCGCGCGCTCTCGTCGTCCTGATTGACAATCAGACGGCCTTCGGGCGGCACCAGCATGGCGAATTCACAAAAAGCTGCCTCCATCTCAGCCAGTGTCAAGTAACAATCGGGGTGGTCATAATCCACATTGGTGATGATGGCCACCTTCGGGAACAACCCAAGAAACATGCGCTCATACTCATCGGCCTCCACCACAAATGGGTCGCCGCCGCCGTAGCGCGCGTTGATACCCAGATCCCTGATGACACCCCCGACGATGAAGGTGGGATCTAGACCGGCGCGCAGCAGGCAGGTCGCGAGCAACGCGGTGGTAGTGGTTTTGCCGTGCGTGCCCGCCACCGCGCAGCCTACCCGGCCGGCCATAAGCATTCCGAGCAGTTCCTGGCGCTTCAAAACCTTGATGCCTTGCGCGCGGGCTGCCTGTAGCTCCGGGTTGCCTTCCGGAATGGCGGAGGACGCCAGCACCATTTCGGCCGCGGCAATATTCTCTTCCCGGTGACCGATATGCACACGTGCGCCGGCTTCCTGTAGTCTCTCCGTAAGAGCCGTGGCTTGCTCGTCGGAGCCACTGACCGCATGGCCACCTTCCAGCAGCACCGTAGCGATGGCCGACAGCCCCGCCCCGCCAATTCCAATCAGGTGAATGTGCTGCTTCGTTTCCACTGCCGTCACACCGTTAGATGAACACAACAATCACGAACACGAATGCCAGTCCCACCCCGAAATAAATGTACGGTGGGCCAACCAGTTCTGGGGGCATGTAATTCAGCATTGCCTTCACACTGTCTGCCTCCGGCGGAAGAATGCCTGCAATCGGGTAGCCGGTTGCGTGCAGGTAGTGCCACAGCGTTCCCACCAACAAGTAGCCGTTTATTACGCCGAGAAATAGCCCGAGCAGCATGTCCTCCAGCCGCTCCCGACGGGCCTTGTCAGCGAAAATAGTGGCCACTGCCGGGGTCTCATAGCCGAAAAAAGCCAACAGCAAAAAGAATGTCGCCCGCACTGAGAACTGCGTCAGCGGGGTCTGAGCGGCAAGAGCCGGTTTTACTCCGGGTACGTGTTGCATGATCACCGCATCGAGGAATAGCGCCAGCACCATACTGAAGAGCACCAGAATCTCTTTGGCCCAACCGCGCAAACCGCCAATAATACCGAAAAGAAGCAGGTACATCCAGAAAATCACCGATAGCGAAATCATCAGCCTGCCCCCACAGCCACGGCGATTATCTCCGCCGCCACCCGTGCAGCCGCCTCCGGCACGGCCAGCGCCGCTGCCTTGCGGCCCATCGCGGCCAATTGAGCTGAGTCGCGCAGCAGCTCTCCCACCGACGGCGAAAGCGTCCACTGCAAATCCTTGTCTTCAATCCAAATGGCCGCTCCATGCTCGCTCAACATCTCTGCGTTCGAGCGCTGATAACGCCATGCATGCGGGTACGGAACCAGCACTGCCGGCAGCCCGAAAGCAGGGAACTCGCCTAGGCATGATGCGCCCGCACGTGCCACGACAAGGTCTGCCGCGCACAGCGCCAACCCCATTTCCTCCCACAAATACGGGAAGACATGATAGTGCGCTCTCGTCTCCGGCGAAAACTTCGCCCGCTGCTCTTGCACTGCGCTCCAATCAAGCTGCCCGCTCACATGGAGCACCTGCGCACCGTCACCAATCCATTCCGGTCCCGCCACAAGTGTGGCCTGGTTGATGCTGCGCGCACCGCGGCTGCCGCCGACCACCAGAACCGTCGGGCGTCCGGAGCTGAGGTTTAATTTTTCCTGCGCGAATTCCCGCGTTTCTCGCGTCGCACGCACAATTTCCGGGCGCAACGGATATCCGGTGACGATCACGTTCGCATTGTTGAAATACTGCACGGATTCCGCCATAGTCACGAGTACCCGCCGCGAAATCCGTGCAGCCCAGCGCACTGCCAGGCCCGGCTGCACATCCGGAAGGTACACCGCCATTGGTTTTCGCTGTAACCACCCTGCCAGAGTGACCGGCACAGTGGTGTAACCTCCTGTCACGAAAATGACCTCTGGTCGAAAGCGGGATATCACTCGCAGCGCTTTCACGGCGCCCGCGGCGAGCTTGGCCAGCCCGAGCACCCCGCCGCTCAATCCTTTGCCCACCACACCTCCCGCTAAGATGGTTTCCATGTTGATTCCAACTTCCCTCACCATTTCCACTTCCATGCCACCGACCGATCCAACCCAGAGCAGCTCCAGGTCCCTGGCCGCGGCGCGGGCTGCCCGCAGGCTAGCGACGGCCGCCAGTGCCGGATAGACGTGCCCGCCTGTTCCAGCGGCGCAAATCAATATTCGCACGCTTCTCTCTATCAGGCCTATCATCTGGGTCGTGCCGGGAAACACTGAGCAGGATTCCAATCGCCGCTAACATCACCACCAGCGAAGACCCACCGTAGCTGATGAGCGGTAACGCGTTTCCGGCAAAAGGAAGCACGCCCAGAATCACGCCAACATTGATCAAAACCTCCAGCGCGATCCAACCGGTTAGCCCGCCAGCCAGCAGCTGCCCGAAAGTGTCGTCTGCGTGTGCCGCGATACGCATCCCTCGCCAGGACAACATGACGAAGAGCGCCACCAGTGCCAGGCTCCCCACCAGCCCGAGTTCCTCACCAACCACGGCGAAAACGCTATCGGTGTGCGGCACGGGCAAATAGGCGAACTTACCGTTCCCCGCGCCCAGGCCGACTCCGAAAATGCCGCCATCCACAAAAGCTACCGTCGCTTGCAACACATGCCAGGAGCCCTCGGTAATGTCGCGCAGGCCTGCGATATATTCCTCGATGCGCTGCTGCCCGGTGGCGTAGAACTGAATCACTATGCGGCCCGCGAGGGCGGCAATTACCAGCGCCCCCCCGAGTTGCAGCATGTCCGCTCCGGCAAGAAAGAACATCAGTCCTCCGATAACAAGCACGGTGGCCGCTGCACTAATGTCCGGCTGCAACACAATCAATCCGGCCACTAGCCCAACCACCACGGCGAACGGCGCCATACCATGCCAGAAGTCTCTCAACGTCTCCTTTTTGGAGGCCAACCACACCGCCAGATAAATAATAATCACCAGCTTCGCCAATTCCGAGGGTTGGTATGAACCCGCGTGCAAACCGCGGTCGATGCCGAATATCAGCACCAGCACCAGCCCGACCAAGGTGAGCAGCATCATGCCCACCGCTACCGCCGAAATGCGTAGTTTCTGGTAGTCTAGGCGCACGCAAACAGCCAGCGCGACCAGGCCAGCCGCCATATGCCACATATGTTTCACGAACATGGTGGAGCGGTTGTCGTACCAATAGTACGAAAGGTCAAACGTGGTGGAGTACACCATCATCATCCCGAAAACCAGCAGCGCGCCAGTAGCCAGCAGCAGGGGCCAGTCCACATGCGCCGGGCTGGCCGTCATCCTCGCGCCCGCTGCGTTTTCCGTCTGGCGCCGTTCGCTACTCATGGCAATCTGTTCACCAACTCGCGGAACTGGTCGCCGCGCGCCGGGGCATCACTATACTCATCGAAACTGGTGCAGCCGGGAGAGAGCAAAACTACATCGCCGGCCTGCGCGCAGTCGGCGGCCTGCTGCACAGCTTGCACCAGTTTTTCTGCACGCAACACCGTGGGCGTTTCTAGAAAAGGGCTAGGGGTTACTGCTTCCCCGGCAGTAGAGCCATTGATTGCGCTCTCAACCCCTGGTCCTTTGTCCACAATCTGTGCGTCGCGGCTGTCCACCCCGGACGCTAGAGTCGCGGAGCCGAACCACGCACGCCCGAGCTCCGCGTCAATCAGCGATGCGGCCTCCCCGAAGAGAATAATCGTTTTCACCCCGGTCTTCACCCGCTCGGCAAGCGCGCCCCAGAGCAGCTTTTTATCTCTGCCGCCCAGCAGCAAAATCACAGGCGCATTGAAAGATTGCAGCGCGGACACAGTGCGCTCAGGCGTGGTCGCCATGGTGTCGTTCACCCAGCGCACTCGCTTTGCCTCGCGCACCAGTTCCAACCTGTGTGGCGCGCCCTGAAAACCGCGAATGGCCTCCGACACCCCTGTCATCTCGACCCCGGCGGCCACAACCAGCGTTGCGGCAGCGAGCACATTCAGTTCGTTGTGCGCGCCGCACAATCTGATATCCCTTCGCACTGCGATTGGTCTGGAAACATTCCCGCGCCGCAGCATGATTCTTTCACCATCGAGATGGCAGCCATCAGCAAAGCCTGGGTCGGCCGCCAACCCGAACCCCCAGCAATTCCCGCGGACCCGCTCGCGCAGCCTGCGCGTGGTCTCATCATCCCAACCGAGCACAGCCACGTCGCCGGTACTCTGCCCAGCAATTATGCGCGCCTTGGCCTCCACATAATCCTCCATGCTGGCGTGACGGTCGAGATGATTGGGAGTAATGTTCAATATCGCCGCCACCGTCAGGCTGCCGGTCATTATTTCAAGTTGAAAACTGGACAACTCCATGATGGCCACGTCCTCGCCCGTCATACGGCGCACATCCGCCAAAAGCGGTTTGCCCACATTTCCACCCACCCACACCTGCCGGAAACTCCCGCCAGCCGTCGCCATTCTTCCAGCCAAAAGAGTAGTGGTCGTTTTCCCAGACGACCCGGTGACGCCAACCACTTTACACGGTGCTCGCTCCAGAAAAAGCTGCGAATCGTTAGAAAGCGAGATTCCGCGCTCGCGCGCGCGCTTGAGAAACGGAATATCAGTCGGCACCCCGCCAGAAACGAACACGATGTCCGCGCCATCCAACAACGATTGCGGGTGCTCTCCAAGGACGAAATCGAGCCGGTAATGTCGCAGCGCGTTAATCGCCGGAGCGAGCTCATCGGCGCTGCGTAGATCGCTAACCCGCACGCTGGCATCATGCTCAGCAAGATAGCGTGCCAGCGTGATTCCCTGGCGGGCCAGCCCCAGAACAACCGCCGTTTTCCCACGCACACTGCTTATAATTGCCCGCTCGCAGCGTTGCCGTTGCTGCGCCGCTCCGCTAGCTGCGGGTCAGTCTCCATACCTACCCAGAAATGATGCGGCAATACGTTCGTAGCGGTTTTTAACTGCACTCCCTTTAATGAATTGAAATCCGCTTCCAGAGTGTCGGGGTGCACATAACACACCGTAGGTTTGTCGCCAAAGCGCTGCGTGTAATGACTCACAGCGTTGCCGATTTTTTCTTTCAACGAGCGCTGCGACCCGTTGTCAAACCAGAGTAAACCGATGTCCACGTTATTTCTCCTTTATTGTGCGCTTACAATAGCGCCAGTGCCACACCGATCATGCCAGAGAGAATTGACACCAACCAGAACCGTTGAACCACCTGGGTCTCACTCCAGCCCTGTAGCTCAAAATGGTGATGCAGCGGCGCCATCAGAAACATTCGCCGACCACCGCTCCATTTGAAATACAGAACCTGCAACGCGACCGACATCGTCTCGGCCAGCGGGACAATTGCGATGACCGGTAGCAGCAGCCATTGGCCAGTCATCAATGCCACGACGCCCAGCAGCGCTCCCAACGACAGCGAACCCGTGTCGCCCATAAACAACTGTGCCGGATGCACGTTGAACCAGAGAAACGCGAAAAGTGCGCCCACAATCGTAAAGCAAAACCGCACTAGAAACACCTGTTCCTGCAGCAGCGCCACAAAGCCAAACGCCATGAAATTTGTCACCAACACCAGCCCGGCCAGCCCATCAAGCCCATCAGTGATATTGACCGCATTCGATGCTCCCACGATGATGAAAACGCCAATGGGAATGTAAATCAGACCGATATCTACTTTGCGCGGAAAACCGGGCAACGCCACACTATGAATATCAAACGCGAAAAACAACACCAAAACCGCGGTGAGTGCAATCAGCACCTGAATAATGAACTTGTAGCGCGCCTGCAGCCCCTCGCCCTTGCGAGTGACCTTTAACCCAGTCCAGTCGTCCCAGATGCCTAGGGTGGCAAACCCCATCAACACCGCCAGCGGCAACAGGATCGAACGACCAGTCACGGGCTTGATCAGGCTGACTAGGTTAAGTACCGCCGTAATCACCAACACCGGCGCGATGACCAGGAGACCCCCCATCGTGGGAGTACCCAGCTTAGAGAAATGAGTCTGAGGACCATCCACGCGAATTTGCTTACCGACGCGCATACGGCGCAGAATCTCCAGCAACGGCCCGCCCCAGATCACCGTCATCACAAAGGTGATGCTGGCTAGACTCAACGAAAAAATGCCCTCAGTGTTCATGCCCGCGCTTCCAGTTCATTTACTAGTCTGTCCAGTCGCAGTTCGCGCGACCCCTTCACCAGCACTACATCTCCGGCATTCATCTCCTGTTTCAGCACCGCCAGCGCTTCTTCACCATCCCGGCAACGCACAATCTCACTTTCCTCCATCCCGGCGGCGCGTGCGCCCTCCGCGATTGTTTCCGCAAGCTCCCCAATCGTGATGAGTAGATCTGTCACATTGCGCGCGCGCGTTCCCACCGCTCGGTGCCCCTGCTGCTCGAACGAGCCTAGTTCAAGCATGTCCCCCAGCACGGCCACGCGCCGGGCGGCATCGAGGTCCTCCAGTAGATTGAGGGCAGCAATTGCAGATTCGGGTGAGGCGTTGTAAGTATCGTCAAGGATTATGCTATCCCGCGGACCAGACACGGCATACAGACGTAGCTGCGCCTGTCCGTCCTGAGCCTGCAGGCCTTCAAGAATCTCCTGCCATGTCAATCCCTCCGTCAGGCCGACAGCGGCCGCGCGCAGCGCGGTGTGTACCGAATGGCGCCCGAGTAGCGGCACGCGAACGTGCAGAGTATCGCCGCGATAATGCGCCCGAAAGCGGATGCCGCTCAAACCCATTCCCTCCACATGGGAAGCCCACAGATCGGCGTCCGGCTCGAGGCCATAAGTGAACACACGGGCGCGCGTGCGGCCCGACATGGCCATGACCTCCGGCTCGTCGGCGTTCAGCACCACTACCCCGTCCGGGTCAGGCGGAAGCGCCTCGACCAGTTCGCCTTTGCCAGCGGCGATGTCCTTAAGAGTACCAGCCCGCTCCAGATGAACCGGATAGACGTTTGTAATTACGCCGACATGCGGCTGTGAAAGCTCACAGAGAAGAGCAATCTCTCCGCGCGTGTAAAAGCCCATTTCCAGCACGGCGCGCTCATGGCGTTCCCTGAGTTGCAGCAGGCTTAATGGAAGGCCGATTTCATTATTCAGATTGCCTTCATTTTTTAAGGTGCGAAAACGGCGCGCCAACACCGCCGCGGTCAACTCTTTAGTTGTGGTCTTGCCAACGCTGCCGGTCACTCCGACAACACGGACATCCAGCTGCGTACGCCAGTGCTGCGCCACGCGCTGCAGCGCCGCTAGGCTGTCTTCGACGCGCAGACAGAGCGGGAATTGCGCGCGCTGCCATTCCTGCACTGAGCGATGCGAGCGGCGCAGATCCACGACGGCGCATTCTGCACTCACATCCTGCTGCACCAGAGCCGCCATTGCGCCGGCGGAAAACGCCTGCTGCACGAACTGGTGTCCATCGGTGATCTCTCCTGGCAGTGCCACAAACAACGCATGCTTCCTGGCACGGCGCGAATCGATGACAACCTCCGCTATTGGCTGGGAAAGCAGCGCGCTCTCGGGTCGCGAACCGATCAGGGCGGCGACCACGGTCCCCAGCGTCAGCATATGCGTTCCCGATCATCCATTCGCCGCCAGCCGATTGCGTATATCCTCAGGCGGAATTTCCATGTGAATCACCAGTCGCTGCACCATCTTGGCGAAAGTCGGCGCCGCTGTAGTTGAGCCCCACGGGCTAAGATTGGGCGCATCCAGTTTGACGTAGACAATGAATTGCGGGTTCTCCAGCGGCCCCCAGCCGATGAAGGAAGCCATGGTGCGATCCGGGTCGTAGCCGTAGGGCATCGGGATCTGGGCCGTTCCCGTTTTGCCAGCCAGGCGGTAGCCTTCGACAAGCGCCAGCGAGGATTCTGACTCAAGGCTGATCGCCAGCATCTCGGTGAGCGTGCGCGCGACTTCGGCGGACATCGGCCGACCCAATACCTGTGGCTGCACCGTGTAGACCATGTCGCCGTCACGGATCTCGCGCAATAGGTGGGGTTGCATTATCACCCCGTCGTTAGCCACCGCCGAGACCGCGGTGAGCAATTGCAGCCCGGTCACAGCAATGCCCTGTCCGAACGCATTCGTGGCCAGGTCCGCGTCGTGCCAGTCAGGGTCGCCCGGTCGCTTCAGATGCCCGGTGGCCTCCCCGGCGATATCTACGTGCGTCAAGCGCCCGATGCCAAAGGCCGTCAACAGGTCGTAATATCGTTTTGGGCCCAGTGTGGTGGATAGGGTCGCTGCACCCACGTTGAGAGAATGCGCCAGAAGTCCGGTCATGTCCTGCAGTTCGTGCGCTTTGTAATCCCAGTTCTGAATGACAATGCCGCCATATTCAAACTTACCGGAGTCGTAATAAGTGCTGTAACGCGAGAACACGCCGGATTCTAGCGCGGCAGCCATAGTCAAGACCTTGAAGACAGAGCCGGGTTCAAACTGCTCGCTGACAGCCGGGTTGCGCCCCTCGTTTTCCGTGTCGGAGATCACGGCAGCGATGTCGTTGGGGTCGAATCCCGGCGATGCCGCTATCGCGAGGATTCCACCACTGCCCGGGTCAGCCACCAGCAGCATTCCACTTCTGGCTTCGAATTCGGCGATGCCATCGGACAAAACCTGTTCGGCCAGAAATTGGACTTCGCGGTCGATGGTGAGGTAGACATCGGCGTTTGTTTCGGTCTGCAGTTCGGTGCCGACATCCAGCGGAATGATTGATTTAAACGTACGCACAGTGTCCCCGCCGAGGATATCATCGTAATACCCCTCGACGCCGTAATAACCGGTCTGGTTGTAAAGAACCAGGCCCAACACATGCCCGGCCAATGAGCCGTTGGGATACGTGCGCAACAGCACCGGCCTGACGGTGATGCAATGCAGTCGCTGTCCGTATTTCCCCGAGAGCAAAGCCCGCAGGTGTTGACGCACGTCTCTGCTAAGGTCGGCACCATAACCCTCTGTCAGAGCCTGCAGCTGGGCGGGCAAGGATGGATTAATCTTGGGGTCATAATCGCGGTTCAGTAGCGCGTCAATCCGCTCCGCAAGCTCGGCGCTGATGGGCGGGCCGTAGCGCCCATCCAGCAGCCGGCGAAGCTGCCATTCTAGATCCGGGGCAAGGTCGGGTTCCAGATAAGGGATTAGTTTCTTGTACGCAAGCCGCCGCCCGTCCAGATCAACATCGTCGAGGATAGTCGGCCTGAGTTGCTCGTAGGGCATGTCCAGCACTCGCGAGAGCTCAAGAGAGACATCTTCGAGGGCCATGCGCCGATCCAGCTGATCGGTTTTGCCATCCTCGTTTTCATCTTCTACGCGAAGGCTTTTGTAATCAATGCCCAATTCGTAATAGACCGTGTTTGTCGCGAGCAAATCGCCGTCGCGATCAAAAATACGGCCTCTCGGCGGTTGCACCATTTCAAAGATGCCCGGATCGCCTTCGGCGATTTCGGCCGCCTTAGCATCAAACTGAATGCTAATTAACCTGTAGAAAACGAACAGGGTGCACAGAGCCAGAATGAATGTGACAATGCCCAGACGGTTGTGGAACGACCCGCTGCGCATGCTATTCTTCCATCAGGCCCCACTTGGGGAGTTGACGCATCACCCAGTGAGCGAGCGTTTCGTCGTAAGGGTAGATGGATTGGCTCTCTTGCTCAGCCAGCTGCGTCTGAGCAGTTGACCGACTGTCATGAGAGAATCCCGCCACCTCCATGAACTCTATCTGCTCGATCTGCAGCGGGTGATAGCCAAATTGCTCCGCTCGCTCCATCAGTGCGGCCGCCGACTGCACGGTGGCGTTGTGCGCGCGCAGCAGATCATTTTCAAAGCCCAATTTCTCGACCTGCCTGCGCAGCCGCTGCACATTCCGACCGGTGACCGCTGCGCGCGAGGTCTCTGCTAAATAGACAGTGCCAAACAACGCGGCTGCGAACACGGCCATGGCGAGTGGCGCAAGAATCTGCCTGTGCTTTCGCCACGGCGCCTGGCGGAACGCCCGTCCAAATGACGCTTGCTTCACGCCTTCCGCCCTCTCGCTTACCCGTACAACCATCAGCACCTCCTTGAGACGCGAAAACAGACCGAGCCCGCGAACGGGTTGGCTGCACGCCCCCTGGTTGCTACCCTGAAGGTTGAATGCAAGGTCCATGCCATGTATGGGTCAATAGAAGCGCTGGGCGCAGGCCGTATTCAATCTCATTTCACCAGGTTCAGCTGCTGCAGAATGAGCATCACCAACATGGCATCAATCGCGATGAATGCCACGGTGCGCAACACTGGTGAGATAAAATGGCTTTCCATTTTGATTGCCTCCCTCAATCTCGCTGGCCTCTACAGTTTCTCTGCTATACGTAATCTTGCGCTGCGGCTGCGCCGGTTTCGGGTCACCTCATCAGACGATGGCTTTATCGGCCGGCGCTTTACTTCGCGAATGCTCGCGCGGTGGCCGCAGACGCACACAATCTGCTCCGGAGAGCACAGGCAACCCCGCGATTCACGCCGGAACATCTGCTTCACCATCCTGTCCTCCAGCGAGTGGAAGGCAATCACCGCAAGTCTCCCGCCGGGCGCGAGTATGTCCAGCGCAAGCGGCAGGGCATCTTTAAGGATGTCCAACTCCCCGTTGACCGCGATTCGCAATGCCTGGAACGTATTTGTGGCTGCATGCCGCTTGCCTTTTTTTGCACCTTTTTCTTCCGCAATTATCCGCGCCAACTCCAGCGTGCTTTCAATCGGTCGTGCCTGCACCAGTGCGCGGGCAATCTTCTTGCACTGGCGCTCCTCCCCCAGCTCGGAGAGCACTTTCGCGATTTCATTCTGCGGCCACCGGTTGACAATCTCCGCCGCCGTCATTCCGGAGGATGGGTCGAAACGCATGTCCAGCGGCCCTTCGCGCACAAACGAAAACCCGCGCTTGCCTTGCTCAAATTGGAGGGAGGAGACCCCGAGATCAAGCAAGATGCCATCCACGCTCTCCCAGCCCAGATCCTGCGCACAGCGCGCCATCTCCACGTAAGCCGCGTGCATTACGGTTGCCCGTGCTCCGCATGACGCCAGGCGACGATTGGCCGCCAGCACCGCATCCGGGTCACGATCCAAACCCAGCAGCAAACCGCTAGGAGCACTGGCTGCCAAAATACCCTCGGCGTGCCCCCCCGCGCCAACAGTGCCGTCAATGTATTTGCCGCCCGCCCGCGGTTGCAGGCCAGCGATTACTTCTTTGAAAAGAACCGGAACGTGCGTGAGCTGCCCCACAAAGCGGCCGCGTCAGCCCCGCTCAAAACCGCACCAAACTGCCACAACAATCACGCGCTTGTGCCCTCACCCTGCGAACCGTCAATAGCGCTCGGGCCCATCGCCAGATTAAGCGCCGAGAAGCGTTCGGCGTTGGCGGCGCTATCGTTCACGTTCTGTAGCTGCAATTCCCAATCGGCCTTGTTCCACACTTCAATCCACGCGCCCACACCGGCCAGTACGACCTCCCTGTCCAAGCCGGCATACTCTCTGAGAAAGGCCGGCACATTCACACGGCCGAGTTTGTCGAATTGGGCTTCGCGCGCGCTCGCGAACATCACACGCTGCAGTACGCGGTGCTCCGGTACGGTCGGGCTAAGCTCCTGCGATTTTCGCACGATATGCCTGAAAGCCTGTTTGTTGTAGATGATCAGGTACCGTTCCCAGCCACGCGTGAGCACGCAGCCATCTGTAAAATGGTCGCGAAAAACGGCCGGGACCGTGACGCGGCCCTTCGTATCCAGAGTGTGGTAATACTCACCTAAGAACACTTGTGCGCTTCCCGCATTAATCACCTAACGTCGGGCTCCGCGACCACGACGTTCCACTTTTTTCCACTTTCCTCCACAGATTTCCACTTTTATAACACACACCCCCACATATGTGCAAGCCCTATTGGTCACTCGCACCCTTGTGGCGAAAATGACTCGCCGGGCACATGCCCAACCGGAGGGTGGAAAACACCCATATGTGCCCCAAAAACATAAACCTTAACCATATATGCGGTTTTTGAAAAGAATTTGGGTGAGATTCGTCAGTGGGAAATCTGCAAATTTTAAGGTTAACGAATAGTCGCCCCGCCTGAAGCAGGAAGGCCTGCGCCCCTACCAGGGCGCAGGCCTTCCACTTTCAACCAAATCAGTGTTTCCGTTCGGTCAGGCTACTTTACTACCCAGCTCGCAGTCCGGGTCCGGGCATAGCAACCGCACTTCTCCGTCCGCATCGATACCACCCAGAACCAACACCTCAGAGATGGCCGGCCCAATTTGTTTCGGCGGGAAGTTAACCACTGCCACCACCTGTCGCCCCTGTAATTCCTCAGGGGTGTAGTTGGTCACTTGCGCCGAGCTCTTCTTCACCCCCAGCGGGCCAAAATCGACCTTCAGACGATAGGCTGGTTTTCGAGCTTCCGGAAAAGGTTCCACCGCCACGATTCTGCCCACGCGCATATCAACTCTCTCAAAATCAGCCCGGTTTATCGAATCGGTTGTTTCCATTTACCCTCCGGGGTGAACGCAGACCGCGACAGGGATCACGGCGCCGGCAGCGCGTGCACCTCCGCGCCCACGTCCCCCAACAGCAGCACACTCTCCCCCGGCTGCCACCACTCTTTCAAAGTGGCCTCCGCCAGCATCAAGCTGTGCTCCACCGTGCGCAAATCTACAGAAAAGGTATGTACCCATGTCTCCGGGGCAAAACCGGATTCCCCGGAGAGTACCAGTTGCCGGCGCCCGCGCGCCCACAACATGACATCCGGCCGCGGCCCGGAAACCCTGCCCCCATCCGGCGCCGTCGGGACGAACTCCGCGGAACCATCCAGCGGCACAGCGCGCAGCGGGCGATCGTAATTCTCAGCCACAATTAACACACCGTGCTCCGGCATCCACAGTGGTTTATCGAAAAGCCAGCCGCCGTCCTGATACGCGAAATCACTCAGCCTGTGTGCCGGCCCTCCATCCGCATCAACCACGTACAAACCCGTTGGAGGAGCCCGGCGCACGTATGCCAGTTGGCTGCCGTCTGGCGCCCACGAAAAGGCAATAGAAGCGGCTTCAGCCACCACCCGCGCTTCGCCGGGCGCAGTCGCGATGGCGAGAGAGAAATCCCCCCGCGCCCGGTCGAAAAGCGCCAGAGCCACGCGCCGAGTGCCGTCATCCGCATCCGGCGCCCAGAGCACGCGCCCCACATTCGAGGCGAACCAACGCGTTGACCCACCCTCACTATAGTCATACACCCAAAAATCGCTCACGGAAAGGTTCCCCGAAGCCGAACGCCGCCAGGGTGCGCTGGCGAATGCCAGCGCACCGGCCGCAGCGCTGTAATCCCAAAACATAGTGTACTCGACGGGAGAGTATTCCGAACGAATTTTGCCCGCTCGCGCTGCCAGCAATTCACCCTTCGCTCCTGCGACCACCAATCGCGGCGTTGCTGCGGAGGGAGCCTGTGTGGTCCACGCCTTTCCTGTTTTCGGAATGGGTGTCGAGGGAGGCGCAACCTGCGTGGGCGCGGATGGCGGCGCACACGCCGCCATCGCGAGCACGCAGGCGAGCACAGTTGGCCCACCACGCCACACCAATGCCGCCGTCCGCGGCGACCGCAGCCTCATGCCCGCACGGCGCTCACCGGCCTCATTCCAGCTCCCGCGCTCCGCCTTCGTCGGGGACACTCACTCTGGTAGCCACTCCCAAAAGGGTCCCGAGCTCCCCTGTTCCGGATCGGGATCATAAACCGCGCGCCACCCTTCGGCTCGGTTATACCTCTTTCAAACCAGCAGCGCGCCATTTGGTTTCCATTGTCGGTCATTCTATCAACACCGCCCCCGCTGCTTCAGGGTCGAAGCCTTCAGGCCACTTTGTGTCGGCGTTGTAGTAGGCCCCGCTCAGGTCGGCCGCGCCCAGGTTGGCCTTGCGCAGGTCGGCGCCCACGCATTTTCGACCGTCCAAGTCGACTTGTACCACTTCTTCACGCGTGAAGTCAGCCATACCCTAACTATGCACCCGCCCCCAGCGGGTCAGTCCTCATCTTCCACCAGCACCGCCCTGGCGGCTTCCGGGTCGAAGTCTTCAGGCCTCTCTCTGTTTCTACGTCGTACTTAGCTTCGCGCAGGTCGGCCTGGCTCAGGTAGGCCATTCTCAGGTCGGCCCTGCCCACCTTGGCGTCTTGCAGGTTGGCCTTACTCAGGTTGGCCCCGCACAGGTTGGCGTCTTCCAGGTTAATCGAAAAATGGTACCTAAAGGAGTCTCCCGAGCTGCGCCAGCCCAAGTTGGCCCCGCTCAGGTCGGCACCTTCCAGGCTCTCTCCTGCGGCAATCTTTGCCAGCATCTCTTCGCGTGTGTATTTAGACATACCTCAACTATACACCCGCTCCAAGCGGGTCAGCAAGCATGGCCTGTTCTAGCTGCTTTTGCGAACAGTGCAGATACATTTGCGTACCCACTAGGCGCAGGTGTATAGTACAGGTAATGCTCAAATTCAAACCCATCGCAATGGTAGCAGGATTACTCATAACAATCGCCATCCCACTTCCGGGGTGTAATCTGATTATCACCGACGACTGCGAGATCGAGCCATAAGCCTAATGTTCTGGCGCTGACTTGCACGGTGGCATTCTGAATGATGTAGTACTCAGTAATGCTGACATGCGCGCAATCGCGTTAGTTGACGCCAATCTGGGCAATGCCGACCTGAGTGGGGCCGACTTGACCGGGGCCAACCTGACCGGGGCCTTCCTGACCGGGGCCAACCTGACCGGGGCCTTCCTGACCGGGGCCTTCCTGACCGGGGCCGACATGAGCGAGGCCAACCTGACCGGGGCCTTCCTGACCGGGGCCTTCCTGACCGGGGCCGACCTGACCGGGGCCTTCCTGACCGGGGCCTTCCTGACCGGGGCCTTCCTGACCGGGGCCGACCTGCGCGAGGCCGACCTGACCGGGGCCGACATGAGCGGGGCCGACCTGCGCGAGGCCGACCTGACCGGGGCCGACATGAGCGGGGCCGACCTGCGCGAGGCCGACC